>NZ_JAVIJB010000024.1:0-108198 GCF_033977165.1 Mesorhizobium captivum
CCGACATATGGCCGATATTGCCGCGCACGACGATGTCGATGCCCTTCATCGAGATGCCGCAGCGCGAGGAGGCGTTGCCCTCGATGACCAAAAGGCCGCCGCGGCCGGTGGCGCCGGCATACTGGCTGGCGTCCCCTTTGACCACGATCGAGCCCGACATCATGTTCTCGCCGACGCCTGGTCCGGCAGAGCCATGCACCGTTATCGCGGCGCCATCATTCATGCCGGCGCAGTAGTAGCCGACGCTGCCGCGCACATCGATGCTGACCGGCTGGTCGACGCCGACGGCGACGGAATGGCTGCCCCTGGGATGGAGCACTTCCCAGGCGGTCTCGTTGGAGCCGGGGGTGAGCTTGTGCAGCGCCTGGTTCAGCTCGCGCAGCGAATTTTCGCCTAGGTCGAAGACACGCCGCGCAAAGCTCACTTCACGCGATGGCGCCGTGGCAACATTCGAAATATTCATGATCCTCAGTGCTCCCAGAAATAGACGGTGGACGGCTCCGGTTCCCAAACCGTGGCTTCCTCAATGCCAGGCAGCTTGGCCAGCGCGCGATATTCCGAACCGAAGGCAACGTACTGGTCGGTTTCGGCCATCACGGCCGGCTTGCAGGCGATCGGATCGCGCACCACGCCGAAGCCGTTCTTGGTGCCGACGACGAAAGTGAAGAAGCCGTCGAGGTCGTCGAGGCTACTCTGCAGCGCCTCGCCGAGATTCTGCCCGTGAGCGATCTTGGACGACAGGTAGGCAGCCGCGACTTCGGTGTCGTTTTCGGTCTCGAAGCGCATTCCGTCGCGGATCAGCTCGCGGCGAAGATTGTTATGGTTCGAGAGCGAGCCGTTATGCACCAAGCACTGGTCCGGGCCGGTCGAGAAGGGATGCGCGCCCAGCGTGGTGACTGCGGACTCGGTCGCCATGCGCGTATGACCGATGCCGTGGCTGCCACTCATCTTGGCCAAATCGAACCGCTTGACAACGTCGGCAGGCAGGCCGACTTCCTTGTAGATCTCGATTGCCTCGCCGACGCCCATGAGGCGCACGTTTGGGCGTAGCTCGGCGATCGCAGCGCGGGCTTCCTCGAGCTTGTCGGCAGGGACATCGAGGACGGCATGGGTCGACTTCACGATCGACGAGACCTTGGCCCCGATCTTCCTGGTGAGTTCGGCTTCGAGCCCTTCGAAATCAGCCTTGGGGGTTGATGACTGGATGGTGATCTTGCCGTGCCCGGCGGCGCCACTGTCATAGATAGCTATGCCGGCGCTGTCCGGCCCCCTGTCGGTCAACGACACCAGCATTTCCGACAGCAGCGCGCCTAACTTCGGTTCAAGCGATTTGTCTTTCAGGAACAGTCCAACGATCCCACACATCCCGTCACCTCCAGTGGTTGTTAGTTGACATGGAGGCTAGCAGGTCTCCTATCGCAATTCAACTGTCATGAATTTTTTTTTCCTCTAGAAAAACACGGACTCGTAGGAACCGGTTAAGATCCGGACCCTCGCGTTGAAAGTCACCGGTCTGGCGGAGATCCGTGACGTCTGCCGCAGGGCAACTCAAAGAGCGGCAGATGACGGCGCGTAGGTTTGACGCGCGAAGCTGGACACGCGACGGCGCCTGCGCAGCCCGCGCGTTCATAAATGGCCAGTGTTGGAATGAACGGCGGATTACGTCAGCCGTTTCCGCGCCCGTGGGGATAAGAGATGATTGACAAATATCGCATCGGCAAATGCGTTAATTCTTCGGGGCCGTGCGGGGCGTCGGCGTCGAAAAACAAACTATCACCTGGCGTCATCCGGTAAAGATTGCTGCCATGGCGATACACGACCTCGCCTTCCAGCATGTAGAGGAATTCCATGCCGTCATGCTGGAAGGTCGGGAAGACATCGGAGTCTTCTGTCAGCGAGATGAGATAGGGTTCGACGACAACTCCGCTCGAATCCGAACCGATATGGCCCAGCAACGTATACTGGTGTCCGGCACGCGTGCCGCGTCGTTCGACGTCCACGCCCGATCCCGCCTTGACGAAGACGGCCTTCCGCTCTTCCTCAAAACCGCGAAAAAATGCAGTCACCGGCACGCCTAGCGCGCGCGATAGTGCCTGCAGCGTGGTCAATGATGGCGAGGTGATGCCGTTCTCGATCTTGGACAGCATGCCGACCGAAAGGCCCGTGGTGACGGCGAGATCGGCAACGGTGATGCCCAGTTTCTTGCGAAAGGAGCGAACCTCGTGGCCGATCGCAACCTCGAGCACATTTTCGCGAGTGTCGCGGACAGCGTGGGGATCCTGACTGAGAGGCTTGCCGCGCGCCGGTGGCGGCGGGCTGACGATTACCGGTCCTGCCATTTTGACCGGAGTCAGCACCTTGCTGCCCTTCTTCTCCGCCTTTACCGCCTGCATTTTACCCGCCTTAGCCGTCGCCATGTTCACTGCCGTTTGCTGATTCATTTTACCAACAGTAAATATTTTCAGCTGGAGATACAACGCAGGATAATTGACGAGAAGGCGCGGCGCCCGGGCGCCACCGGCCCTCATGTCTTGCCGTGAAGAGGGCTAGGCGATGAAGGTATGGGCAGCCTCCGATCGACAAAGAGGTGGACCAGCCGCCTAAAGCGCGTCGCGCTGAAACGGATTCAGGCGACGCGCTTTAGGTCTTTGTTTTTATGCATGTCGTTTTCGCAAAACCGCTGCGCACTTTTGCGCGACATGCATTAGAAGGCCGACTTGCGGCGCGAAGCAGACTTCGCCTTTGTGCACGCCATTCTACGCTAAAGCCCTCTCCTCCCTTCGAAGGCACTTTACTTGACCTGGGATGTGCGCACAGATCAGGCTTGCGAGATCGGAGAAAAGAATGTCAGTTCAGCGGAAGTCTGACAGTTGCATGAAGCCAATTATGCAGCGGCGAAAATCGCCGCCGAAACTACGCTATTGCCGCCGTTTTCCCTACTCCCACTCGATTGTTCTAAATCTAGTTAGGCCATTGATATAACTAGGTTTTTTATTCGTTGCCGCGCAAGAAGCCGACCCATGGGCCGTCAAAACGTTACAGTCTTGATTTCAAAGGGAAAAATAACACGAAAATTTTTGGTGCGGTTTCGGTATCTATCGAAGTCGATCGCCTTTCCGGACCCACTTTGGGCAACTCAAGTGGGTTTCACAGCGAACGAAGAAAGTACCGTCGCTAACTTTCATACCACAGCGCGCGCCACAACGCGACCCGCCGCGCCAGCGTCATCCAAGCGCCATGCCTCTCCGTCTGTAGGTGAACGGATACCGCTGTCAGTGCAAACTGGACACTCCCGGCAGCATAAACTGGACACCTCAAGACCCACCCGCTCCGAGGGCGCGACAGCACGGTTCAAGGTGCAATGTCGCGCCCTCCACTTGCTGAACTTCTTCCCGGAGGGGTCGCGGCAAGGAAGCCGGTGCTGGTTTATCAGAAGGCCTCGCAGGCGGCAGCGGCGGAATAGTCAGAGCCAGCGGCGAACCTCGGCCTTGTAGCGGCGGTGGTCGTCGCCGAACTTCGCTTCGAGATAGCGCTCCTCGCGGGCGATCACCTGCGTCTGGATCGCGATCAGCACCAACGGGAGCAAGGCGAAGGCGATCGGCCCGTCGAAGCCGATCGCAAGGCCGGCATAGATAAGCGCCATGCCGAGATACATGGGATTGCGGGTCCACCGATAGGGACCGGCGCGCAGTCCGCAACAGGCCGAGCGGCCTCGTTTTCGCTAGTCTAAGGTTAAGCATATCATCAACCGGTCCGACTGTTTGGTTCGCTTGCGTGGTGCTCACGGAGATGCCGGTAGATGCGGGTGAGTGCGGCGCAAAGGAGTTGCCATGGCGATGGACCTCGGACGGCGGCGAGCAGGCTTGCCAGAGCCAGCTTGACGAGGCGCCATCGCGAGGGGCTGGCCGCTGTTCGGCTGGCGCCCAGAGGGGGAAGAGTCCGGGACTTGCCGGGCGCTGCGTTCGGCGATCAGGAAGATGATAAGCCTGGCGTAGATCCAGGCGCGAGCGAGTTCCGGCTTCTTGGCCGCCAATCTTCGAGGCCGGTGAGGCTTTTCATGCGCTTGAAGGCGAGTTCAAGCTGCCAGCGGAAGCGGTAGAGCGCGAGCACATCGACAGGCGGGAAGATGTTAGACGGCAGCGACGTCAGCAGCAGGATGTACTTGGCGGCCTCCAGGCTGCGAGGGTCGGTTTTTTTGCCACGCTTCTTGGCCGCCTTGAGCAGGCGCTCCTGCTCAGCTTGCGCTTGCTCAGGGCTCTCGCGCCGAATGACCAGTCGCAGGATCAGCCGCTCACCGGTGCCTTCGTCGATACGAACGCTGACCTCGCCTTCCTGCTCAGTCTGGGCAGCAAGCGCCGCGAAGAGGTCGAATGCGGGCCGTCCGGATGCGACAAGCGCAGCGAGTTCAAACCCAGCCGGCAGGTGCATCTGCACCTCCGACCAGTGATCCACAATATCGGGTCGAATCAACATCCGGATCTTGAATCACATTCCGATTCCAGACGTCTATCCCTTAACCTTAGTCTAGGTCGCTTCGCCCGGCTTATGGAAGTTCGATCTCGCCGTCCACCACGTGGTTGAGGCCAGTGCCTTCCGCCGTCAACGTCATGCGGACGTTCAACTTCTTCTCGCCGCCGATTTGCCCTTCACGCACCATCTCCTCGATCTTGCGCTGGGAGGTGACGCCGACTTCCTTCAGGAACTTGCGGATCGACATGTTGAAGGCGTCTTCGCTCATGGCGGAACTCCTCTGTGTCCGGAAGAGATTGTAAGGGAAGGCAAGGGATCAAGGAAGCAGGACGGTGACGCTCGGTCCCATAGAAACAGATCCCGAGCCGGGACGAGGCGTCGGGTCCTTGAACTTGATCGGCCTTTGGAAGGAGGAAGAGTGGGCGCTTGCTGCCAAGCCGCTACCGTGAATCGGTGTCTTAAATAATGCACAGGGGCCGTCTTTGTGCGGGCAGCAATGTTCCCGAGAGAACGGCTGGGGAAGCATCAGACAATCAGCCTTGACGCGCGTCCCAGCTGCCGTTCCGCGTCGTTGCAGTAGCGCGAAGCCTGCTGGACGGATCGGTGCAGCGACGGCTGCATGGCTTCGACGAGGGGGATGCCTCGGTGAGCGGTTTCGGTGAGGTAGCCGGCGCGCAGGCCGTGCGCGGAAAACAGCTGCGCATCGAGGCCTGCGGGGCGGCGCGGCGTTTCAGGATGAGGTTGACGCCTGGGGGTGAGGGCGCGCGGCTCGAGATTGCCCCAGCGGTCGATACCGCGGAAGACGGCGCCGTCGGCGATCCCGGCCCGCGCGAGCCAGTCTTTTAAGGCCGAAACCGGCCGACCGATGAGCAGCACAAAGGCGTCGGTATCGGCTTGGGTCGTCTTGGTGCGGCCGAGGTGGATCGACAGGCACGGCAGTTTCTCGCTGTCCGGATCCTTCGGTTCGACCTGGACCGGATCTTTGTCCCTGAGCTGCTCGACACGGAGGCTGGCGACCTCGCTGCGGCGGCGGCCGCCGGAGGCAAAGGCGGTGAGCAGCAGGGCGCGGTCGCGGACGTCGACAAGACGATCGCCCGCGCAGGCCTTCAGCAGGGTGACGAGAACGTCGGCGGTCACTGCCTTGCGGCTCTTGCGGCCGCGCGCTGGCGCGCACTGCGAGCTTGATGGCGCTCTGGAGCCCCGGCGCGTTGAATCTTCCCTTGAGCCCCCGCCATTTCGTCAGCGTCGACCAGCTGGAGAGCCGCCGGCGCACGGTGGCCGGCGCGTGCGGGCCCTCGCTACGCAAGAGACCCTCGATGCGCAGCTGGGCTGCCACCTCTTCGGGCATGCCGTGCGTCGGATCGGTCTCGCGCTTGGCGGGATCCCAAAGGTGGTGGGCGACAAACTTGATCAGCAGCGCCTCCGGCGCCGGCCAGGGCAGGGGGTTTCCGGTCGCCGCGAGAGACCACGCTTCGAGATAGCCGAGGTCGGACGCGCGCGCGCAACGATGTCGCCACACTTCGGCACCTCGCCAAGGAAGGTCTTGGGGAGAACTCGTCGGTGAGGAGCTCGGCCAAAAAGTCGCGGCGATCAAAGGGCAACACCGAATCCAGCGCGTCGAGGGCTTCGTAGAGGCGCGCGTCGATCGTCATTGCGCTCGCCGAGGCGCATGGGCTGAGCGCCTACGATGCAGTCTATCTGGCGCTGGCGCTGGCGCGGTCCCTGCCGCTCGCCACGCTGTCGCGAAGCCTGACCATGATGTCGAGGAGCCTTGCCGCCTCCGAATCCGACAGTGAGGCTGTCGGCTCATCCAAGACGAGGACCGGCGCATCGATGAGCAAGGCGCGCGCTATCTCGACCAGCTGCATCTCGCGGGCAGCAGCTGATAGCGCGGCCGATCCTTCCGTCCGCCGGACGTGATAGGTTCTCACTGCAACAGACTCCATCATCAGGTATAGTCCCAAAGCGATCGCCGACGGCGGAGGAAAGAGCAAATGTCCGTGGATGCAGTACCGAGAAAGGTGGATGCCGAATATGCGATTGAATACCTCCAGGAACATCCGGAGGCCGGGCTTTGCTGCGAGGATCGGCGCTGGTGGATTACGCCGAACGCCAACGAGACCGATCAGCAGGTTCTGCTTCTTGATGTGGACGAGGCTGAGCTGCTCAAAGATGATCCTCGCCTTCGACTGTTGTCCGGGACCGCTCATGCGGGCCGCTCGCTCTGGGTCGTTCGGAGAATGACTTAAGTATGTACCATCCGCTAACGACCTGAGCGCCAGACTGTGCGAGACAAAGCGGCTACACGTGGGCGCCCCGTCTCCATCCGTGAACCCGCCGCTTCGCCGAAGCCATTCGGCCGGTTATCCCGTCCATCCGGGGATTCGGTATCATAAGCCTTCGAAGCATCGCCATGGCGCTGAACCAACGCCGCGTCCGCACCGCTCGGGCCGGTCACTGGCAGGTGTCGAATGTGAGGAACTTTTCTAACCCGAGGCATGGCGTCGGGGGGCCCAAGGAAATAGCCGCTGGACCGTCTGAAGAGAAGGCGATCGGTACGCACTCAACGTACTCGTCGATGCTCCAGCAGTTCAGTGTCGGCGCACCTCATCATGTTTCCAGAAAATCCAGTCCGCGGTAACATGAGACAGAGGGACATGCACCAACCTCAGAAAGGGAGGTCCGCCATGAAAGTCAAAGACGCAATGCACAAGGGTGTCGACTGGGTCAGCCCCGAAACCGCCGTCACCGAACTTGCGAAATTGATGCGAGCAGAGGACATCGGTTCGATTCCCATCGGAGAGAACGACCGGCTGATCGGAATGGTGACCGACCGCGACATTGTCTGCAAAGGACTGGCGGAGGATGGTTTCGACAGCCGCACCGCGACGGCGCGCGATGTCATGACCACCGGCATTCACTGCTGCCGCGAAGACGACGATCTGGCCAAGGCCATGCGGCACATGGAGGAACTGAAAATCCGCCGGTTGCCAGTGATTAACAAGAGTATGCGGATGGTCGGCATCCTCAGTGTCGGCGACGTCGGTCAGTCGGCGCCGAGGGAACTTGTGTCCGAATACGTCAAGAGCGTTTCCGCCCACCACCACTGAAGGGCTGCTCGCCCGGCGGATAGTCGAAATCCGTCGGGCTTCGCCCACGCTCTCGATTGAAGACCTCAACCGGCCACAGCGCGCCGGCAGAAATGTCCGGTACTGGCCAAGCTGGACCGCCTCTCGCCCGACGTAAAGCTAGGCGACTTTGAGTTCCTTGACCGCCTTCTCGAAGGCGGACTTGATCGGTTTGGATACGTCCTCGACGGCTTTGGTCGCGACGGCCTGGAGTTCCTTGGCCTGCTCGACGGCCGCTTCAACCTGCTTGCGCACGAAGGCGGTCTGCAGTTCAACGAATTCGGAAGGCGACTTAACGGCAACCAGGGCTTCAAAGTGCGAGAAGGCGGCCTCAGTATTGGCGCGCAGAACGGCAATTGTCTTCAACGACAGATCGCTGCCAACGGCTTTGGCGGTTTCGAAACTCGACTTGAGAGCCTTCTGGGCGTCTTCAGAGCCCGCCTTGAATTTGGCAAGAACTTCTTTTGACTGTTCGACGCCCTTTTCAGCGGCAGCGCGGAACTCGGCCGCAGCCTTGGACGGATCGAAGGTCGGCAAGGCGGTGCCTTCAATGGTGTCAGGGGTTTTTTCAGCGGTGGACATAGTTTCCATCCTTCAGCGGACACCCCCAAAAACGCCTCGTTCATTTATGAAACCGACACAACCCAATAGCAATATTTTTGTGCGCTGCACCATGAATTTCTTCCCCTACGCAACCAAACGCTGAAGGCGGGGCGGCGCCTACAATCGCTGGCGGAAACGGAACCTAGCGCACTCGCGTGCCTCCCATTCAGATTTTTCCCCGATCCTTTAACCAATTCCAGAAATCAAAAACTGTCTTTTTTGAAAGTCAGGCTGCGGTCCTCCAGGTCGTCCACTGAGGCTATCTCGTCGAAGGTGAGATCGAACGCGTTGCACAACACGAACACGACGCGCTCCAGCGGGAAGAGGCGTTCAAGCACGGCCATCAGCGCGAACGATACGTCTTCGGCGCGGACAGGAAGCGGTTCGTTGCGAACAACGGTGCTCTCCTGGCTAGTGCCGCCACCGCGGGGACCGACAATCTCGTGCTGACCCGACCGGGACGCAATCGTCACACCGTAGAGCCCGCATCCCCTTCAATTGAAGCAGCCAAGCTGTTAAAATGAGGCGTAGCGCACCTCGGTGCACCTGCGGGAGATGTGGGTTGTGACGACCCACCAGTTGCCCTGCAGTATTGATGCTTTGGCGGTCCAAGTGGCCCCCTGCGCCGTTCGCATTCCCCTTCAGACGTTGCCGACTGCGACGGAGCGCTCCTGCGCTTCGTGAGCGGTCAAACGCGTGCGAGCGGTTCTGTCATCGGCCCCGCCGACAGGCTGGAGCGGAAAAGGGAGGAATACGATGGTCAGAAAATTTCTTTTCTCCGCAGTCCTCGCGCTGTCGTCGCTAATAGCGACGCACGCATTGGCCGACATAACTGTGCTCGTTCCCTCGGGAAGCGAGGGCGACGGCCTGAGAGCCGCTGCCGCCGACTATGCAAAGCTGAAGGGCACCAAAGTCGAGATCGTTCAGGCGCCCTATAGCAACGTTTTTGAACAGGGTGCCAATGCCGGCCAGACCAAATCGGGCGCCTTCGACATCGTACTGATGGATGATCCTTGGATTCCGTTCTTCGCTGAGAACGGACACTTGGAGGACCTGACCCCATATTTCAAGAAGGCCGGGCTCGAAGGTCCGGACAACGATTTCCTGTCAAAGTCTCTGGCGGTCTGCCGCAACCCCTACAACAAGGGCCCCTATGTATGCCTGCCCTATGTCGGAAACGCGCAGATGTTCTTCTATGACGCCGCCAAGTTCAAGGAAGCAGGCGTCGCGACACCAAAGACCTGGGACGACGTGCTCAAGGCTGCCAAGGCACTCTCCGAAAAAGGCGGTGGCCGCTATTTCGGCTACGTATTCCGGGGCGGCCAGGGCAACCCTGTCGTAGCCGACTTCATGCCGATCTTCTGGTCCTATGGCGGCGACATGTTCAACGGTGACCGGACAAAAGTGACGATCGACACGCCCGAAGGCGCCGCGGCGATGAAGACCTTCATGGCGCTGCGTGACGTCTCCCCGAAGGGTGTCGAGAGCTACAACGCCAACGAGGTCGGCCAAGCTCTCGCGGCGGGCACCGCAGCCTCCTCGATCAACTGGCCGAACTGGGTCGCGACTTTCGAAGACCCCAGCCAGTCGAAGATGGTCGGCAAGATCTCCTACTCGCCGATTCCGGCCGGCACCAAACCGGGCAGCTCGGAAATAGGCCACTGGACGATGGGCATCATGGCCGCGGCCAAGAACAAGCAGGAGGCTTTCGACTTCATGCTGTGGGCAACCTCGCCGGAACAGATGAAAATCTCGGCCCAGCGCGGCAACCCGCCGGTGCGCAAGTCGATCTTCACCGATGCCAGCCTGACCAAACAGGAAAAATTTCGGCATTATCCAGTGCTCATGCAAGCGATCGAAGCCTCGACGCCGCGTCCGCGTCATCCGAAATGGCCCGAGATCGAGAACGCATTCGGGATCGAACTTTCCAAAGCCGTAGCTGGCACCGAAGCGCCGGAGGAGGCGCTGAAGAAGTCCCAAGCGGCGGTCGAAGAGATAACCGGCATCAAGTAGCTGCCGCATTGTGATTTGGGTGGAGCGACATCGGTGATGCCGCTCCATTTTGCCGGATCAGCCTCAGGGTAAGCACAAGCGCATCCGCGCCGGCTTTGGCTCTCGGGTTCGCCATGCTATGATCGGCGAATATGACGGATAGAACTTCCGATGACCGTTTCTGTCGGTGCGAAGTTCGGAAATTCGTTCGAGCGGTGGTTTGAGCTCCACCTCCGGGTACTGATGCTTGCGCCAGCCATGCTTGTGCTCCTGACGCTCACGATATTCCCGTCGATCTACATGATCGTTGCGGCAGCAACACGGATCAGCCCGAATCCCGACCTGCCCTGGCAATTTGCCGGTGCTGACAATTTTCTGCGGCTTCTCACCGACGAGCAGTTTCATGTCGGCTTGTGGAACACACTAGTGTTTACCGTCTTCGCTGTCGGCACCGAGTTCCTTCTCGGCCTCGGCCTCGCCTTGCTGCTCGACCGATATGTCCGGCGCCTGAATTTCCTGAAAACGATTCTGATGTTGCCGATGATGCTGCCGCCGGTTGCGGTCGCGATCACCTGGAAGCTCATCTATGAGCCGCAATTTGGCGTGCTCAATGAGATAATGTTCCGGCTCGGCCTGCCTCTCCAGGCCTGGGCCGGCGACGTCAGGCTCGCCATGTTCTCAGTGATCGTCGCCGACGTCTGGCAATGGACGCCGTTCATGTTCCTACTGATGCTTGCCGGGTTAGCCAGCCTGCCGGACGAGCCCTACGAGGCAGCGGCGATTGACGGCGCCTCCGCCTGGCGACAGTTCTGGGATCTGACGCTGCCGTTCTTGAAGCCGGTCATCGCCATCGCGCTGCTGTTGCGCATCATGGACGCGCTGCGGCTCTTCGACCTCGTCTTCATCTTGACCGGCGGCGGCCCCGCTGACCGGACCAAGACGCTCAGTCTCTACATTTACCAAGTGGCGTACCGCTTCGCCGACCCCAGCTATGCAGCCGCCATCTCGCTTTTCGTGCTGTTCACGACCGTCGCGTTCAGCACCTGGTTCATCAAGCGCATGCGGCTTGCCGACTAGAGGACCTATGGCGCACCGCCGAAAGCGCATCGGAATCCAACGCATCGCCGCCTATGCGACGATCGCCGTAGCGCTCGTGGTCACCCTCTTCCCGGTCTACTGGATCGCGGCCAACTCGTTCAAATACGACATCGACATCTTCTCGATACCGCCGCAATGGGTCCCCGCTAATCCGACATCGAAGCATTACCACGCTGCTTTCGTCGAGCGGCCGTTCCTGATCTATGCATTGAACAGCCTGATCATCGCGGTCTCGACGACGCTCGTCTCGGTCGTCTTTGGCTCCCTGGCCGGTTATGCGCTCGCCCGTTTCCAGTATCCGGGCAGATGGCGCTACCAGATCTCCTTTTGGATCCTGTCTACGCGCATGATGCCGCCCATTGTGACGATCATCCCGCTCTACATCGCCTTTAACTATCTCGGCATGCTGAACACGAAACCTGCGGTGATCATCGCCTATACGGCGTTCAACCTGCCTTTCGCTACCTGGATGATGAAGAGCTACTTCCAGGACCTGCCGGTCGAGCTCGAGGAGGCGGCGATGGTCGACGGCGACACGCGATGGGGCGCGTTCCTGCATGTCGCTTTGCCGCTCGCCCGTCCCGGGCTGGCGGCCACCGCCATCTTTTGCCTGATCATTTCGTGGAACGAGTTCCTGCTCGCCCTCATCCTGACCCTGACCGAACGATCGCAGACGCTGCCGATCGGCATTGCCGGGCGCGTCACCCAGTACAACACCTATTGGGGCGAAATCAGCGCCGCCGGCTTCACTGCCTGCATCCCGATCATGATCTTCGCCTTCGTCGTCCAGAAACACCTGGTTCGCGGCATCTCGTTCGGCGCGGTCAAGGGGTGAGCCATGGCCTCGGTCGTCTTCCAGGACGTGGTCAAGAAGTTCGGCACCTTCACCGCGGTCAGCGACCTCAATCTAGAGGTGCGTGACAAGGAATTCCTCGTCCTGCTCGGACCTTCGGGCTGCGGCAAGACCACAACCATGCGCATGGTAGCCGGCCTCGAGGAGGTTACGGCCGGAGAGATCTTCATCGGCAGCGACCGGGTCAATGACGTGCTGCCGAAATATCGCGACGTCGCGATGGTCTTCCAGTCCTACGCGCTCTACCCCCACCTCAGTGTCGCGGATAACATCGGCTACCCCTTGAAGATCCGGAAGGTGCCGGAGGACAAGCGGCGCCGGATGGTCATTGAGGTGGCACGCCGGGTCGAGCTCGACGGCCTCCTCGACCGGCTGCCGAAGCAGCTCTCTGGCGGGCAGCGCCAGCGCGTCGCACTGGCCCGCGCCATCATCCGCACACCAAAGGTCTTCTTGATGGACGAACCGCTGTCCAATCTCGACGCCAAGTTGCGGGTCCAGATGCGGGCCGAACTTAAGCACCTCCAGCACGAGCTTCAGGTGACGACGATCTACGTCACTCATGACCAGATCGAGGCGATGACACTCGCTGACAGGGTGGCGGTAATGAACAAGGGCGTGATCGAGCAGCTCGGCACGCCGAGGGAGATCTACAACGACCCGCGAACCCTCTTCGTCGCCGGCTTTATTGGTTCGCCGCCGATGAACCTTATCGAGGGTGAGGTGAAGGATGGTGTCTTCACAAGCCCCGGCGGCATCAGGGTCGACGGCCTTGGGGGCGCGAGCGTTGCAAGGGCTGTGCTCGGCGCTCGCCCGGAGGACATCCACGTCCTTCTCGCCGCGAGCGCAAACGCCAATGTCGCCGCCCCGATCTATTCGGTCGAACTGACCGGCGAAAACACGCTGGTCACCGTGCGCGCCGGAGCGACCTTGCTCACCATTCGCGCCGACAAGAACTTCGTGGGCGACTTCGATCAGATCGTGAATGTCCGCTTTGCGCCCGAACAGGTGTTCCTGTTTGATCGCCAGAGTCAGGGACGTGTCGATTTCTAGAAAGCTCCTGGCCGTCGCGGCACTCATATGGGCCGGAGCCGCCGCGGCCGACGATGATGTTATCGCGGACAACCCGCTTGTCGAAATACCCGGAGGTCCGTTCGTCTTCGGCAACGACACGGGCAATAAAAACGAGCAGCCGGAGCACATCGTCAAAGGCCGGGCCTTCGCCATGAACCAGACCGAGATCACCAACGTGCAATACCGACGCTTCGTCGCGGCGACGGGCCATCGGGCCGCCTTCTACGACCGGCATCCAGTCCTGGGCCTGCCCGATCACCCGGTCGTCGGCGTCAGCTTTGCCGATGCCGAGGCGTTTTGCGCCCATTACGGCCTGACGCTGCCATCCGAGCAGGAATATGAACGCGCGGCACGCGGGCCGCAGGGAGCGCGCTTTCCCTGGGGCGATGCGCCCGTAGACGCGGCACGGGCCAATTATGGACGCGACGCCTGTTGCGATGGTGATGACATTACGGCGCCGGCCCGATCGTTTCCGCTAGGGGCAAGCAGGGAGGGCCTGCTCAACCTGGTCGGCAATGTGTGGGAATGGACCCGCGACTTTTATGTGCCCTACAACGGCCAAGCATCGCCCGAAATTGTCGGAAAGTATCGGGTGCTTCGCGGTGGCGCATGGAACAGCGACCCCACTCGCCTGAGCACGACCTACCGGCTTGCCTACGACCCGGATTTTCGATTCGCTGCCAATGGAGGCTTCCGATGCGTGCGCTCATCGGATTGATCGCCCTTTCGCTCATGATGATCGCAACGGACGGGTTGGCGGAGCCGAAGGCGGCGCCGGGATACGAAGTCGAAACCGTGCAAAAGCCGGGGGCGATCTTCGCCGGCCTCGCACGCGACGGCGATGCCCTTCTGGTCACGGACCTCGCCGACGGCCGCCTCTACAGGCAAACTCAGAACGGCCGTCTCACCGCTTTCGGGCCCGTCCTGCCGCATGGCACCGATGTCATGGGCGACCCGACCGGGCCGTATCGGGTCGAGCGCCATGGCAGCGGCTATCTCGTCGCCCAGGGCTGGACGCCGGCGAACCATGACGAAGGCCCCAACGACCACGCGATGCTCGAGGTCGACGATGGCGCCGTCACGAAGGTCCTCAGCAACGACTTCTGGAACCCGTACGACTTCGCCGTGTCCGGTGACACGCTTTACGTCATAGACGCCGCGCGAAACTCCGTCGAACGCCTTTTGCTCGACGGCAGCGGCCGGACACAACTCTTCGCTTTCGCTCGGCTGAGCACCAGCGGCCAGTCCCTTACGGCCTTGTCGCCGACCGAGTTCGGCGACAAGCAAAAATACCAGTTCGACGCGGTTCCAACCGGCCTCGCCGTGCATGGCGTCCGGCTTTACATCTCCCTGTTTGGCGGGTTTCCCTTCGTTGCCGGCAGTGGCCAAATCATCTCGCTGCCGCAGGCCGGCCAAACAAGCGTCGCCCGCATCGAGGCCGTCGGCTTAAATGCTCCGATCGATGTCGTTTTCGAAAAGGCGGGAGAGATGCTGGTCCTAGAGCACGGCACTTTCGATCAATCCCGTGGATGGGCTTCCGAAAGCGGAAGGCTTCTCAGTGTGAACCTGGCATCGGGAAAAAGGCAGGTGCTTCTCGACGGTCTGACCCGCCCGGTCGACGTGCTCCCTCTCGACAACGATGGTATCGTCATCTCGCAACTGGACGGGAAGCTCGTCTTTCTCAGACAGGCAGGACCTGCCCAGCTGCACCCCTAAAATCTGCGATCGATGCGTCGCCGGCCCTACAAGGATGTACGCCAGCGCCGGCGAGTTGCCGAGATCTATAGATCCAATGCGTCGGTGCACCAGCAACTCGTAGGAAGGAGGAGTCTCCCAACCGGCACTCCATGGGCGCTGCTAGGCTCAGCGGACCATGTGTATCGAAAACATTAGCACCGCTCGCGACCAACGTCATCCATCAATCGGACAGAAGGTGGGCTTGGTGCTTTTAGGGTATTGGTGGTGGAATCCCAATCGGTTACAAACGGAACCGAGAGCTTGCCGTCCATCTGCGTTGCCGGACCTTCCGGAAGCCGTTCGTGCGCAGGCGCGAAAGACATAGAGCTCCAAAAGCCGGGCGGACGATCGAGGGCCGCGATTTCGGCGGCAGCCGACCCAAAAAGTCCGTTTCAACAAACGATTTCGACAACCGCGCTGTCTTGGCGGTAGCCCCCTTCCCTTTTCGGCACTGAACAGCCACGCCGCTCAATCGCGAGCGGCTGCCTCACCACGCTGGGAATTTCACCGTCAAGTCGTGAACCAGCATGCCACGTCTGATCCACGCAATACGATGGGCGAGCCGTCGTGCCCGGATTTCGTGTAATGAAACTTCGCCTTGTCGAGATCGAATTCGCGCTGTCGTATAGAGGCGTCGAACAGTGGATAGGCGACGTTGATGAGAAAGTCGTTTCCGACCGATCCATAACCTGTCAACACCTTGTCGAGGATCTCCTGGCGGTTGATTGCGTATTTCAATGCCAATCGCAGATCATTGTTGTTGAAGGGTGCGGTGTCGCACATCATGCCGAACGGGTAGTGGCCGCCCCTTAACATTCCTGACCGCGACATTCGGCGCGCGGCCAAGAAGCTTGGCGATCTTCGGATCGACACCGTTGATGATGTGGACCTGCCCGGACCGCAGCGCCCAACTTCGGGCAGGCAACCTGCCTTCGGCCGACTGCAGGGGATTCGCAAGCAACAAGTGGATAGGCGCGCCCCTCGCATGAAGGCACGATAAAGCACAACCATGGTCTCTGGTTGTGAATCTCAGCCAATCCCGCCAGCACGGCCGCCATTCTGGTCGAACGACGTCTGCTTCCAGTAGTCGGCAAAGCTGATCGCCTATCGCCGATTTGGCGGCGCGAAGCCGACCTCTACTACACCAACCGGAATGTCGGCTTCCGCGAGCACGCTGAGAGATTCCGCGCTGGCCTGCCCCCTGTGGTCAAAAACCTCATTGTTGAGACTCGGGCTGCCCCTGTTCGGTCGTCGCTTCTGCACTTCATGAAGTTCCGATCGATTTGCGAAGGTGAGAGCGCGAGCGGCTCGCCTCCCGCGGCAGCCCATGGCCGCTCTTTATCAAGAGTTCACCATAGAGATAGCGGTTCCGGAACCTTTCCAACTGCTGCGGACTTCCGGGAACCAATGTGATGAACCCCAAATGAAGGAACTTCGGCATGAAAGTCACCGCAGCAGGCATCGACCGCATCAAGATCGGCAACGCGGACGCAAGTGGCCAGGGCGCGCATTTCGTGGTCTGGCTTTATCTTCAGGTCGACGAAGACGGCACACAAACCGGTCAGGAACTGGTGGTGTCGGTTCCGTATGACGCGCAGATGACCTTCGACGATATCGCCACCCAGGCTTTCGAGAAGGCGCACGCCATGCTTCTCGCCTGCTGCGAGATAGATCAGTCCATGTGGTGGAAGCAGTTCAACCGCAGCCTTGCGCCGCTGCCTGAATGGACGCCCGGCGCGCAGTAGTTGCGAGGTGCTCGAACGGGCCGTTTCTGAAGCTGATTCATGCGGTTGGATCAGACACGAAGCCGCCAGTAGTGGCTAACCAGCTATGTCGGCTTTTGTGAACGGCAATAGCCAATGGAATGACCGAGGAGCGGCATTCGAGAGAGGATGCCGATGCTTGCATCCGCAGGCAAATTTTTCTGGCACGTCCTCAGTCGACGAGGCGGCCGATGATTGGTGAGGCTGCGTCGCTGCCATCCATGACGTAGTCGCTGACGTCAG
Source organism: Mesorhizobium captivum (assembly GCF_033977165.1). NCBI lineage: Bacteria > Pseudomonadati > Pseudomonadota > Alphaproteobacteria > Hyphomicrobiales > Phyllobacteriaceae > Mesorhizobium > Mesorhizobium captivum. The sequence continues at coordinate 16,959 of NZ_JAVIJB010000024.1, forward strand.
CCCCAGGTTGCTATGGTCGCGCGCGATGACGAGAACAGCTTCGCTTTTACCCACCCCGCGTAACAGCAGATCGTCCGCATAGCAGCCGTGAATTGCCGCGCCCGTCGTCTTCGATCAACTTGCAGTCCGATAGGGTGCGAGCGCTCGGTGTGCTTTAGAAAGGTGGTCGATCACCTCAATCGCTCCGGCACATCGCAAGACTGCCGTTTGAACCTCCTCGCGCCCCTTCAGGTGACTTCCGCCGACAAAACCTACAGGGCGCATGCCGGCCGCGACGGCGCCTTTGATGCCGTGCGGCGAATCCTCCAGCACGGCGCACTGGGTCGGGTGAACGCCAAGCTTCTCAGCTGCGAGCAAGAACAGATCGGGGGCGGGTTTGCCCCGCTCTACCTGATCGGAACTAAAGCCCCTACCACCGAAACGCGCAGCAAGGCCCGACATCTCAAGCGTCTTTTCCAGCCGCCGCACCGAACTGCTTGTCGCAATCGCCACAGCGATGCCGGCACGATCCAGCGCTTCCAACAGCCCCGGTACGCCGTCGATTTGCCGTAGCCCTGTCTGGTAAGCTTCGAACAGACGATCTTCCACGCGCTCGGCGAAACCTTCTGGACACGCCTGGCCCAAGCTCTCTCCGATTTCCCGGCAGATCGTAGAAATAGAGATGCCGAGATATTTCTCCCGAACACGATCCGCAGTCATCTCGGACAGTCCTGATGCGCGTATTTCGGCCGCCACCGCTTCGAGCGAAAGCGGTTCGCTGTCCACCAGGCAGCCATCCACATCGAAGATGACCGCCCTGATCGCGGACTTACTCATGCAAACTTGTTCTCTCATATGCGCTGTTCGGTCTTGCGATCGAACAAATGCACGTTAGCCGGATCGATGATGAAGCCGATCTCCTCGCCCGGGGCGGCAGAGATGCGTTGCTTGACGATGGCGTCGATCATGTCCTTACCAGCCCTTGCAAAAATCTGCGTCTCCGATCCGGTCGGTTCCGTTACGACAACTTTGACCGGAATACCGCCGGCGCCGACCAAAATGTGTTCAGGCCGGACGCCATGAGTGACCGTCTGGCCGTCCGCGGCATCCGTCGGTGGAATCGGAAGCGTCAGCCCGCTTTCGGACACGAACTGTTTGCTCGCGCTTATGTTCTTGATCGTGCCGTGAATGAAGTTCATTGCCGGAGACCCGATGAAGCCGGCGACGAAAACGTTTCGAGGATGGTCGTAAAGATCGAGGGGGGCGCCGATTTGTTCAACCCGGCCATCGCGCATGACGACAATCTTGTCTGCCATTGTCATGGCCTCGATCTGATCATGAGTCACATAGACGATCGTGGTCTTCAGCCGCTGATGCAGTTCCTTGATCTCGACACGCATCGTCACGCGCAGTTTCGCGTCGAGGTTCGACAGTGGTTCGTCAAACAGAAAGACCTGCGGATCGCGAACGATGGCTCGGCCCATGGCGACACGCTGACGCTGACCGCCCGAAAGTTGCTTCGGATAGCGGTCAAGCAGCTTCGACAGATCGAGAATATCGGCCGCCTTGTGGACCTTTTCCTTGATCTCCGCTTGGGGGCGCTTGGCCATCTTCAGCGGGAACCCAATATTGTCGAAAACAGTCTTGTGCGGATAGAGCGCATATGACTGGAACACCATGGCGATATCGCGGTCCTTCGGCGGCACGTCGTTGACGATGCGGCCGCCGATCCTGATCGTGCCCTCGCTGATCTCTTCGAGACCGGCAATCATGCGTAGCAGCGTGGACTTTCCGCAGCCCGAGGGCCCGACGAGCACTACGAACTCGCCATCGTCGATATCGACACCGACACCGTGCATGACCTCCAAGTTGCTGTACCGCTTGAAGACTTTTTCGATTTTGACATCAGCCACGGGCCAGTCTCCCTTTTCGTTATTGCGGCAGTTCGATCTGCATTTTCACGTCCGCTGGGGGTGCCGAGGCGGCGATCTCGAAGGCATGCACACTGTCCTTGAATTCGAATTTGCGCGTGATCAGCGGATGGACGTCGATCGCACCCGACGACAACATCGCCACACAGCGCGGGAAGACATGCGCGTAGCGAAATATGTTTTCCACGCGCGCCTCGCGGATCATCGCCGCGCCTGCATCGTAGGCAATCGGCTCGGGCTGGCCGCCAATCATCACAACGCATCCGCCGGGCGCCAGCGGTTCGAAGACCCTGGCAGCGGCCTTGGGCGAGCCAGTCGCCTCAAACAGCACGTCCGCGCCCCAGCCATCGGTATCACGCTTCACGCGTTCAACGATGTCGTCGTTGTCCGCTTGCACTCCGGTGATGGCGGGGCTCAGGCCCTCGGCGATGTCGAGCTTCTTTTTGGCAAGATCGCTCACATAGACCCGCGCGCAACCGCCTGCCAGCGCGGACAGCGCGGTGACGAGCCCGATTGGGCCTGCGCCAAGCACGATCGCTATGTCGCCTGGCTTGATGCGAGCTTTCGTCGCCGCATGGACCCCGACCGCGAGCGGTTCGACCATCGCCGCCTCGGCAAAAGAAACGCTGTCGGGCAGCTTGAAAGTGAACGCTTCGGGATGCACGCAGGTCGGGCGCAGAATTCCATGCACAGGTGGCGTTGCCCAGAAGCGCACGGCCGGGTCCACATTGTACATTCCAAGTCGTGTCGCCTTTGAGTACGGATCCGGTATCCCGGGCTCCATACAGACGCGGTCGCCTTCTTTCAGCGTAGTCACCTCGGAGCCCGTCTCGATGATTGTGCCAGAGGCTTCGTGGCCGAGGATCATCGGCGCATTGACGACAAAGGGACCGATTTTGCCATGGGTATAGTAATGGACGTCCGAACCGCAGATGCCGACCGTATGCAGTTTGATGCGCACGTCGCGCGGACCGAGCTTTTCCTCTTGACGCTCAATCGGGAAATCGCGGAGCGAGAGATCGAGTTTTTTCTCGAGAACAAGCGCCTTCATGTGATTCAGCCTTTCGCTATGATGAACGCTGCCAGAGCAAGCGCGATGAGGTTAGAGATCCAGATCGATAGCCCCATGGGCTCCATCAGGCGGAACCATAGAAGCGACAGCGCGACCCAAATGACGACGGAGATGAAAAGGCGGTCGAACCAGTTCGTTTCTATAGGTAGAAAGCCTCTCTTTTGCAGGATCGGTCGAGCATTCCCGTCATCAAGGATATCGATCGGCTTTTCGATACTTTCCATCTTGCTGGCCATGCCATCAGCCCTTAACTGCGCCGAACGTGAGACCGGCGACGATGTGACGTTGGACGATGCTGAAAACGATCAGGGCCGGGATCAGCGTGAAAACCGAAATCGTTGCCATGATGCCCCACGCCGTGCCGGTGGTCGTGACATATTCGGACAGCCCGGTCGTCAGCGTGCGGGCGTTGAAATTGGTGAGCGTCGCCGCAAGCAGATATTCGTTCCAGGCAAACACCCAGGTGAGAATGAGCGTCACGGCCAATCCCGGCCGGCAAAGCGGGAACACGACCTCGGTGATCACCTTCCAAGGACTTGCGCCATCGACATAGGCCGCCTCGTCAAGCTCGCGCGGAATGCCATCGACCGTCGGCCGCAATGTCCAGATCGCAAAAGGCAGATTGAAGGTGCAATAGACCATGATCATGCCGATGCGCGTGTCCAGCAGCGTGAAACTGCCGACCTTGTAGACTTGGGTCATCAACAGGAACAGCGGCAGCAGGAACACGGCTGGCGGCGCCATCCGGTTGGTGATTGTCCAAAAGAAGATGCTTTCCTTGCCGCTCATATTGAAGCGCGACAGCGCGTAGCAGGCGAAGAAGCCAAACGTGGTGCACACAAGCGCATTGCCCGACGAGATGACAAGCGAGTTCAGCATGTAGCCGCGCAGCGTCGGATTGTTCAGGACGTCGATGTAGTTCTGCCAGTAGATGTGGCGCAGGATGACATCGGGTGTCGAAAACAGCTCCATCGCCGGCGTCGCCGAGATCACGAACAGCCAGTAGATCGGAAACAGCGTCACAAAGCTGATCAAGACCCAGAACAGCGTGCGTATCCAAGGGTTTCGCTTCTTCATAAGCTTCACCCCTTCTTCGGGTTCCGCGGTGCAAGCAAGCCCGTGTAGAGCAGCCAGCAGACCACGATGGTGAGGTAGAGGACGACGACGGAGATCGCCGACCCATAACCATAGTTGGTGCGCGGGAAGACCTCCCTGAAGATATGCACGCCAACATAGCGGGTGGCCGATCCGGGGCCGCCCCCGGTCAGCATCAGGACCTCGTCGACGATGCGCAGCGCATCCATCAGTCGGATGAAGACTGTGGCGATCAGCGCCGGCGCGATCATTGGCAAAGTGATGTGCCAGAAGATCTGGCGCTTGCCCGCACCGTCGATCTGCGCCTGCTCGAACGGGTCGGCTGGAAGTGAGACCAGCGCGGCGATCAGAGTTAGCGTGACCAGGGGCGTCCAGTGCCAGACGTCCATGACGACGGTGACGACGAAAGCCGCCAGAGCGCTCTGGCCGATGTTCAGGTCAAAGCCGATCCAAGCCTTGAGGAAATGCGGAATGATCCCGATCGAGGGCGTCGTCATAAGCTTCCAGACCGAGCCGACGATGATCGGCGCCATAATTAGCGGCAGCGTGTGGATAGTGCGGAATATCGCCTTGCCGGGGAAGTCCTTCATGAACGCCTGCGCCAAAACGTAGCCGAGGATCACTTCGGTGAGCACGGCAAAGAATACAAAGAGGACGGTCACGCCGAGCGAGGCGAGGAAGGCCGGATCGAACACAACGTGACGGTAGTTGTCCGCGCCGTTGAAGATCATGCTTGGGTCAGCAGCGAACGGGTTCCACTGGTGGAATGATACCCACACCACGTAAATGAAGGGCAGTACGCCGAAGAAGAACAGTATGATCATCGTCGGGGCCAGCAGTATCCAGCCCAGTGTCTTGGATTGCATCGGTCATCCTCCCCGGTAGCAATGTGAAACTCCCGGCCCGTATCATAGGGCGTATGAGGGTGGGGCCGCCACCAACTCAGGTGACGACCCCCCGGCGGCAGTCTTCAGGGAGGCGAAGACTACTTGCGGTAGCCCAGAGTTGTCAGCTCTTCTTCCGCCTTGGCCGCCATTTGATCGAGCCCCTCGTCGGCGCCAAGCTCGCCAGTGAGGATCTTGTAGAAGATCGGCGCGGTGGCCTCACGCACCTGCGCGTGGAACGGATAGGGCGGGGCGCCGGCGAACAGATGCCCGTCGTCCTTCAGCATCGTGTAGTAGCCGCCCAGTTTCTTGTCCATGTCCTTGACCTGTGGGTCGTCGTAGGTCGCCTTGTTGGTGATCCGCGGCGCCGCAATCGCCCAGCCGGGTTGCACGGAGTCCTGGCCGATGTATTCAAGGAACAATGCTGATGCTTCCTTGTTCTTCGAGCTGACCGGGATGCCGAAGGCGCCGCCGTCGTAGTAGCCGATATAGCCCTTGTGGGATTCGGCACCTTCCTTGACGCCGGGCGACAGCGGCGGCAGCGCGAAGCCGACCTTGCCGACGACTTTGGACTTGGACTCGTCGGCCTGGATCCAGGCGGCATTCTCGCCGTACACCAACCCCTGTGCAGCGCGCCCGGCGGCGAAGGTCGTTGCAACCTCGCTCCAGGTCGACTGCACCGATTCCGGCGGAGCGACATCGCGCAAATGCAGCCACCACTTCAAAGCAGCCTTTGCCTTGTCCGAGTTCATCTGGCCGCCATGCTCGACCGTGGCGCCGTAGTTGTCGGCAGCGTTGATGCCCCAGTTGTAGACCCCGAACGTCGGCGCCACCGACTCGAAGTATTCGTACCACGAGGCCGGGTGTCCCGTATGCGCCTGGGCGGTCGAGCCCCAGAGCTGCATGTCATGATCCTTACCCCACTTGGTGAAGAAGTCAGCGATCTCGGTGTATTGCTCGTGGGTCGTCGCTGGCGCCAGGTCGTGGCCCGTCTGTTTCTTGAACGCCGCCTTGATCTCGGGATCGTCGAACAGGTCCTTGCGGTAGAGATAGATCTTGATGAACGCCTCCATGGGCACCCCGTAAAGATCATCTTTCTGCTTGAAGTAGTCTGCGAAGGTGGTGAAATTCGCGTCGTCGTAGGTCGGCGCTTTCAGCGACGGGTTGTCCTTCAGCTCCTTGGTTATGTCGACCAGGAAGTTCCGCGCCAGGTACGAATAAATGATGTCCTGCTCGATATAGACCATGTCGTAGATGCCCGTACCGGCTTCCATGTCCTTGATGGCCTTGTCGTACATCTGGTCCCACGAGGTGGTCTCGATCTCGACCTTGATGCCCGTCTTCTTCTCGAACTCGGGCGCCAGAACATCCTTGATGTAGTTGGACGGAGGCGTGCTTTCCGTCACGCCATGCAGGACGACGCCCTTGTAGGATTCGGCGGCCTTTGCCCAGAAGTCGTCATTGCTGTCCGCAAGCGCAGTTCCGGACATCAGCCCGACCGCAATGGCAGCCACGCCGAGTTTCATTCGAACGTTCATCTGCTCCTCCCTATTAAAACGAACGGCTCCTTGCCGTCCTGCCCTGATACGGCAAAAGGCGGTACCTTGCAAGGTTTTGTTGCGTAAAGATGCATATTATCTTTTTGCGGCTGCGAAGGCGGAATTTCTCAATCGCTCAACGACATCAGCTATTGCATTGATTAAGCTGAATAATTTTTGATCTGAATTTGTTGACTGCCGTTGGCGACGGAGAGAGGCCCTTGCGCCGACGTCAAAATTGGAGCATTGAAGGGCGACGTTTGTATGTTTAGCATGCAAAATTGCTGGGAGGGAATGCGAATGCGGCGTCTTGGTATCCATTCGTTTGTCTGGACAAACGGCCAGTCCCAAGAGGGGTTGGAAATGGCTATGGAGAAATCGGCCGAGCATGGCTACCGCCTGATCGAGTTTGCCTATCTGCGCCCCGAGAAATTCGATCTCGATCGCCTGGCAAAAAAGGCCAAGGACCTGGATATCGAGATTGTGGTCACGATGGGCCTGAGCGCGGATGCGGACGTGTCGAGCGAGGACAAGGCCGTGGTCGCCAAAGGCAGAGCGCTCTTGTCCGACGCGGTCAAGGCTGTCCGCGACATCGGCGGCATCCGGCTGGGCGGCATCCTTTATTCGATGCACGGCAAGTATGAGCGGATGCCAACACGCATCGGCTGGATGAACAGCGCCGAGACTGTCGCCGCGACCGCCGAGGTTGCCAAGGATTGCGGTGTGGAGATCGTCCTTGAGGTGGTGAACCGCTTCGAATCCAACCTGTTGAATACGACCGCCCAAGGCATGAAGTTTATCAAGGATACCGGTCGCGATGACGTCCTTCTGCATCTCGACACTTTCCACATGAACGTCGAGGAAGCCAGTCCGGCTCACGCCATCCGTATGGCGGGAGACAAGCTGGGCTATTTTCACTTCAACGAAAACTACCGTGGCTATCTCGGGACCGGAACGATCGACTTTCCGAGCATCTTTTCAGCCTTGGTCGATATCGGTTTCCACAATCGCGACGTCGTCTTCGAAAGCTTCTCCAGCGCCATCGTCGATGAGGCTTTGTCGCGCGCCTGCGGCATTTGGCGCGACACATGGGACGACAACAATCCGCTCGCCGCGCATGCCAGAGCCTTCATCGAAAGCCATTGGTCGGAGGCCGTGCGCCGGGCCGAGATCAACGAGGCTGCATGAAAGGACCGGAAAGCCGCGGGCTCATCTTGGCCCGCACCATCTGATGCCCGAGGAGGACGGGAAGATGAGGCAGGCCTTGGGCATTGCTGATGAAAGCGACGCCAGCGGTCGCCAAGATTTGCTGACGCGGTCCAACTTGTTCGACACCGCGATCACTGATGGATACGACGCGATCACCTTTACCCCGCTCGACATCGATGCCGGCAACGAGCCGATCGAGCGCGCAAAGGCAGCCGGCATTCCCGTGTCCGGCTCCAATACGATGGTCTCAAACACTGCCCTCCACGACGCCTACATCAACTCCAACGATGTCGAAGCCGGGGAGATGTTGGGTGCGCTTGAAGCCGTAAAGCGCGGTGAGCAGGTGATGTCCAGCCTGCAGGATGCCCACGGCCAGGCACAGGGCGCAATCGACCTCGTCCTGCATAAGCTCGTAGGCGACAACGACAAGCCGCGCGCCGCCGTCTGGGACGTCAATGGCAGCCTCCCCATGGAATGTTCGATGAGTAAGCCGCAGGCAATTCCATGTGATGAAATGTTCGATGACCCCTCGCAGGAATTTGGCTGTACTTCGCATGTGCGGGACAGTTGAGGCTACATAAGGAACGACAATGACCTGCTTGCCGCTCATACAAAAAAGCTCATCGAAATGAAAAGTTCCGAGATTCCGCGTCGCCAGGAGGAAAACGGCGCTCGGGCGAAGTATAGCCGGGGAACGAATTTGCAGGAGCCCGCCATGACTCGCGTGACCTTTCCCAGCAGCTCGCCACGCAGGATCCGTCAGAGTAACGCGGTAGCGACATTGAACGCGCTCCACCGCTTCGGTCCGTTAAGCCGGGCAGAACTAGCCAGGCATATGGGGGTCAACCGCTCGTCCGCCGGCAATATCGTTTTGGAATTGGTCGAGGCAGGGCTCGTTCGCGAAGTGCCTGAGAACGAGGCCGCAAATTCGGCCGCCCAGCCCAGAGCCGGACGGCCGGGAATACTTGTCGAGCTCGTGCCCGACGCTGTCTTCTTTGTCGGCATCGAAATTGGCGTCGAGCACATAACGTGCGTCGAGATCGATCTTGCCGGTAAGATTGTCCGCAGCAGCACGAGATGTTTCGAAGGCCGCAACAGCGGCCCGGAAGAAGCGGTTCGCACCGCCATCGACCAGGCATTTTCCGAGATCGGGAAGGACGACCTGACGAGATGCCAAGGCCTGGGCATTACCGTGCCGGGGCAGATGGACCGGAATGGCTTCATCCATGTCGCACCGATCCTCGGATGGCGCAACCTTGATCTCCCGGCCCTTACTCGCACCTTTCTCCCGGCCGAAGTCCCCGTCTCAGCGGAGAACGACGCCAACGCATTTGGCATCGGCACCACCTATAGTCAGCACGAAGCGGCGAACGGCGTGACCTTTTTCATGGTCATCGAAACCGGTGTTGGCGGCGGAATCGTGATCGACGGCAAACTGTTTCGCGGCGGCAACGGCTTGGCAGGTGAGGTGGGGCACCTGAAGACACGAAACTCGGAATACAGAAATCTGGAGCAGGCTTTCGGCCGTGACCGAATCCTTTCTTCCTATCGCCAATTCGATCCGGACGCCGACTTGGACGCGTTCCTTAGCGATGTCCGAGACCGTGTTCCCGAGGCCGTGCAGTTTGCCGAAGAGTGGTCCAGCCTGTTGGCTTTTGCCGTTGTCCAGATCTCGAGACTGATCGACCCGAACCGCATTGTTCTCGGCGGGTCTGTTGCGGAACTCTACCCGCTGGTTGCCGCTCGCGTGGACGCCCACATCCGCGATCTTCAGGCTGCGACCTTTCCCATCCCCGAGATCATTTTCGACGAGAACGCCGCCTACGGATCCGCCTTCGGAGCTGCTTGCATGATGCACCAGCGCTTCGTGTCGCTCGACAACCAGCTGCTGAATAGGGACGCGGTTTCCGATCCAGGCAATTCCGCCGCCTGAAAATGTGAATCAGCAACACATACGGGATTTTGATGGCTGATGGATGAACCCTCCAAATCACTGGCAACGGATTCACTAGGGCCGACGGTAACGGTCGGAGAAATACTGGTAGAGATCGTCGCTACGAAAATCGGCGTCGGGTTCAGGGAGCCTGTCGAGCTCTTGGGCCCCTTCCCTAGCGGCGCGCCTGCGATCTTCGTCGATCAGTGCGGACGCATCGGTGGCAGCGCGGCTTTGATCGGGGCCGTCGGCAGCGATGATTTCGGCTTCGTCAACATCGAACGTCTAAAGAGGGACGGGGTCGACGTTTCCGCTATTGCTGTTTCGCCGGATTACCCGACTGGCAGTGCGTTCGTACGATACCGCACCGATGGCTCGCGCGACTTCGTCTATAACATTGGCACCTCTGCGGCCGCCCGTTTCAGCTGGACGGAGAAGGTGGAGGCGCTGGTAACCCGTTCGGGCCACCTGCACGTCATGGGGTCGGCCTTATCCATGCCGAGCGCCTGGACAGTCATTGAGAAGGCCGCGCAGGTGATTAAGGCTCGAGGCGGCACGCTGTCGCTGGATCCCAACCTGCGCAAGGAGTTGAAATACGACGACCAGACCGAAGCGCGCTTCGCCCAGTTGGTTGCGATGTCCAACCTTTTGCTGCCCTCGGGCGACGAGCTCGAGCGTGCTGCGGGCGTCGAGGGAGAGGCTGCCAGTATCGCCCGGCTTTTCGAGCTTGGCGTCGGCGAGATCGTTCTCAAGCGCGGACGCGAGGGAGCAAGCTGCTTCCTGCGGGATGGAACGCGCGTAGACGCCGCCGCCTTTGATGTCAAAGAGATTGATCCGACCGGGGCCGGCGATTGCTTCGGTGGCGCCTATATCGCCTGCCGCCGACTCGGCATGCCCGTCGAGCAGGCCTTGCTCTACGGCTGTGCCGCCGGCGCACGCAATGTGACGGTGCGCGGCCCAATGGAAGGTGCTGGCACGCGGGCGGAGCTGGACGATTTCATCAGAACGACGAAGAGACTGACGTAATGCAGGTGAAACTTGAACAACTGGCCGCTTACCGGGCGTCCGGAACGCCGCGCGGCATTAGTTCGGTCTGCTCCGCGCATCCGATTATCCTGCGCGCCGCGCTCCGGCATGGGCTGCAGTGCGGGGCGACGGTGCTCATCGAGGCGACGTGCAACCAAGTCAATCATCTGGGCGGCTATACGGGCATGAAGCCTGCCGATTTTGTCGCTCTGGTGTGCCGTATTGCCGCTGAGGAGGGCTGCCCGGTCGAGCAGATCGTGCTGGGCGGCGATCACCTGGGTCCGAACCCCTGGCGCGACCGGGATGCGGAAGCCGCCATGGCCGAGGCAGGAAAAATGGTTGCAGCCTATGTCGCGGCGGGTTTCCGCAAGATTCATTTAGACGCCTCGATGGGGTGCAAGGACGAGCCGGTGGCGCTCGACGACGCCGTGACTGCCGCGCGCGCCGTTCGACTGGCTGCCGTGGCCGAGAAAACCGCGAAGGAGGTCGGCGGGGACATGCCCTGCTACATCATCGGTACTGAAGTGCCGCCCCCGGGCGGCGCCGACCATGCGCTCGATACCATCATACCCACCGCGCCCGAAGCCGTACGCCAGACCCTTGCCGTGCATCGGGAGGCCTTCGCGCAAGCCGGGCTTGCGGATGCCTTTAACCGTGTCATTGGCATCGTGGTGCAGCCCGGCGTGGAATTCGGCAACCGCAACGTCATTTTCTATGACCGAAAGAAGGCTCAGTCGCTGGTGCGGGTGCTGGATGGCGAGCCGGGGCTCGTCTTCGAGGCACATTCCACCGACTACCAGGGCGCCAAGCCTCTGGCCGGACTGGTCGAAGACGGCTTTGCCATTCTCAAGGTCGGCCCGGAACTGACCTTCGTCCTGCGCGAGGCGCTTTACGCGCTGGACCTGATCGCGTCCGATCTGGTGCCGGGTTATGGCGAGCGGCCGCTCAAGCGGGAAATGGAACGGCTGATGCTGGCCGATCCTGGAAACTGGAACCGGCATTATTACGGAGATGCAGCGACCCAAGCCGTGCTGCGGCATTATTCGCTGTCCGATCGTATCCGCTATTACTGGGCAACCGAGGCCGCCGAAAAGGCGGTCGCCCGTCTGATCGCAGCGCTCACGGGGCGGAACATCCCGCTTCCCCTGATGTGGCAATACCTGCCCGCCGCCACAGACTTCGCAGATGCGCCGCTCGAGCCCGAGACCTTTTTGATCTGGCGCGTGACGCAAAGCCTGCAAGCCTATCACGCCGCCTGCAATGGATGAGCGAAAGACTGGAGAGCATCATGGCACTTGAACAATTCCGGCTGGACGGCAAAGTCGCTCTGGTCACCGGCGGCAACCGTGGCATCGGCCTGGCCATCGCCAAACTCTTTGGAGAGGCTGGGGCGAAGGTGATGATGACCGGCCGAACGCTCACCGATGCTGCCGAAGACCTGTGCAAGAGTGAAAGCTACGGCTGGGTGCAGGGCGATGTGACCGACCCGGCAACACCGGCACGGATCGTGCAGGCGACGCTCGATCGGCTCGGTGCACTCGATATTCTGGTGAACAATGCTGGCATCGCCGACCACGGCAACTTTCACGAATTCGGCGACGACCGCCTCGCCGCGATCACAGACACCAATTTCATCGCTCCCTTCCGCATCGCGCGTTCGGCTGTGATGCCAATGCTGGAGAAGGGAGCCGGAGCGATCCTCAACATCGGCTCGATCTCGGGTGAAGTGGCCAACAAGCCGCAGTTGCAGGTGGCCTACAATGCATCGAAGGCGGCGGTGCATCAGATGACCCGCGTCATGGCCTTCGAATATGCTTCCCGCGGCATCCGGGTGAATGCACTCGCTCCTGGATATGTCGTCAGCGACATGACGCAGGGCGGGATCGCAAACGAGGACTGGAACCGGATTTGGACAGAGAACACGCCCATGGGCCGCTTCGGTCAGCCCGAGGAAATGGCCACCTGCGCGCTGTTTTTATGTTCGGACGCCGCAAGCTACGTCACCGGCAGTGTTCTCACGGCTGATGGCGGCTACACCACCCACTAAACGAACAAACCGCACGCCGAGGCGTGCCTCAACATAGGATCGATATCATGGTTGGGAAACTCGAAGGCAAGATTGCAGCAGTAACCGGAGGAGCCTCAGGGATCGGATTGGCGAGCGTGGAAGCCATGCTTGGCGAAGGCGCAACCGTGGTCATGGTCGATCGCGACCAAAAGGCTATGGAAACCCTCTGCGAGAGATTGGGCAACAAGGTGATCCCGCTGGAGGTCGACCTGCTCGATCCGGCAAGCTGCGCAACGATCCTGGATCGGATCATCGAGAAGGCGGGGCATCTCGACATCCTCCATGCCAACGCCGGTTCCTATATCGGCGGCGACCTGACCGAGACGGATCTCGATGCGATTGACCGGATGCTGAACCTCAACGTGAACGCGGTGATGAAAAACGTCCGCACCGTCATTCCACATATGATCGAACGCGGCACCGGCGACATCATCGTAACCAGTTCGGTTGCGGGTCATTTCCCCGTGCCGTGGGAGCCGGTCTATTCGGCATCCAAATGGGCAATGACATGCTTCGTGCAGACGATGCGCCGCCAGTTGAACAAGCACGGGATCCGCGTCGGACAGGTTTCGCCGGGCCCGGTCATCTCCGCCCTTCTTGCCGATTGGCCGGAAGAAAATCTTCGCAAGGCGAAGGAAAACGGCAGTCTGATCGAACCGAAAGAGGTCGCCGATGCAGTGATCTTCATGCTGACCCGGGCGCGCAATGTGACGATCCGTGACATGATCGTCCTGCCGACCAATTTCGACATCTGAACCGAAACCGAGCAGCCAAAAGCCTTCCCTCATTGTGTAGGAGCGAGCGTCCCGATGAACGATTTGGCAGGTCGAACAGTACTAATCACCGGCGCTGCCGGCGGGATCGGCAAAGCCATGGCGGAAGGTTTTGCTGCGACCGGTGCGCAGTTGGCCCTTCTTGATCTCAACGATTCCTCGGAGCTGGCATCGCGCCTTGGTGCTTGTCATAGGAGCTTCGTGCTCGATCTTGAAGACCCCGGCGCCATCGCTTCCGTCGTCGAGCACATCGGCGTGACGATGGGCATCGATATACTGATCAACAATGCCGGGTTCGGCATTGTTTTCCCTGTCGGGGAACCAAATTTCGAGGCCTGGGACAAGACGATGCGGATCAACCTGCGCGGCCCCTGGCTTATGGCCGCCGCTGCCCTGCCCTATCTTAAGGCCTCAGGCCGCGGACGCGTCATCAATATCTCCTCCCAGGCCGGCGTCATCGCCCTCGATGAGCATGCGGCCTATGGCGCCAGCAAGGCAGGCCTGATCAATTTGACGAAGGTGATGGCGATCGAGTGGGCCAGATTTGGCATCACCGCCAACGCGATTGCTCCAACGGTGGTCGAAACGCCGATGGCGCTTATCGGCTGGTCGGGAGAAAAGGGAGAAAAGGCCAAAAAGGATATTCCCATCGGACGCTTCGCCAAGCCTTCCGAAATCGCAGCGGCCGCACGCTATCTCGCATCAGACGAAGCAGCAGTCATCAACGGTGCGGTGCTGATGGCCGATGGCGGTTTCAGCGTCAAATAAAGGCTCTATCTCTCTCGCCAGTATTTGCTGGCCGGTCATTTCTGAACGCTCCCGAATTGCCGCAGTCATCTGGATGTGACGCCGGTCTGGTCAGCAAATCCCACCGGCTTCAAGTCAAAAGGTGTGGAGTGGCTGCGGGATGGTGACATAGGAGGAAATGAAAATGCAGCAGGACCTTTCCGACAAGGTGGTGTTGGTGACTGGGGCCAGTTCCGGCATCGGGCGCGCCATGGCGATGGCCCTGGCGGCGCAGGGGACGAGACTTGCCCTGGTCGGTCGGTCCGCCGAGCGTCTCGGCGCGATCGCCGACCGGATCGGCAACGGCGCTGCTGCAATTGCCGCGGATCTGACGAAGCCAGGTGAAGTCGAACGGGTCGTCTCCGAAGTCGGCAGCCGGTTCGGACGGATCGACATTCTGCTGCCGAACGCCGGACTCTACATTGCCGGTGACGTCGCTGACGGCGATCCCGATGCCTGGGACGAATTGCTTACGATCAATGTCAACAGCGTATTCCGCTTGGTGCGCGCGGTACTCCCGCAGATGATCGAGCGCAAGGCCGGCCACATCGTCATCACGTCATCGGTCTCCGGCCATCAGGCCATTCAATGGGAGCCGGTCTACTCGGCCTCCAAGCACGCGATCCAATCCTTCGTTCATGGGCTGCGCCGTCAGGTGGCAGCGCACAATGTTCGCGTCGGCGCGGTCGCGCCCGGCGTCGTCCTCAACGAATTGTGGGGCTACACCGACGCGGCCGCGATCGACGCCAAGGTGGAGAGCCGCGAAGGGCTAAGATCGGAGGACGTCGCCGATGCAGTCGTTTACATGTTGACCCGGCCGGCCAACGTCACGATCCGCGACCTGGTGATCTTGCCGCAGAACCAGGACATTTAGGTGATGGATCCGTTCGACTACGTCATTGTCGGCGCCGGGCCGGCAGGCTGCGTGCTTGCCAACCGGCTGACGGAAGATCCCGCAGTCCGCGTCGCGCTGATTGAAGCCGGGCCGGATCACAATGCCCGCAAGGCAATCGTACGAATTCCGCTCGCCATGGTCACCTTTATGGCGCCGGCGCTGGCGTTTCTGGGCGGCCCGAAATTCATGACGTGGCTCACGAGCGAACCGGAACCCGGGCTCCAAGGCCGGTCGATGATGTTGCCGCGCGGCAAGGGCACCGGGGGGTGCACCAACATCAACGGACAAGTCTTCATCCGAGGTCAGCGCGAGGATTTCGACGGCTGGAGGGATCGCGGCAATCCGGGCTGGGGCTTTGACGATCTGCTGCCCTATTTCCGCAAGCTCGAGCGCTTCGAACCGCTCGCTGCCCCCCGATCCAGCCGGCATGTTAGACTGGGGACACGGCCACTGGCCGAGCAAGTCGATCCGGCTCTGCATGGCACGGACGGTCCGGTCAATATCGCGCCGATGCGCAGCGTCAACAAGCTCGCCTACGCCTATATCGAAGCAGCGCAACTCGCCGGCTACGAGCTCAATCCCGACTTCAACGGACCACGGCAGAACGGTATAGGGCTCTACACTTTCACCCAGAAGAACGGGGAGCGCGTCACCGCCGAGAGCGCATATATCGATCCGGTGCGGCACCGGCCGAATCTCACGATAATAGGCAACACGAAAGTTACCAAAGTGGTGTTCGACGGAAGGAGGGCTACCGGGGTCGAGTGGAAACGCGGCGCCGAGACCGGTGTAATCGCCGCACGGGAGATCATCCTCTCGGCCGGCACTTTCGCTTCGCCCCAGCTTTTGATGCTGTCGGGCATCGGAAAGGCGCGCGAACTCGCCAGGCACGGTATTCCGCTCGTGCAGGACCTACCTGGCGTCGGCGAAAATTTGCAGGACCATCTGGACATCACGCTGGAATACCGCGCCAAATCCATCACACCATACGGCATCTCGTGGAAAGCGTTGCCGCGAAACATCCTCCATGTGCTCGACTGGCTGTTGCGCAAGCGCGGGCTTCTCGCCTCGACAACCGCCGACGGTGGAGGCTTTCTGTCGACCGATCCGAACAGCGAGCGACCTGACATCCAGCTTTTCTTTTGCACGGGCCGGGCCAACACACAGTCCGCCTCGGGCTTCACCGGGCACGGGTTCCTGATGCATGTCTGTCAGCTCAGGCCGGGCAGCATCGGCCGCGTCACGCTGAAAAGCGCCGATCCAGCGGACCAGCCGTCGATCCTCTACAATTTCTTTCGCGGTGAAAGCGGCATGGACGTGATGCGCGCCGGCCTGCGGCTGGCTCGAAAGATCATGGCACAGCAACCCTTCGCGCCACATCTCGACGCGGAGGTCGATCCCGGCCCCGACGTGGAGAGCGACGGCGCCATCGACGCCTTCATCCGGGAACGCGTCGGCACGCTGTTCCACCCGGTCGGCACCTGCGCGATGGGTCTGGGGGCGGAAGCGGTGGTCGATCCGCGAACGCTGCGCGTTCACGGGGTCGGCGGGCTAAGGGTGATCGACGCCTCGATCATGCCGGCCATCGTTTCGGCCAACACCGTCGCGGCGACCTATTGCCTTGCTGAGAAGGCGGCGGATCTAATCAAGCGGGAGGCTGGTTCGTCATTCTTCCGCACAGCCTCTGGCTGCCAGGGCGACTGGCGACCAAATCCGAAGCAGAAGTGAGTTCAGCTTGGTCAATGCGCCTCTTGGCATGGCCGATCAACTCGCCGGTTGCCACCCTCGCCTCGGATCCAGTGGTGCTCGGTCGTAGGGCTTGGACGCGAAGCCGCGGAAGGGCTGAGCGACAATACGGACACTTCAGCTCCATCCGGATCGTATCGGCTGCGATGTATCGGCGAGTTTGCTTGCGGCCCCGTTTATGCGGAGATGCTCCAGCGCGTCGGTTGGCAAACGATCTCAAAAGCGGTCATTGAGATGAATTCCCGCCACAGATCGCAACGATTGGGGCAAGCGGCCATGCAGTGCATGTCTGGCGCACGCTGCGAAGGGCATTATGAGTCCGAGCGCCTCAGAATTGGTCCGATCCACAACCCGGAGACCATAGGCGATCTACCTGTCACAGCTTGAGAAGCTGAAATGACGAAGCCGAAAAGGCTGCACGGCGATTCTAGTAGACCCCGGCGGTAGAGATCAGCGACAAGGTGCCGACCGGATCATCGCTAAATATTGACCGCAAGCGCGACAGACGTAGCAACGTGCTCGACGTGCTCCTCGCGCAGGATGCTCGTCACGACGCGGATGGCGCTCGTCGGCTGCGTCGAGAAACTTGCTCCAGCATGGACCGCGATGCCATGCGCCGCCAGTGTGACCAGGGTTCCGAAGCAACCGGAAGAGTCCATGTCCGGCGTCGATCCCGACATTGCGTTTCGCCAGTTCGAGGCTTACGCCAATTACGGCAATCGACCGCTGAGAAACCCCGCGCCGCGGATTGATCGGCTCGACAGGCCGGGGCGCGCAGCTTCGCAAGGAACTTTCCTGCACTGCGCCGTCAATAGACCAGTCGTCCCGATGCTGTTTCAGACGTCGCCGCGAGTCAGATGTGTTCGAAACTTCTTTGGCGAGACATGTGCTTCTATCGCCGCTTCGCACCGGTTGATTGATCACGAACTTCTGGTTATGCATAACTAAACGAGGGCTGCGTTTTCGCGCGGTCTACGCGGCCTAATTGCTTAAGCAGCTCTTTGAAGCGATCCGGAATGTCGGGATCAACTCGGAAGATCGGCAGCGAGCGCGCAAAACGCTCCGTCGCCCTGAAGATGTCGGGGCGCCTTGTTTTTCGCACGCTATTTTCGTGCGGCTTTTTGAAGAATCTCACGGATTCTTGAGAACTGCAATCTCGACCTGTTTCACCGCAAGGCCTCTGTGGGCGACGAGCGCGTTGCCCGCCCACCACACTGGGTAGACGAACCGCGGCAATACCAGGATGAGTGGGCAACGCACGGTCAAGCTACGCTATGTCGGAATGGCTGGACCTGGCGCAAAACAGCCATCCCCCATCTGGCGGCGGACAAACTTAGAAGGGCGTTCTATCCTCTGCGAGCGGACCGCGCTTTCACACAGCCAGGCTCCAAAACCGGACGATCAGCCATTGTCCTGCTGAAGCACACTAGACGAACTCTGGCTAAGGGTTCGTCGCTTTGCCACATGCCATTGCCTATGTCCTACGGATCGCCGACAGGGCTTGGGATCGAGCAGGTGCTTTGCCACAGGCGCCCCAATCGCTAGCCCACGCGACGAGTTGGGATGAGTGACCCCCCCTGACATGACGCGGGATCGCTTGTACGGCGCCCTATGGCGATTTGTGCCCATCGTTAGCGTGCGAGGGCCGACGCCACCCACGGATGCGATCTTTGCGATCTCGGTCCGTTCCCAACTCGGGATCGATGCGCGAGCCTGGCAGCGCTATTCGGGCAGCCCAGCCTTTCGCAAACCTTCTGAAAGCAGAGCCATATCGGCCGCACCCCTGATTGAAACGACGTCGGCGAGATTGGAAATTCGTTGGCTAGGATCGAGGGCGAGAATTCGGCTCACCACCTTTTGCGCATCCTCGGTTCGGCCAGCGTGAGCATAGCTTGCAGCCGCAAAGCGCAACGAGGGCAAAAAGTCCGGCTTTTCCCGCAACGACCTTTCCGCCCAAGATGATGCCTCCTCAAATCGACCAGCTAAGAGATGAGCCACTACAACCGCATTCAGCATATCGAACATGAACGGGTCGACTGGGCTCATGCGTATCGCAGTGGCCAGGTGCTGGAGGGCGGTTTCCGTATCGCCGAGGTCGGCTCTGACCCAGCCGCTGAATAGCCACGCAGTAGCCAGGTTCGGATTGAGCGCAAGCGCGCGATCAATGAACGCTGCCCCGCTATTGTAGTTGCCCACGACAAACGCGAGCGCTTCCCCGCCGAGTGAGAGCGCAACCGCGTCATCCCTGCCCAAATCCACTGCCTTCAGAGCCAGGCGTTCTGTCTCGACGGTTTCCTGCTCACGATCGGCCATCCAGCCGTTCGCCTTGCGCATGACGGCACACAACGCGGCCATGCCGTATGCCGAGGCGAATTCAGGGTCGAGTTCGATGGCCTTGTAAAACAACTGAAGGGCGTTTGCGTTGGATTCCCTGGTCAACTGATGAAGACTTGCTACCCCGCGCAGATAGTAGTCGTAAGCGTCAAGGTGCTCAGTCGGCTTGCGCTTGGCCCGCTCGATCTCTGCCTGTTCCAGCTTCGGACCGATCGCTCCGACGACGCTCCGGGTCACTTCCTCCTGCAGGTCAAAAACGTCCTCCAGCCCGCCGTCGAAACGGTCGGCCCATAGATGTGCGCCCGTTGCCGCGTCGATGAGCTGCCCGGTGATGCGCACCCTGCTCGCCGCCTTGCGCACGCTCCCTTCAAGCACATAGCGCACACCAAGCTCGCGCCCGACCTGCTTAATGTCCACTGCCCGGCCCTTGTATGTAAAGCTCGAGTTGCGCGCGATGACGAACAGCCAGCGCGTCCGGGACAGCGCGGTGATGATCTCCTCCACCATGCCGTCAGCGAAGTAGCCCTGCTCGGGGTCGCCACTTATGTTGTCGAATGGCAAGACCGCGATGGACGGTTTTTCGGGAAGCGTCAGCCTCTCCCTTGTTGAGAATACCGAAGTTGGTTTTGCTCGACTGACCTGATAGGCGCGCACCGCCTCCACGATGTTGTGGACCTGATGGCTGCCGAGGTCGGTGTAGGCATAGTCTAGTTTGCTCTTGACCTGCTCGTAGACGTTGCTCGCGACGCAGACGCCGCCAGGTTCTGCAAGCTTCTCGAGCCGCGCGGCGATGTTCACGCCATCACCGTAGATCGTATCGTCCTCTGCAATCACGTCGCCCAAATTCACGCCCATGCGGAAAGTCATGCGCTTGTCTTCGGGCAAACTCGCATTGTGAGCGGCCAATCCCTCCTGGGCTTCGACCGCACACTGCACCGCGTGGACTGCGCTGGCGAATTCGATAAGAAGGCTGTCGCCAGCGGAACCGACGATGCGTCCGTGCGACTTTATGATCTTGGGCTCGATCACTTCGGCGCGAAGCTTCTTCAGCTGTGCGAGCGTGCCAACCTCGTCGGCTCCCATGAGGCGGCTGTAGCCGACGACGTCGGCAGCAAGGATTGCGGTGAGGCGTCGCTCCATGCTTGTGTCCTGCCTCTTCCATAGGTCGAAGCTCCGGGCGGCGAGCGTATTCTAGTCCTACCTCGAATGCGAGCGTGCAGTGCCGGCGCCAGCAGCGATCAACTCACCACGTCCCTTTGGCCATTCCTCACATGGCGTGGTTTATGGCCCGATCGCGGGTGCTGCCGAAGGGCTACTTTGGGGTCGGTATTGTTGAAAAGTCGGCAGTGTCTCGGCCACGGCGTTGACTGACGTTAGGTCGTGAGCAGCCGTCTTCCGCCTCACGCTGGCGTCGGTCCTGGCATCCGGAAGAATTGGGTTTGTACGCCGTCTGTTCGATATCCAGCGGATTCTATTGGGCCGCACCTAAATTCCAGATGTCCCGATGCAGGCGCCATGTCCCATCGTCGCCCTTTTTCCAGACGACAATGTATTTGCCTGCAACGGTGGAGAGGGCGCCGGCTTTGCTCGGCACATCGAGCGTAAACGCGCCAACTTCGTAGGCGAGGTTTGCGCTCTCTTCCACTTCCAGCGTCTTCAGAGTGAGATTCTTCATCCCGCCTTTGATCGCACCCTGCCAGAATTCTTCCACGCCTTTGCGGCCGTCGACGCGCTTGCCATCGGGCGGCAGCACGGCGGCATCCTCGGTATACATTTGACCCACCGCCGCTGCGTTTCCGCTGTTGAAGGCGTCAGTGAATTTCGTCAGCGCCGCTTCGATGTCCTTGCGAGCCGACTGGGCGGTCGCAGACATTGCAAACGAAAGAAGCAGCACTGCGGCAAATGCAAATGACGTAACCAGTCTCATCTCGTCCTCCCTTTTTGCTGATCGACATCCACCCTTCTTCGGCGTGATCTCTCGATCCAAAGCGCCGGTGCCAAAATTTTCTGCGCGATGATCATTTTGTACCTCGGAGCCTCAGCCGGGTTGTGTGCGTCCTCCATATTGGTCACGTGTGAGTGCGCGAGACGGTTCATATTAGCAGAAATGCATTTACATAGCGCGGACTATCGACCGTCCTTCTTCAATGCTGAAGTCACCAAGCACTCCGCCCCCGCGGCTCAAGGACGCCAACCACAGGCAATGACATTCGCCAAGTTGGCGGGCCAGGCAGTGCCACCCGGATGGATGGAGCGCCCCTTCTAGTCTATCCACCGGTACTATGAATTCCTCGGACTCAATGACCAAGCTTCTTCATCTAGCTTGTGAACTCTCCGGGTTCGCCAGACCACGGTCGCCTCGGCCACGGTCGGTTCGCTCACAGGTGTCGTCCTTTGGTTGGTTGGGCGGCCGCTTAGCACAGATTCGCAGCTCCGCCGATACCATCGATTTTTTGTTCCTCGCGTTTTGAGGGGATCGCTTCTATTTTGGACAGAGCCAATGCTGATGTGGAGAGGCGGGCTCTCGTCTCAAAGGAGGTTTGACGTTGTGAAAATACGCACGACAACGCACAATCACCCCGGAGAACCGGGCGTCATTCTGCTGGATCAGCCGTTGCCGAATATGATCGTAGCGACCGACATTCGCGATGGCGCTACGACGCTGTTCGGGACCGTTGATCTGCAGGTGAACTATTCTGGCAAGTACGACATCAGAGTTGAATTATCGCCAAGCGAACTCACGCAGGTCTACCAGCTACTCGTCAAAAACCTCCTCGAGAAAATACAGGAACTTACTAGCGAACGAAATCCTTGAACCTCGCTAGCCCGACGGCATCTAGCACGAGCACATGGTGCCAAGCGGCGCTAGTTCGGTGTGGTTTCCGCAAAGTCTGTTTTAAGGCATCCACATTATTCAATCCCACGACCGAGATGGTGCGCAAAGCGGACCCGCCTTTGCGCACGCCATTCTACGCCAGAGCCCTCTCGCCCTTTGAAACGGATTTACATCAACCGCGACCTAGGTGCAGATCGAACCTGCAAGTTCAGAGAGAAAGAAATGTCCAGCCTAGCGGAAGTAAGAAATGGAACGGCGCGGCAAAGCGACAATCGCCGCCGAAGCTTTGCTATTGCCGTATCCCTCACTCCCACTCAATCGTTTTTAGTCCAGCTAAAATATTGATCTAGCTGGGCTTTTTCTTTGCCGGAGCCAAAGAAGCCCTCACACAGGCCGCCAAAATCCTGCAGTATTGATTTTAAAGGGAAATTTCCGACGAAATTTTTTCGAGGTTTCGCGGACTATCGAGATAAATCGGGCGTTCTGATCACTTTAACAATCCCAGCCGCGGACAATCCGGTCTGTCAAAAAGTACCGTCACGATATCGCAATATGGCTGCCTGACGGTCGAAACGGATTTTCAGCCGATTCACATCCTGTCGGTGCGGTGATCTTTAACGAAGATCGCCATGACCATGAAATTTCCTTTCGTCGAAGACACCCTGGGCAAGACGCTTCAGATCGGATTGGGGCTCTCGGTCGACTGTCTGACCTGCCACCGATACGTCATGCTCGACGTGCCGACGCTAGCTCGTCGCCTCGGCGAAGACTATGGCCGCCTGCACTGGGATCTGATCAAGGTGCTGTACTGCCAGCAATACCGGAGGCGAGGCGCCCTGATCGCAACCTGGCATTCACGAACCATCCGAACACGCCCGATCAGCGGCGATAGGAAAGTGGCCGGCGCAGCCGCACGCGATCCGTCGGCCGGTTGTTCGCGTCGAAGGCCGGTCCTGGCGCGCCGGCGCCGAAGCCCATATCGCCGTCCTTGGCGTCGGCGATAATGAAATCGGCCGGCGTGTAGCGTCCCGCACGGATGCGGGCGAGCTTGATGTCCAGGGTCTTCTCGGCTCGGGCATTGGTCGTCTTCTCCTTGGACGGCTATCGCCCATGAAAAGGCCTGGCGGCGGCCGGCGAGCCTTGGGCGCGAGTGAAGTTCCTTCGATCGTTCAGGCAGGGAGGCCGCAGAGCAGGCGGTCTGCCTCCTTGTCGAACAGATAGATATGCTCCGGCCGGAAGATCAGGTGGACGCCAGCGCCTGCGCGCCATGGAATCTTTTCGCTGACAAGCACGTTGATGTGCTGCTGCGAGGAAAGCTTCGTCCGAACCAGGATCGTGTGGCCGAGCGGTTCGACCGTATCGACGGTCGCTTCGAGGCTGTAAAGTCCGTCGCTCGCAGGATGATCGGAAAGTGCGACATGTTCCGGACGGACGCCGAGAAGAATGTTGGCAGAGCCCGACTCCCGCAGCGCCGCCGACAGCCGGCCGGAAAGCTCGAGTTCCACATCCTGCACCTCGAGCGTGAGCGTGCTGCCATTAGCCCGCGCGGCGAGGAAATTCATCGGTGGGCTGCCAATGAAGCCAGCCACGTAGGAATTGGTCGGCCTTTCATAGAGCTCCATCGGGGTTCCGACCTGCTGCAACCTGCCGCTGCGCATGACGACGACACGGTCGCCCATGCTCAGAGCTTCGACCTGGTCGTGGGTGACATAGAATGTGGTGATGCCGAGGCGCTCCTGCAGCTTGATGATCTCGGCGCGCATCTCCATGCGCAAGGCGGCATCCAGGTTGGACAGAGGCTCATCCATCAGGAAGACGCGCGGCTCCCGCATGATGGCGCGCCCCAGCGCAACGCGCTGGCGCTGGCCGCCGGAAAGCTCACGCGGGCGGCGAGAAAGAAGCTCCTCAATGTCGAGCATGCGCACGACATTCTTCACCCGCGCCTCGATTTCCGCCTTTGGCGTTTTCCTGAGTTGAAGGCCGAAGGCGAGGTTGGAGTACACGTTGAGATGCGGAAAGAGCGCATAGTTCTGGAACACCATGGCGACGTCGCGGTCGCGCGGAAGCTCGTTCGTCACGTCCTTGTCGTCGAACAGAACCTGTCCCTCGCTGACGGTCTCAAGACCGGCGATCATGCGCATGATCGAGGTCTTGCCGCATCCCGAAGGCCCGACGAGAGCGATGAATTCGCCGTCCGAGGTGACAAGCGAGAAGTCCTCGACGGCCGTGATGTTGCCGAAGCTCTTGGAGACGTGTCTGACTTCCACTCTTGCCATCGTTCCCCGTGTGCCTCCTGCAAGGAGCCGCGGCCCGCAAAGCACATCAGAAACCGGCTATGCTGAGATTGATACACATCGTCGTCGCCTGTGTCCATGAGGACATCAGGCCGCAGGTGGAGTTGCGGCCTGCGGTTTCCATTGACCGCGTCCTGAAGGCGGGACTAAACTGAATGAAAGGTTGCGCCCCGGTCACATACGTGACCCCCGGAGCTTGTCGATCGCAGATCGGAGGTCTTGGCCAACACTTCATTTCCGCTTTGCTTGCAGGGAGGAATTCGCGATCCGTTCCGGATGGCGGGCTTGATGCCGCAAGGCAAAGCAAAGGAGGAGAAAATGCCGAATGGAGGAAACGTCGGGAAGTTCGAATATCTCGTACATCAATATCTGAAGGGAAGGATCGGCCGACGGGACTTCATCCTGGGCGGATTGCAGCTTGGCCTTTCCTTCACGGTTTTGGCAAAGCTCGCAGGGCCGGCCCGGGCGGCCAATCTCATGGATTCAGCGCCGGCAGCGCCCTATGAATCACCGGTCACCAAGGAGCGCGTCGATTTCCTGAATACCAAACCCTTCAAGGGGACCACCATCAATGTCATGGTTCTGAAGGCGACGGTCGGCGATGGGCTAAAATATCACGTGCCGCACTGGGAAGAGGAGACCGGGGGCAAGATCAATGTCGCCGAGGTGCCGATCGAGACGCTCCACCAGCAGATTTTCTCCGACCTTGCGAGCGGTCTTGGTCGTTACGACGCCTATATGACGGGCGCATGGTTTTATGGCGACTTCTTCGTTCCCGAAACTCCTTACATCGTCGAGATCGACAAGTTCCTGAGCGATCCACGCTATCCCTATTGGGATCCCAACCAGTGGCTGCCATCCATGCGTAAGCTCTACGAATGGAACGGCAAGCTCTACGGCGTTCTGTTCGACTGCGACGCGCAGGCCCTGTACTTCCGCAAGGACATCTTCTCCGACGAGAAGAACAAGGCGAAGTTCAAGGACAAATATGGCTACGCCCTGCCCAACCCGCCGAAGACGACGAAGGAACTGCATGACGCCGCCGCCTTCTTCACCGGATGGGACTGGAACGGCGACGGCAGCGCGGATTATGGCCTTGCGCTGCACGCCAAGGTCAATGAACAGGGCTTCTTCCACTTCCTGTCGCTGTCGGCGCCTTACGTGGTCTCGCCCGACAACAAATATTATTTCTTCAACCCGAAGGACATGAAGCCGCTCATCAACTCCGAGGGGCATCTGAGGGCGCTCGAGGACTATGTGAAGCTCGCCGCTGACGGTCCTCGCGAAGAGATAAGCTGGACGCTCGGACAAGGCTGGAACCTGTTCCTCGCCGGCCATTCGGCGATGGAACCGACCTGGGGCGACCTGCCGACCCTCGCCCAGGACCCGAAGACGTCGAAGGTCCAAGGCAAGATGGGGGCGGCCGGGATTCCCGGCACGACCGACGCGTTCAATCCGATCACCGGCGAATGGAAGAAATACGAGCTCAACCAGGTCGGCAACACCAATGGGGGCTCGTGGCATTGCGTGATTTCAAGCAATTCCAAGAAGCAGGAGGCGACCTATGACTTCCTCGCCTTCATGGCCAACAAGAAGAATGCGTTCTTCAACGCTGCGAACGGCTGGACCGGCGTGCAACCTGGCATGAAATTCGAGTATCTGCCGCCCGTCGGCAGCGCCAGCATCGACGAGTTCAAGGCGCAAGGCTGGAATGCCGACGACGTGAAGGAATATCTGACGGGCTATTATTCTGTCCTAAGCGCGCTGGTGCAGGAAGAGTATCTGCGCATTCCCGGCACGGCCGAATATTGGCACGAGCTCGACGTCAACGTCTCCGCCGTCCTCGGCGGCCAGATGCAGCCGAAGGCCGCGCTCGATGCCACGGCGGCGGCCTGGGAGAAGATCACCGACCGCTATGGACGCGACAAGCAGAAGGCGCTCTACCAGGCCTCGTTCGCGTGATTGTAGGGCGCTGGAAGCCGTTCCAGGGTTCCGGCGCCGATCAGAATGGTTCCACTGCTGCGGCGCCGCTCCGTCTGTCATTCCTGGATGCGGCTGCGGAGCAAACGAATGAGTTGCGCCACCGCGCAGAGCCCAAGGAGCGTATCATGGCAGCATTGTCTGCGAGGCCACGCGAATATGGCGCGGTCTTTAAATATGTCCTGCTCCTCCCTGCCGTGCTCTGGGTCATCGCGTTCACATTCTTCCCGCTCCTTTTCGTCATCCATTACAGTTTCGCCAATTATGTGCTTGGCATGGGCATCACGGGCTACGTTGGGTTCAGCAATTATGTCGACGTGCTCACATCCGCCCGTTTCTGGCACGCCATCATGGTCACAGCGATCTACGTGGCGATTTCGGTCCCGGTCGAGGTCGTGCTCGGCTTCCTTGCGGCATGGCTGGTCAATCTCGGCGCACCCTGGTCTCGCGGTTTCCGCACCGTGATCGGAATCCCTCTTTTCACGATGGAAGTCGCCATCGGCTATCTCGGCGTGACGCTATTCAGTTCCCAAGGCGGTATCGTTCCGGTCGTTCTCGGGCTTACTGGGATCGAGGTGCCGTGGCTGTCGACCGCATCAGGCGGGATCGCAGCGGCGATCCTCCTCGACATCTGGCGCTGGACGTCGTTCGTCTTCGTCATCGTGCTCGCCGGTCTCGCCGGAATCTCGAGTGATCTCTATGACGCGGCGATCCTCGACGCCAAAAATCATTGGCAGGTGATGTGGCGGCTTGGCGTGCCGCTTGCCTGGCCGGTGACAACCATCGCTATTCTGCTTCGCACGATCGAATGCCTGAAGGTATTCGCGATCCCCTATGCGCTGACCACCGGCGGGCCGGGAACGAGCACTGAGGTCTTCAGTGCAATGGACTATCTGACCACGGTTCAGTTTTTCAATTTCGGTCAGGGTTCGGCGATGGGCATCGCTTTCCTCATCATGGTGGCCGCGCTCATCACCGTTTTCTTCAAGCAGATGCGCAAGCGGCTCGGCTGACACGGACGCACGAGAAGATGATCAACATTCTGTGGCTGCGGGCCGGACCCCTTTCCAAGCTGGTCGTCTACGTGCTGCTGACGCTCGCCGCCGTCATCACGCTGCTGCCCTTCCTGTGGGCGTTCATCAACTCGATCAAGACAAGCACGGCGACCTTCGAGCCCGGCGCCTTCATTCCTTTCCTCACCTTCCAGCCAACGCTCGATTCCTGGCGCAACGTCCTTTCCGATCCGCAGGCCATCAACGCCTTCGTCAGCAGCGTCGTTGTCAGCGTCGGCACCACCGCCTTCGCGCTCGTTCTCGGCGTACCGGCCGCCTATGCGCTCGCCCGCTTCCGCTTCCCGATCGGTTCGGGCGACATTGCGCTGTGGTTCCTGTCCCAGCGCGTCCTGCCGCCCGCCGTGGTGCTGGTGCCGTTCTATCTCCTGATGGTCTATCTCAGGCTGATCGATACCTGGACGGGGTTGATCTTTTGCTACTCCACCTTCAACCTCGCCTTTGCCGTCGTCATCATGCGCGACATATTCCGCGACGTGAGCACGGAGATCGAGGACGCGGCGAAGGTCGAGGGCGCAACACCCTGGCAGATTTTCTGGAAGATCTCGCTGCCGCTTTCCCTTGACGGCCTGGTGGTGACCGCAGTCCTTGTCTTCGCCTTCACCTGGAACGAGGCGCTGTTTGCCTCTGCGCTCACCTCGCAGAGCGCGACGACCTTCTCGGCGCTGGTGCTTGCCTCGCGCTCGACGCGCGGCGTCGACTTCAATGTCGCGGCAGTCAACACGCTGATCGGCATCGTTCCACCAGTCATCCTCTATTTCTTCGTGCAACGCTATCTGGCGCGCGGCCTCTCCTTCGGCGCAGTGAAAGGCTGACGGGCAGGTCCCGATCTAATTTGTCGGACTTGGGTGACCCCATGCCAAAAACATGGGGTCACCTCGAT
Organism: Mesorhizobium captivum; assembly: GCF_033977165.1. NCBI lineage: Bacteria > Pseudomonadati > Pseudomonadota > Alphaproteobacteria > Hyphomicrobiales > Phyllobacteriaceae > Mesorhizobium > Mesorhizobium captivum. The sequence continues at coordinate 45,291 of NZ_JAVIJB010000024.1, forward strand.
CTCAGACAGTTTGATAACGGCTGTCCGCCAGTCAGTGAATGTTGACACGTCGCGTCACCTGACCGTTGCTTTCCCAGTAGGTATGCTTCTTGGAGATGATGGGATCGTCGATAGTCGAAACGACACTAGCCGCTTTTCCTTGATCTTCCATTCCCCTGGGCGGAGCGAATAGCGCTGGAACGTTGACGGGCGAACGAGCGCGGTCCAATTTCGCAGCGGATTCGATCCAGCCTTCCCAGAGCGGCTGGCCGAATAGCTCGGGGGAATATGAAAGGCCACATATCTGCAAGCAGCATAGCAACGCATTCGGGCATGGCCCACGATACGAACGTGGACCTGATCGCGGTTGTCGTGGCGATGACGGACCACGGGCCAAGCGTTCTCACCGTCGGTCAGGCCAACGCCTTGCCCTCGGGTCCCTTCGAACTTGGCCATCGTTCCCTGCAGTCCGGCCTGAGAGCATGGGTGGAACACCAGACCGGCCATCAGCTCGGCTATATCGAGCAGCTCTACACGTTCGCGGACCGCGACCGGATCGGCGAGCAGCGCCAGCAGCGGGTAATCTCGATCAGCTATCTTGCCCTGACGCGCGCCGAACACGCCGCCGGATCGGCGAGGCGCGCATGGCGAAGCTGGTACGACTATTTCCCTTGGGAAGACCACCGCTCAGGCGCCCCGCCTATGGTCTCGGACATACTGCAGTCGCGCCTGCTGGCCTGGGCGGACGAGGCTGGTAACGATTCGTTGAGGCGCGAGCGCCGGCAGCGGGCCACAATCGCCTTTGGCTTTGACGGCCGTCACTGGAACGAGGAACTCGTCCTGCAGCGCTACGAACTCCTCTACGAGGCAGGTCTGATCGAAGAGGCGACCCGCGGGTCGGAGCGAAGCGCATCGCCGCCACCGGTACCCGGCGTCGCGATGATTGCCGACCATCGCCGCATCCTGGCAACGGGGATCGCGCGGCTGCGCTCCAAGATCAAATACCGGCCGGTGGTCTTCGAGTTGATGCCGCCCGTCTTCACCTTCCTCCAGTTGCAGCGCACCGTGGAAGCGCTCTCCGGAAGGCTGGTCCACAAGCCGAACTTCCGGCGCCTCATCGAGCAGCAGGAACTGGTCGAGGAGACAGGCGAGACGACCGCCGACACCGTCGGGCGACCGGCGAAGCTGTTCCGCTTCCGCCACGCCGTTCTCGGCGAACGGGTTGCCGCAGGGACGAAATTGCCACTCTCGCGCGCTTGACAGTTCTTATTCTCATATTAAGAATATATCTAAATTATACTCACTTAGAGAATAATTGGAGCGCCGATGTCTATTTCTCTTTCGACCGCCGCATCCCTATACGATCGCGTCCGGCGGGTGATCCCGCCGATCGAATGGCCGGCCTTCTCCGACGACATCGACGCCATCCTGGCGCTCAAGCGCGAACGCAACGCCGTCATCCTGGCGCACAACTACCAGACGCCCGAGATCTTCCATTGCGTGGCCGATATCGTCGGCGACAGCCTGGCGCTCGCCCGCAAGGCGATGACGGTCGATGCGCAAGTCATCGTGCTCGCCGGCGTGCATTTCATGGCCGAGACGGCGAAGCTGCTCAATCCCGGCAAGACCGTGCTCATCCCGGACCTCGGCGCCGGCTGCTCGCTGGCCGACTCGATCACGGCTGCGGATGTGCGCCTGATGCGGCAACGCTATCCAGGCGTGCCGGTCGTGACCTACGTCAACACCTCCGCCGCCGTGAAGGCGGAGTCCGACATCTGCTGCACCTCGGGCAATGCGCTGGCGATCGTGGAATCGCTCGGCACGCCGCGAGTGATCATGCTGCCCGACGAATATCTGGCAAGGAACATTGCGACGCAGACAAAGGTCGAGATCATCGCCTGGAAGGGGCACTGCGAGGTGCATGAGCGCTTCACGCCCGCCGATATACGCGAGCTGCGCGAGGCGCATCCCGGGGTCACGGTGCTCGCCCATCCCGAATGCCCTCCGGAGGTTGTCGCGGAAGCGGATTTCGCAGGCTCGACGGCGGCGATGTCGGACTATGTCGGACGGCACAAGCCGGCGCGTGTCGTGCTGATGACCGAATGCTCGATGAGCGACAACGTCGCCATCGAGCATCCCGAGGTCGACTTCGTGCGTCCCTGCAACCTCTGCCCGCACATGAAGCGTATCACGCTCGCCAATATCCGCGCGGCGCTCGAGGAGAACCGCCATGTCGTCACCATCGACCCGGATGTCGCTGACCGCGCGCGCCGGGCGGTGGAACGGATGCTCGCCGTATGACGATGGACCATCTCCACGGCCGGCCGGTCATCATCGGCGGCGGCATCGCGGGCCTAATGACGGCGCTTCATCTCGCCCCAGAACCGGTCGTGCTCATCTCCAAAACCTCGCTGGGGGACGAAGCCTCGAGTACGCTCGCCCAGGGAGGGATCGCGGTGAGCCTCGGCAGTGATGACAGCGCGGACCTGCATCTTGCCGATACGCTCGCGGCCGGCGACGGGCTTTGCGACGAGATGGCCGTGAGGCGAGTCGTCGAGGCGGCACCGCAAGCGATCGAACATCTCGCGCGGCTGGGCGTTGCTTTCGATCAAGCGCCCGACGGCACGTGGCTGCTCGGGCTGGAAGCCGCGCATTCGCGCCGTCGGATTGTCCATGCCGGCGGCGACGTCACCGGCCGTGAATTGGTCCGCGCACTTGCCGCCGCCGTGCGACGGACGCCTTCGATCACGATCCTCGAAGGCCTCGAGGTCCTACGACTGCTCGTCGCGGATGACGAAATTGCCGGCGTGCTCGCCGTCGGAAATGGCGACGTAACCACGCTCTCGACAGGCCGCGTCGTGCTTGCGACCGGCGGCATGGGCGGCCTGTACCATCATACGACGAACCCGCTCGGTTCGTTCGGCCAGGGCCTGGCGCTTGCCGCACGTGCGGGTGCCGAACTAACCGATCTCGAATTCGTGCAATTCCACCCGACCGCGCTCGACGGCTCGCGGCGCCCGATGCCGTTGGTGAGCGAAGCGGTTCGCGGCGAAGGCGCGATCCTCGTCGACGAGAGCGGCCGGCGCTTCCTCGCCGGCACGCCGGGCACAGAACTCGCGCCGCGCGATGTCGTGGCGCGCGGCGTGTGGCGGCAGCTCGGCGCTGGACATCGCGTGTTCCTCGACGCGCGGCAGTGTCTAGGCGCGAGATTCGGCGAGCGCTTCCCCGCGATCGCATCGCATTGTCGCGAGGCCGGCATCGATCCCGCCATAGAGCCGATCCCCGTGCGTCCCGCGGCTCACTATCACATGGGCGGCGTGGCCGTGGACGCCGTGGGCCGCAGCTCGCTTCGCGGCCTGTGGGCTTGCGGCGAGGTCGCCCGGACCGGGCTGCACGGCGCCAACAGGCTTGCCAGCAATTCGCTCATCGAAGCCGTGACATCGGCCGCCTGGGTCGCGGCAAGCGTCGCTGCCGCGTCGCCAGGCGCGCACAAACGGCTGAAGCCGACAATTGTGCCGCCGCGACCGGACGCCTCGCGCATCCGCCCGATCGCCTCGCGCGCGCTCGGCATCGAGCGGGACGGCGAGACGCTGCGCGAAGCTGCAAAGGCCCTGGCGCCGATTGTCGCCGGTCGCGATGCCGCGTCGGATCCCGCGCTGGTCGCGCTGATGATTACGATCGCCGCCCTTCGCCGCGAGGAAAGCCGAGGCTCGCACTTCCGGACCGATTTCCTCCAATGCGATGCGCAGTCGCGATCGCTGCGGCTGACTGTGGACGAGGCATTCGAGGCGGCATCAATCCTTTCCGACACGAAATCCGACACCGAATCGCTGCTCGACAGGAGGGCTTGACCATGGCGCTGACGCCGCTGCCGCGCGTGTTGTTCGAGCCGCTGGTGCGCGCCGCCCTGCTCGAAGATCTGGGCCGGGCCGGCGACCTCACCACCGACGCGATCGTTCCGGCGGATGCCACGGCGACGATGGTGCTCGCGGCAAGACAGCCGGGCGTGATCGCCGGTCTCAATGTCGCCGCCCTCGCCTTCGAACTGATCGATCCACGAACCGAAATCACCATAATCCACTCGGACGGCAGCGGCGTCTCCGCGGGAGACATCATAGCGTCGGTGCGCGGGCCCGCTCGTGCGCTGCTCACGGCCGAGCGCACGGCGCTCAATCTGCTCTGCCATCTGAGCGGCATCTCCACGCAAACCGCGGCGGTTGTCGAAGTCGTGCGAGGCCACAAGGCCAAGATCGTATGCACGCGAAAGACGACACCCGGCCTGCGTGCCTTGGAGAAATACGCCGTGCGCGCCGGTGGCGGCGCCAACCATCGCTTCGGCCTCGACGATGCCGTGCTCATCAAGGACAATCACATCGCGATTTCCGGCGATATCCGCACGGCCATCGAGCGAGCGCGGGCGGCCGCAGGCCACATGGTGAAGATCGAGGTCGAGGTCGACACACTTGAACAGGTCGACATAGCGCTCGCGGCGAGCGTCGACGCAGTGCTGCTGGACAACATGTCTGTCGAGCAGCTGACCCAGGCGGTGGCGATGGTCGGCGGCCGCGCGATCACCGAGGCTTCTGGCCGGGTGACCGCGCAGACGGCACCTGCGATCGCCGCAACCGGCGTCGACCTGATATCGGTCGGATGGATCACGCACAGCGCGCCGATCCTTGATATTGGGCTGGATTGCCCTTAGCGCTAGCTGTCTTTCGATCATGCGGCCGTTGAACAGAAACCGGCGCTCGTGAGCCGGCAAAAACTGGCTGATTGACCAACAGAAGCCTCAATGCTCGTTCATCGGAACCAGTTGTGAATGGACATCTAGACGATGGAGGTGGAATGAACGCGGAATTGCAGCTGAACGCCGCCCTGGGACTGATCACTGGGGCCTCCCAATGGACCAGAGAGGCAGCCCAAGCGGTCTACGACCTGCCCTTCAACGACCTGCTATTCCGAGCCCAGTCGATACATCGCGAGAATTTCGATCCCAATCGGGTGCAGCTGTCGCGCCTGCTCTCTATCAAGACCGGCGGCTGTCCCGAGGATTGCGGTTATTGCAGCCAGTCCTCGCATCATCAGTCCGGCCTCAAGGCCTCGAAACTGATGGAGGTTGAGCGTGTCATCGCCGAGGCCAGGAAGGCGCGCGATGCCGGTGCCACACGCTATTGCATGGGCGCCGCCTGGCGCAGCCCCAAGGAGCGCGACCTGGACGCGGTGGTCGCCATGGTCGAGGGCGTGAAGGCGCTCGGCATGGAGACCTGCATGACGCTCGGCATGCTCGACCTCGACCAGGCGCAGCGGCTCAAGCAGGCCGGTCTCGACTATTACAATCACAACATCGACACCTCCGAGCGCTACTACGCAGAGATCATCTCGACGCGGACTTTTGCCGACCGGCTGGACACACTTGCCAATGTCCGCGACAGCGGTATCAAGGTCTGCTGCGGCGGCATCGTCGGCATGGGCGAGGAGAAGGCCGACCGCATCGACATGCTGGTGACTTTAGCCAACCTGCCGGAGCCGCCCGACAGCGTGCCGATCAACATGCTGATCCCGATCGAGGGCACGCCGCTCGGCGAGGCCGAACCGATCGAACCGATCGAGTTCGTGCGCATCATCGCCCTTGCCCGCATCATGATGCCGAAATCGCATGTGCGGCTATCGGCCGGCCGCACGGCGATGAGCGACGAGATGCAGGCGCTGTGTTTCTTCGCCGGCGCCAACTCGATCTTCGTCGGCGACACCTTGCTGACCGCCGAGAATCCAGGCGAGGACAAGGACAGCGCACTGTTCCGCCGCCTGGGCATCAAGCCGATGGAGCGCGAAGCCCAGTGAGCGGGCGAGCCTTGCTCGACCGCTACGAGGCCAGCCTGCGCGAGCTGGCCCGCAAGGATCGTCTGAGGACCCTGAGCACCCGTTCGGGGCTCGATTTCGCCTCCAACGACTACCTCGGCCTCGCGCGCTCGAAACGTATGACAGGGGCAGTCGCGGCGGCACTTGCCGCCGGCACCCCCGTCGGGGCGACCGGCTCGCGGCTGCTGCGCGGCAACGACCCCGAACACGAGGCGCTCGAAGCCAAGGCGGCCTGCTTCTTCGGCGCCGAGCGCGCGCTGTTCTTCGGCGTCGGCTATGTCGCCAATTTCGCGGTGCTCACAACCTTGCCCCAGAAAGGCGATCTGATCGTTCTGGATGAACTCGTCCACGCCAGCGCGCATGAAGGCGCGCGAGCCGGCCGCGCCGAGGTGACGGCAGCCGCGCACAACGATGCTGCGGCAGTGGACGATGCAATCCAAGCCTGGCGCGCAAGAGGCGGCGTTGGCCGGCCGTGGATCGTGGTCGAGAGCCTCTACAGTATGGACGGCGACCGGGCTCCCCTCAGCGAACTGATCGAGGTCGCGGATCGGCACGACGCATTCCTGTTCGTGGACGAGGCGCATGCCACTGGCGTCTACGGTCCGGACGGGCGCGGTCTCGCGCACCATCTCGAAGGCCGCGACAATGTCGTGGTGCTGCACACCTGCGGCAAGGCGCTCGGCGCATCCGGCGCGCTGGTCACCGCGCCGAAGGTTCTTAGCGATTATCTAATCAATCGATGCCGGCCTTTCATCTACGCCACCGCGCCCTCACCGCTGATGGCAGTGGCGGCGGCAACGGCGCTCGACATCATCGCCGAGGAGCCGGATCGCCGCGAACGGTTGGCTCGGCTGGTCGCGCTTGCAGGCAAGAGGGCCGAGGACCTTGGCTTGGCTACCAGCGGTTCGCAGATCCTGCCGATCATCGTCGGCGACAATCGACGCGCGATGGCGCTGGCGCAGGCTTTGCAGGCGCACGGCTTCGACGTGCGCGGCATCCGCCCACCAACCGTGCCAGAGGGCACGGCGAGGCTGCGCATCTCGCTAACGTTGAATGTCGGCGAGGCAGACGTTTCGGCGCTGTTCGATGCTCTTGCCGGGGAATGGGAGCGCACGCAATGACGGCACGCTTCATCGTGACCGGCACTGACACCGGAGTCGGCAAGACCGTGTTTTCGGCCGGTCTCGCGGGCCTGCTCGACGGCTTCTACTGGAAGCCGGTGCAATCGGGGCTCGACGAGGAAACCGACGCCGAGATCGTTGCCCGGCTTTCTGGCCTACCTTCAGGGCGCGTCCTGCCTGAAGTGTACCGTTTGAAGATGCCTCTGTCGCCGCATCGGTCGGCCGAAATCGATGGTGTCGCGATCGAGGCGGCAAAGCTCTCGCTGCCGGAGTTGCCGGGGCCGCTCATCATCGAAGGGGCTGGCGGACTGATGGTGCCGCTCAATCGGCAGACGAGGTTCATCGATATCTTCCGGGAGTGGCAGCTGCCGGTCATTCTTTGCGCGCGCACCGCGCTCGGCACCATCAATCATACCCTGCTTTCGCTCGAGGCCCTGCGTGCCCGCTCCATTCCATTGCTCGGCGTCGCGTTCATCGGCGACGAGATGGCCGATACGCAAAGGACGATCGGCGAAATGGGCAAGGTCCGCGTGCTTGGTCGCCTGCCGCGCCTCGACCCGCTGACGCCCGCAGCACTTTCCGAAGCCATGCGGGCCGCATTCAACGTCACCGAGTTCATGGAGGCCAGGGCATGAACCGCTCTGCTGTCTGGCATCCCTTCACCCAACATGCCACCGAGCCGGTTCCGCCGACGATTGCGCGCACCGAAGGCGCTTATGTCGAGACGCGCGAAGGCAAGCGCATCCTCGATGCGGTCTCCTCCTGGTGGGTCATCACTCATGGCCACCGCCATCCGAAGATCACGGCGGCGATCCGCAACGCGACCGAGACGCTGGATCAGGTGATCTTTGCCGGCCTCAGCCACGAGCCGGCCGAGCGATTGGCGTCCGCATTGGTCGACATGGCGCCGATGGGCCTCGACTGGGTCTTCTTCTCCGACAGCGGGTCCACCAGCGTCGAGGTGGCGCTGAAGATGGCGCTTGGCTTTCACCGCAACAATGGCTTCCCGCGCTCGCGCATCGTCGTCATGGAACACAGCTATCACGGCGACACCATCGGCACGATGAGCGTCGGCGCGCGCGGCGTCTTCAACGCCGCCTACGAGCCGCTGCTGTTCGGGGTGGACACCATCCCCTTCCCCGCCGCAGGCCGGGAGCAGGAAACGCTCGACGCCTTCGAACGGCTGGCGCGCAACCGCGAGGTTGCCGCGCTGATTGTCGAGCCGCTGGTGCTCGGCGCCGGGGGAATGCTCATGTATCCCGCTTGGGTGCTCACCGAACTCAAGCGCATTGCGGAGCGTTCCGGGACGCTTTTCATCGCCGACGAAGTCATGACCGGCTGGGGCCGCACCGGCACCCTACTTGCCTGCGAGCAGGCAGCGGTCGCGCCCGACATATTGTGCACCTCCAAGGGGCTGACAGGCGGCTCGTTGCCGCTTGCGGCGACGCTCGCCACCGATGCGATCTTCCGCGCGCATTATTCCAGCGACCGGGCCAGGACCTTCTTCCATTCGAGCTCCTACACGGCCAACCCGATCGCCTGCGCGGCAGCGCTCGCCAATGTCGGTATCTGGAATGACGAGCCTGTGGCGGAACGCGTGGCTGCGCTGTCGCGGATGCAAGCTGAGAAGGTTGCGCGGTTCAGCCAGGATCCGCGTTTCGAGAATGTACGCACGGCCGGCACAATCGCAGCACTCGATCTCCGCGTCGGCAACGCAGGTTATCTCGCAGAGGTCGGGCCAAAACTGCGCGCCTTCTTCCTCGAACGAGGATTGCTGGTGAGACCCCTTGGCAACGTCATCTATGTGCTGCCGCCCTATTGCGTCACCTCGAACGAGCTCGACCAGCTTTACGACGCTATCGACGAGGCGGCCGAGCTTGCGGGTGATGGCCTATGAACCGCACAGCGCGCATCATAGGCCTTGGCCATCATGTGCCGGCGCGCAGGGTCGGCAATGCCAAGATCGAGGCAAGCCTCGGGCTGGAGGCGGGCTGGATCGAAGGGCGCACCGGTATCCGCACACGGTTCTGGGCAGAGCCAGGCGACACGCTGTCCGGACTGGCGACAAAGGCAGGCGAAATGGCGATGCAGGCCGCAGGCATCGACCGCAAGGAAATCGGTCTGCTGCTGCTCGCCACGTCGACGCCGGACCATATGCTCCCGCCAAGCGCGCCGTTGGTGGCGCACATGCTTGGCCTTGAAAAGGCCGGCGGGGTCGACCTCGCGGGTGCCTGCGCGGGATTCATCTATGCCATGACCTTCGCCGACGGCTTCGTGCGCCTGCACAATAAGCCGGCCATCGTCATCGCGGCCAACATATTGAGCCGCCGGATCAACCCGGCCGAGCGCGCAAGCGCCGTGCTCTTCGCCGATGCCGCTGGCGCCGTGGTGCTGGGACCGTCCGGCGATCCCGGCCACGGCATACTCGGCTCCTCTTTTGCCTCCGATGGGTCCGCTTATGGCCTGATCCATATCCCGGCGGGCGGCAGCAACCGTCCTTTCGCACAAGAGATCGACATCGCCGAAACCCGCATGACCATCGCGAACGGCCGTGAGGTCTTCGTCAAGGCTGTGGAGATGATGACCCGCTGCTCGGCCGAGGCCCTGGAAGCCGCCGGACTTTCGGCCTCCAACGTCTCCCGTTTCGTGCCGCACCAGGCAAATGCCCGCATCTTCAACGCTGTCGGCAAGTCGCTCGGCATCGAGGATGAGCGCATCGTCAAGACCATTGCCGACTATGGCAACTCGTCGGCCGCGACGATCCCCCTGTCGTTGTCGGTTTCCCACGACGCCAAACCCTTTCGACCGGGCGAGAAACTGCTGCTGGCGGCAGCCGGAGCTGGCCTCGCCGGCGGGGCATTGGTGCTTGGCGTTTAACCCGAGCCGCCCATTGTCTTGGTGCGTGCAGGGGCTACAATTCCTGTGTCACCTTTGAGGCCGTTTTGGCAGACCCGGAGGGTCAGCGTCTTCTACACAAAATCAATATGTTAGCGGCTGGTTCGCCAACCCATATCCTTCGTATTCTCTCGTATGGTCTGGCGAACCTAACGACCAGGAGGAGGACTAGTATTCCATGCACGCGGTGTCTCTTTCATCCTACAAAAGGGGTCGATGAACCCGTGTTGACCATAAGGGTGCGAGCGCGGCTGTCTTGGGCCAGAAGCGGATTGGCAGCTTCGAGGCTCGCGCTCGGCTGCGAGGTCCTGAAGGGTTTCTCGCGACGCGACCATCAGACGCCTTCAAAGGCGGCGTCGACGGTCTGCGCCGGGAGCAGCACGCGCCACGGTTCGACGAGCACGGCGTGGCCGGGTTCCGCGCCCAGCGCGTAGTGCTTCGATCGTGGGAGCCGTGCCTTCAGGCGCTCCAGGACATCGTCGGTGACGCCGAGCGCGGCGCGTCGTTTCGCGAGCCACCAGCCGGAAACGGAGGCAAGCGACCGGTTGTCCAGCAGTTCGAAACCTTCGCCGACCTGTTCGGGCTGCTCCGCATTGTAGGGCTTGCGGTAGGCTTTGATCACCATGAAGGCGAGACGGTACTCGTCCGAATGCGGTGCAAACCTGTTGAGGCTCCACGGCTACCTAGCTTGGCTCAAGGGACTCAGTAGCGAAAGCACCGCAGTAATGGCAAGATCGAATTGCCCCGGCGGCTTGCGCCACCGGAGCTTCTTTGCGTCGTCAAACCCCGGCGTCGGGTCGGCCTGGCGCGGCTACTTCAGCGAATTGTGATCAGCTTGCAATTTTGGCACGGTCAACCCAGGCATTGAACTGTTCCTGATGGGTTTCGATCCATTCATGCGCCAGCTTTTTGATGTTGTTGTCGCTGCCGCCCTTTTCGCTGATCGTTTGTTCCCAGGTCGACCAGTCGGCCAGCGGGAACGACATCTGCTCCACGAGCTTCTTGACTGCCGGATTGGCTGCAATGAACTTCCGGTTGGCGACGGCGTTCCAGTTCCATGCCGCCATGGCCATGCGGCATGGATCAGCACCGCCAGCGCAACCGCTGACGCCTGGCACCAGGGCAGACCCCTTGTTAGGGACCGATTCCGGCAAGGCATCGAAGGGCGTCGGCAACCAGACGACATCCTTGCCGGGCACCAGAGCCTTGTTCATCCACGAAGGGCTCCAGGCATAAAAGAATACCGGCTCGCCGCGCTTGACACGGGCGACGGCCTCGACCATCAGCGCCTCGTATTTGCCGCGGACCGAATTGACGCTGCCCTTGAGTCCGAATTTCTCAAGCTGGAAGTCGACGACGTCGCCGCAACTCCAGCCCGGATCGCAATTGATGAGGTCGGCTTTGCCGGTCGTGCCGAAAAGAGCTGCGATCTTCGCATCCTTCATCTGATCGAGCGTGGTGATGTTGTTTGCGTCGGCGGTTTTCTTGTCGATCAGATAGCCATTAATGCCGCCGCCTTGAATTAGGCCACCGCCGACGATCTCCGCCTCCGCCTCGACCTTCTTGTAACCCGGCTCGCGCTGCGGGAAGTTTATATCGGTCGCGATATCGAGATCGCCCTGGGCCGCCGCCTGGAAGAACAAGGTGGTGTTGAGCGTGCTAAGCTTGACGTCGTAACCGAGTTCCTTCATCGCCGCCATGCCGATCTGGGCAACGACATAATTGGCGCCTAGGCTGTCGGACTGGGCGTACCGCACCGTCTTGCCGCTCCCAGGTAGGTCTTCGGCGAAAGCAGTTTGGCCTAGAGAGGCCGCCAGCACCATGCCGGTGACAAAAAGGGAAAAGGTTTTCAGGCTGTGCTTCATCGATGTTCTCCTTCTGGATTTTTCTTTGGACTTCACTGAGTTCGAGGTTCGGCTGTAACGCGGGCGCTGCAAGGGATAGGCAAGTGAATTCCTGGCCGGCGGAACGAGCCGCCGGTGTCTGTCGTCATTCCGGTGGTGGTTGCCGCCGGAGCGATTCCGCTCAATGCGTGCGGTTCGCTGCGGATGTTGCGATGGCCTCGTGCGATCGCTCACCCTTGAAAAGATTGAAAAGGTAGCGCAGCACCGACCTGCGCTTGCGGTCGGTCGGCTGGGCAAGCTGCTGGGTGATCCGATCAAGCATCATGGCGAGCAGGACGATGGCGATGCCACCGACGGCGGCGCGACCGACATCGAGACGTCCGAGACCTTGGAGAACCACGAGGCCAAGGCCTTCCGCGCCGATCATGGCGACGACTACGGACATCACCATCGCAGTCAGCACGGTCTGGTTCAGTCCTCCGAGAATGGTGGGGATAGCCAACGGCAGCTGTATTTCCCACAGAAGCTGGCGCTTATCGGCGCCGAAGGCGAGACCTGCTTCGACCATTTCCTGCTCTACCATGCGAATACCCAGATTGGTGAAGCGGATTAGCGGCGGTGCAGCTGCTGTTACGACCGCCACTTCGCCCGGCACTGTGCCGACGCCGAACAGCATGACGACCGGCACGAGGTAAACGAACGTCGGTGTGGTCTGCATAATGTCGAGCACCGGCCGCACCACGCTCCAGACCTTGTCGTTACGAGCACACCAGATGCCGGTCGGCACGCCGATGGCGGTGCAAAACACGATGGCCGTGGTAATCAGCGAAAGCGTTGTCATGGCCTCGGTCCAGACACCGATGGCTGCGATCACGACAAGTGAGATGGCGCTGAACACCGCGATGCCGATGCTGGCAAGCCGATAGGCGGTCAAGAACACCAGAACGACGAAGATCGGAAACGGAATTTCGTGCAGTATGTAATCGTTGAACGACAACAGGTTTTCGACCGGCCACTTGATTGCAAGAAACAGTGGACGGAGGTGGAGCGCGACCCATTGGACGGCGTCTGCAATCCACTGGTCCACCGGAAAGATGGCTAGATCATCGGCATCAAGCATTGTGGCCTCCCATCGAAGCAGGCGCTGGCGATCTCGCCGCCGAGGCGATCCGTCCAAGGATATGTTCGGGTTCAAGCATGCCGAGGAAGCGGCCGTCCTCGTCAATGACGGCCATTGCCTTGCCGCTCTGATACAAGCCAGCGACATCCACGAGCTTGGTGGCGCCGCTCACCGCGACGAAATCACGCGTCAAAAGGTCACCGACCGGCTTGCCAGCCTTTACCTGTTGCAGGGCTGCAGCATCGAGACAGCCGACGATGCGGTTCGACGCGTCGATGGCAAAACTCATAGCCTCGGGATGCTCGGCGTCGCCGACGATCCGCGCCGAACCATCGCCCGACACCGTCGAACCGGTGCGCATCACCGACCGTGCGTCAAACAATCGCGACCGGTCGACTTCGCGCGTGAAGGCGGCGACATAATCGCTGCCTGGTTCGAGCACGATCGATTGCGGTGTTCCCTCGCGTACCAATTCGCCTTCGGACATAATGGCGATGCGCGTTCCGAGTTTCAGCGCCTCCTGGAAGTCATGAGTGATGAAGAGGATGGTCTTCTTCAGCGTGTGCTGCAGCCGCAGCAACTCATCCTGCATCTCGGTCCTGATCAGCGGGTCAAGGGCGCTGAAGGCTTCGTCCATTATGAGGACGTCGGCATCGGTCGCCAGGGCCCGCGCCAAGCCGACACGCTGGCGCATGCCGCCGGAGAGTTCATGCGGGCGATGATAGGCCCATTTGGCGAGACCGACGATCGCCAGCACCTCTTCAGCGCGCCTGCGTCGCCGCGCGGCGGAAACGCCACGCAACTTCAGGCCGAATTCGGCATTTTCGATCACCGATTTGTTTGGCAACAAGGCAAAATGCTGGAAGACCATGGAGATGCGCGTGCGCCGCAATTCGCGAAGCGCGTCCTCGCGTAGCGGCACGATGTCGATATCGTCGAGCAGGATCTTGCCTGCCGTTGGTTCGTTCAGCCTGTTGATGCAACGCGCCAGCGTCGATTTGCCGGACCCCGAAAGGCCCATGACCATGTAGATGGCGCCCGAGGGAACGGAAAGCGAGACGTTGTTCAGACCGACGACGGCGTCGGTCTCCGCAAGGACACGAGCCTTATCCGCGCCGGTGGCGAGCAGCGTCATGGCTCTGGTGGGTGAAGGGGCGAAAATCTTATACAGATTCTCTACTCTCAATCGCTCTGTCACCAATGGCTCCCATGTTTCAACGATACGGATGTTCCCGATCCGCAATTTTTTGACGAGGATCAATTAAGGGGCATGTCAGCGAGATCGTCTTCCGCTAACACGGAGGATTTTCGCCCCTCCCCTTCCTCCGATCCGAGGTGCGTTAATGGCAGTTCAATTCCACCGTGCGCGGTTGGCTTCAGGGTTTTGCCTTACCCTCCCCTTGGTCCTATTGGAGTGGCGAAAAATCGGTCGGCAGAAGGATACGGTTTTCCGCGCTTTCGATCAGCGCCGTCAGTTTCGGAATGAAGACCCGCCAGCGCGCATCTTCCGACAACGTGCGCCGGCGCGCCACGCGATCGGCGAAATCGGCATATCGCCAAAGATGGACCATCTGGTTCAGCTGCCCGACCTCGGTGACGAAATAGCCGATCAGTCCGCCGAGAATCGGTTCCTGGATTGCCAGCCCCTTCTCGCGCACAAGCTTCAGATATTCGGAGGTTTTGCCCGATCTTATGCGATAGATACGCTCTTCAACGATCATTTCACGGTCTCCGGCACGGTCAAAAAATCCGCCATCATCGATGCGACGAGATCGGGTGCTTCCGTCAGGATTGAATGCCGCAGCCCCGGAAGGATGCGGAGATCGGAGCCTGGGATGCGCTCATGCATATATCTTGCCATGCGCGGATTGGAGCCGGCATCCTCCTCGCCGGTTGCAATCAACGTCGGGCAGCGAATCTGGTCGAGAAAACCGCCGAAGTCGGTCTCGGCGAGAACCCGGTAGGCAGAAGCGTAACAGTCCGGATCGTTCTGAGAATTTCGCTGCCTAAGCGTTGCGATCAGATCGGGATTCTTCTTCTGGAAATCCTCAGTCAGCCAACGCGACAGGGATGCGTCATAGTGCGATCCCGGTTCGCCGCTGCGAAGAGCGGCGAGGCGGGCGAGAACGCGCTCCCGCTCCTCGGGCGTGCGTCCCGCGACCGTCGAGAGGAGAATCAGGCGCTGAATGCGCGGAAGATGCGTCAGTGCCAACCGCTGTGCGATCAACCCGCCAAGCGAAAAACCGGCCAGATGGAAACGGTCGAAGCCGACACTGTCCGCCAATGCAAGTGTTTCGGCAACGAAATCGTCGATCTCGTAGCGGCCTTTGACGCGCGACGAGTTTCCGTGACCCCGTAGGTCGAACGTCAGGATGGTGAACCGATGCTTCAGCCGCTCGACGACCCCGCTCCAGGCTTCAAGGTAGGAACCGACACCGTGGATGAGCACCAACGGCTCTGCCCCATTGCCGTCAACCCTATAGTTCAGGACCACATCTCCGACCGTATGACGCTGCGTATCAGTCATCCTAATACCCTGCCGCGGCCAGTTGCTGGGTTTCGCGCTCGCGTTGCGCAAAGAAGGGCATGACCTCGTCTGTGAACAGGCGAAGCGTCTTCTTCTGCAGTTCGAAGGGCAGGTTGAAGCTGAGGCCGAGACAATATTGATCGACGCCAGCTGCTTCGTAGTCGAGCAGCTTCACGATCACTTCGTCGGGCGTTCCGAACATCAGGTTCTTGCGGATATTTTCCGGGTTGTAGTTGTCGCGGCCCTTAACGCTTTCGAAGGGCACGGCCTCCGGGAAACCGTTCTTCACGGTGCCAATGTTCTGCATGAGGTTTTCGAAATAGCGACCATAGTTCATGCTGTGCTCGACGGCGAGATGCCAGTCGTCGGCCCTGTCATAGACACAAGTGCGCCGCTGCATCATGAATTTTGGGCGTTTCACCTCGGGATGATCGGCGACCGCCTTGTTGAACTTGCTGGCGAGCACGCCGATTTCCGCCGCCGGAAACGAGAGCGGCGTGGAGAGGATGTTGGCGCCGATGCCGATCGCCCAGTCGAAGGTGCCAGGATCGCGGGCGGCGACCCAGATGCGAGGACCTCCCTTCTGCAGCGGCTTCGGCACCGAGGTCGCTCGCGGAAAATTCCAGTACTGGCCCTCATGCGCATAGTCACCGGCCCAAAGCTTCTGGACCGCTGGCACCAGTTCCTTCATGTAGCCGACGCCCTCCTGCTGCTGGACGCCCGGCGCCATTCGGTCGAACTCGTACTGATAGGCGCCGCGGGCGATGCCGAATTCCAGGCGCCCGTTCGTAAGGTGATCGCACAGTGCGGCTTCGCCAGCGAGACGGATTGGATTCCAATAGGCGGCGGCAAGCGTTGCCGTTCCCAGGCGGATACGGCTCGTATGCTGGGATAGCCACGTGAGGATCTGAAACGGATTGGGTGATATCGTGCACTCGATTGTGTGGTGCTCCGGCGTCCAGATCGTCTCAAACCCGCCGGCGTCCGCGATTTTGGCAAGTTGCAGCAGATTGTCCATTACGGCCGTCATCGAGGTTTCTGGCGAGAAACGCTCCATGCCCAATGAGACGGCAAATTTCATTTCAATCTCCCTTGGATGGTTTGTCCCAGTGTTTCTGACGGTCAGCGCAGTCGAATGACAAAGGGATCCTGCATGGCGCCGGAATAGTCGATGACGACATTTTTTGCCCTGGAGAACTCGCGCATGACGTCGAAACCGCCACGCCTGCCGTAACCACTTTCCTTGAAGCCGCCATTTGCGGACATGTAGGCTGCTGACCGGTAGGTGTTGATCCAAACGGTACCCGCATCGATCCGGTTGGCGAAGCGCATCGCCCGGTCGATATTCTGGGTCCAGATCCCGGACGCGAGGCCGTAGCGTGTGTCGTTGGCGAGTTCGATCATGTCTTCTTCCGAGGAAAAGGGCATGACACCAACGACCGGTCCGAAAAGCTCATCGCGCATGAAGGACATATCGTTCTTGGCGTCGATCATGACGGTCGGCTCGAAATACCAGCCGCGGGCGAGTTCTTCCGCCTGAGGACGCTTGCCGCCTGACGCGATCCGTGCCCCTTCCTTGACGCCCGAAGCAACGTAGGACTCGACTTTCGTCAGCTGCGCCGACAGCGCCAGCGGGCCGATATCCGTCTTGTCCTCCAATGGGTGGCCGACGGTGATGTGGTTGGTGCGTTCCACCAACGCTTCGATGAACCGGTCGTAGACGCTGGCCTCCACGAAGCAGCGCGAGCCGGCGACGCAGGTCTGGCCCGCAGCGGCGAAGACGCCCGAAACGACCCCATTAACGGCCTTTTCGATATCAACGTCGGAAAAGATCACGTGGGGAGATTTGCCGCCGAGTTCCATCTGGCACTGCGCAAGGTTGGTCGCCGCGTTAGCAGCAATTTTACGGCCGGTATCGGTGCTGCCGGTGAAGACGTATTTTGCGATGCCCTTTTGCCGCGTCAGCGCGTCGCCGGTTACCGCACCCGTTCCCGAGACGACGTTGACAACGCCGGCCGGAAACCCCGCTTCCATGATTAGCTCGGCCAAGGCCAGCGTCGAGGCCGTCGCGTGCTCGGAAGGCTTGATGACGATGGTGTTGCCAATCGCCAAACAGGGAGCGAGCGTTCCTGTCAACATCATCAGCGGCGAGTTCCAGGGTGTGATCATGCCGACGACGCCGATCGGTTCGCGCATGTTGAAGTTGAGCTGGTCCAGCTTGTTGACCGGGATCGTATCGCCCTGCAGTTTGTCAGCCATGCCGGCAAAGTAAGTGTAAGAGTCCGGGATCGAGCGCATCTGCGCCCGCATTTCTTTGATTAACTTCCCATTGTCGCGTGTTTCGATCAGCGCTAGGTCGTCGGCATTGGCAAGAACCAGATCGGCCAGTTTGCGCACCAGCTTTCCGCGATCGGTTTGCGTCATACGTCGCCAGGCAGGATTGACGAATGCCTTTTGCGCCGCCTCAACCGCCAGTCGCACATCGTTGGCGTCGGCTTCCGCAAACTGATACCAGGCCTCCGCGGTGGTCGGGTCGAAACTGTCCAGGTAGCGACCGGATGTCGGTTCGACAAACCGGCCGTCGATAAAGAGGTTGAGGCGCATTCCCTCGAGCGATTTCACCGTCGTCTTCATCGTCGCTTCCTGATTTCGGGTTAGTCTTGAAAGGCCTGATGCCACGAACGGGCCTCGCCCTCGATCATTGCCAGTCGCCCGCCGTCGCCGGAATCCATGTAGATGCCAAAGCGTTCCTGCTTGCGCTCGCGGACATAGCGGCGAAGCATCGCCCGCAATTCCCGGGTCGGGATGAGGTCATAGGGCAGCTTGTCAATGGCAAAGAACCGCAGGTCTTCCGGCAGGTCGCGCCCTTGTCCGCCATCGGCAAGTCGGGCGCGATAGATTAGATAACCGGGGTCGCAGTCGGCAACATCGAAGATCGAGTAAAGAAAGGTGTTGTCCGACAGCAGCTTGAGGGATTTGCCGTCGTCGAGCGGCAGTTCGCTGCCGGCCTTACGGCGTTTGGCCGTTGGCAGAGCCCAGCCACCGCTTCCATCCGCTCGCAGCAGGATCTCACCGCTGGCTTCGATCAGATAACCGATGATCATGTTGTGCGAGGCCAGCCAGCCGGACGGCAGCGGATCCTTAACGCTGGCGTATCGGCCGCGGCAAAAGCCGAGCGGCGCTGAAGGGCTCGTACCGAAAGCCTGCACCTGGCCGATCAGGATGACATGATCGCCTGCATCGACCCTGTTGTAGATCGTGCAGTCGAACCAGGTAAGGCTGTCCGTCAAGATTGGCGCGCCGGTATGAACGCGGTCGTGATTGACGGACTGGAATTTATCGGGGGATTTCGAGGCGAAGATCGCCGAGATGTCGACCTGTCCCTCATGTAGCAGGTTAACGGCAAAGGAATCCGCCGTCGTAAAGGCAGCAAAGCTTGACGCCGATTTTGCGACGCAGACCAGCAGCAGCGGCGGATCGAGCGAAACCGAGGTGAAGGAATTAGCCGTCATGCCGCGCGGATCGCCGTCCGTGTCCCGCGTGGTGATGACGGTGACGCCGGTGACAAAGGTTCCGAAAGCCCGACGCAACGCGATTGGGTCGATGGCCGTCGGAATCTTTGCGGTTCCCGTGGTCAACATGGGATCAGCGCCTCCTGGTGGTTGATAGCGGGAAGGCTAATCGCAAGAAGAGCGACCTTCTTCCTTCATTCAGCCGGAAGAGCACGGAAAATATTGCTGCTGTTTGCGGTAAGAGAGGAAGGGTGCCGATCTGCCGTCCCGAGGGTCAGATCGATTGATCTTCAGCCAAGGAACGACCTTCCGTGACACCATGCAGGTGAATGGCCAATTCGATGGCAAAGCGCCGCTCTGGCGTCTCGACATCGATGCCGAACATTTCCTCGATTCGCGACAGGCGATAGCGCAGCGTGGTTACGTGCAGTCCCATCGCATCGGCGCAGGCGCCGCTGCGGCAGCCCTCCCTCAGATAAGTCGACAGCGTTTTCAGATAGGGCGTGCCATGCTGGCGGTCATGGGCGGCGATGGCGCCGACGCTTTCCTGCACGAAAGCGCGTACGTCGTCGACGCCCGCGGCTGCTACGAGCATCGGCAACGGCCCAAAATCCTGCCCGGACAGCGCACCGGTGCGACCGAACGAACGGGCGATGGCAATCATGCGACTGCAGCGATCCCAAGCTAACGGATAATCCGTCAGCGTGGCACAGACGTTGCTGGCGATGACGATCGGTTCTTCGTCAAAATATTGGCCAAGATCCGCTGCGATGCGCCGCATCAGTTTCGATGTCCGCTCCTGTTTCCAGACCTCGTCATAGGGAATGAGGCACACCAGCCCGCCATCGATGGCCACGACGCACGCGGGAACGGAAGCTTGCTGCATGATACGGGCGAGACTGTGATGCAGATCGACGGACGTTCCGCCAAGATTCTTCGCGCTCTCGGGAAAGTCGACGACGACGATTTGCTGGGTTGTCATGAAATTGATGCCGAGCCGCTGGGCCCGCTGCTGGACATCTGCCGCGTCGCGCCAACGCCGCTCCACGACCTCGAAGAAAAGCTCGGTCTGCGTGCGGGTTTCGAAACGGAATCGGATGAAACTGCGCATCATTTGGACGCTGAGCGCAAACTTGGCGCTGTCAAGCAACAACTGGTCCAGGTCGCTGAAGGCACGCGACGTGGAAAAGATGATCAATGCCCCGACAAGTTGGCGGTCGACCGTCAAGGGCTCGATGCGGGCGGCGAGATTGACCCGGGAGCAGCCGTCATCGAGAAAAAGCGACGCCCCGCTGTTGCCGCCCCGTTCAATTGTATCGCGTGCTGCCTTTCCCAGTTGTCGGCTCAGCGGACCGGCCGCTGCTGATTGCCAAGCGGCATCATCGAACTGCACCTCGCTTGGCGAGCGGCCGGCGATGATCTGGTTCGCAGTAAAATCGACGACGACGACCGGATTGGGCAGCAGGCTGCCGACCATCGCCGACAATGAAGAAACGGAGCCGTCTGCAAGCACGTGTTCAAGTAGTGAGGTGTGCGCCTTGAGCGCCTTTTGCAACCTGTCTCCGGCCTGCCGTTCGGCTTCCAGCCGCTGCTCCCTCTCGATCGCGATGGCGCCGAGATGGACGATCATACCCAGAAACGCCAAGTCCTCTTCCGGAACCTCCATGATATCCCGCGACACGACGCTCAGCACCATTGGCCGGCCCTCGAAGTCGCTGCAGTTCATAGGCATGACGAGGACGGTACGGTAATCTCGCTCGAAAGCTTCGCGGCGATAACCTGGAAACTCTTCGGATTCGCGCACGTCGCGGATGTAGACTGGCTCGTTCCGCTTCAAGGCGATCAGCGAGGGGCTCGTCGCCAGTTCCCAACGGTCAGGGAGCGTTCGCTGAATCAACGTCGGGTCATGCCGAACCATCACATGGGCATAACCATGAGCGGCATCGATCGACATGATCGAACCGAGCGTCCAGCCCGCATGGCGGCAGGCGGCGAAAACCAAGTGCTTGAGGATCATGACAAGATCGCCGCCGGAATTGATCTCACTCGCGACGTCTTTGAGAACCGAGATTTGAGCCTTCCTGTCCACGATCGCTCCCTGCGCCACGACCCGCTGAGTTAGGCATGCGCGGAAGCTGAATTCTACATCGTTTCGAAGTGCCGGTCATTCCGCTTTTCCTCCTTAACGAAGGAAGACATTCACCGTCGTTGCTCATTAGGTTGCGCCACAATCCAGCGAAACAGAGGAGGAATCCATGGATCTCGGAGTGAGAAAGATCTGCACATTCATCGAGGAAGTATTCGTCGAGGGTGGCAAGAAAGCCGACCAACCGATCTCCATGGTGGTGGTCGCAGCCGTATTGAAGAACCCGTGGGCCGGTCAAGGGTTCGTTGAAAATTTGCGCCCTGAGATTCTCCGGTTGGCGCCGGGTCTTGGCGCCGAAATGACCAAACGGTTGGTGGCGCTCTTGTCGGCGGATAAGGTTGAGGCTTACGGCAAGGCGGCTTCGGTCGGCGTCAATGGCGAGATCGAACATGCATCGGCGCTGATCCATACCTTGCGGTTCGGCAATATGTTCCGCACGGCGGTAAACGGCACGACCTATCTGAGCTTCACGAATACCCGCAACGGGCCCGGCGCCCTTCTTTCCCTGCCGATGACCCACAAGAGCGAAACCGGCAAACGCTCCCACTTCCTGACGGCCAACTTCCAGGTTCCGGACGCACCCGGTGCGGATGAGGTGCTGATCGCCATTGGCGCCTGTGATGGCGGGCGGGCGCATCCACGTATCGGCGACAGGTTCCAGGACATGGCGGAAATGGAAGCTGAGGGGCAGGCACGCTGAGCTTCGTCTTTCGCAGCAATCCCGGGGCGCCGAAATGACCTTCCTCTATGATGCCGATGCCGAACGCGGCGCCGAGTGGGCAGCGCTCTTTGCCGAACGTGCTCCCGAAATCGCTTCCACTATTGCGCGGACGCGATCGACCCGCGTTCGGTGAAGTATCTTGGCGTCTGGCATCCGCCCACAGACATAAGCGCGAAGTACCCGAACCTTGAGGTGCTGTTTTCGCTGGGAGCTGGGGGCGACCAGTTCGATTTCGACGCCTGTCGTGCGGATGATCGAGCCGGGCATTTCCGACGCGATGGCAGAATACGTCACGCTGGCAATACTGGCATTGCATCGTGATCTCCTCGCCTATCGTGTGCAACAGGCGGGCGGCGATTGGCAGCCCTTGCGTTTCCGGCCGCCAGGTGCGTCGCGCATCGGCGTGCTCGGAACCGGCGTGCTCGCGAAGACTTCACTTTCGGCGCTTCAGCCCTTCGGCTTTCGGTTGAACGCCTGGAGCCGTTCTCGCCAGTCGATTGGAGGCGCCATATGTTTCGCCGGTAAAGCCGAGATGGATAAGTTTCTCAGTCAGAGCGATACCCTCGTTTGCCTGCTTCCGCTGACATCCAAGACGGCCGGAATTCTGAATGGTGCGTTGTTCGCAAAACTCCCGCCCGGCGCGGCGATCGTCAACTGCGGGCGTGGTGGCCATTTGGTGCAGGCCGATCTTCTCGTCGCGCTCGACAGTGGCAGGCTTTCCGGCGCAGTTCTCGACGTCACCGATCCGGAACCCCTGCCGGCCGATCATCCTTTGCGTCTGCATGAAAGAATGCTGCTCACCCCGCACGTAGCCAGCATGACCCAACCGGAAACGGCCGTCGAGGTGGTGATAAACAATATCCGCCGGCATCAGGCCGGACAGCCACTAATCGGTCTCGTAGACCGCCACCGTGGATATTGAGGTCAGACAAGCCGCAAAAAAAGGGAGGCGCACCGCCGTGCCGCTACGCACGGGTCCCAGACTGCCTTAGGCGCATGACAACCGAGCGAATTGGCGCGCGCCGGAACCCAACCGCGCGATTTCTTCGGCAGGGGCCACGACCCTCCACGGCGTTCGGAGCGGCTCCCGTCCTCTAGGGATGACGCGCAAACCACAGCCTGGCGATCCTTTTGGCGAACCGGTCAATAAATCATTGATAAATAACGATAATGATGGGCACTGAGGGACGACGTTTTCAGTGAAGAGTCAATATGTTGGCGGATGGTTCGCCCACGAATATTCCTCGTACGATCTCGTATGGTCTGGCGAACCTAAGATGAAGGGCAGGAATAAACCTCCCTTCCCGCAAGCACTGCGATACCGGTATGTGTGCGTGGAGGAATCTGAGAAAGCGTTAAGACCGCATTTCGACGTCGGCCCTACATTACTCCTCCTTGAATGCGCGGTCGATTTGATCGGCCAGTGGCTTGACCAGATACGAAAGCATTGTCCGGTTGCCGGTCGAAAAGAAGACCTCCACTGGCAGGCCAGGAGCGAGAGACAGCCCTTTCAGCTTTTTGAGCTCCGCGCGCGAGATGCCGACGCGGACGGTGTAGAAGCCTCCAACTTGCGCGTCGTTAGCGAATCGACCCATTTGCGGTCTAAAAGACCGTCAGGCAAAACTTGGGCTGCTGGAACGCTATTTTCATAACGAATTCAGAGCGTTAGCTTCCAAAAAAAGACCGTCATCAGCCGAATTGGGCTGACGGTATTGCGATTTTGGCGCTCGGACAAGAAAACGGATACGGTCAAAAAGACCGGCAGATCGATCCTTTTGCACGCGATAGTCTGCGATAGATGCTGAAGATTTCTGCTTTTTAAATCAGCGACTTAGAGTGGATTTCCGATAGTTCCCGATAGGCCGCGAAGGACATCAAATCATTCCTTGGCTATGGTTCTGGTTGATCGGTGGCGCTTGCCGTGACAGGCGACCTGTCTTGTTTTGGCGGTTGCAGATCTGGTGGCTCCACAGGGCGGGAGCCCGCAGGGCGGGAGAATTTCGGACATCCTCCAGCCATTGCCGGCCAACGCCTTCCGGACGTCGCCGATTACAAGGGCAGCCGATAACCCAGCGCTCCTAAACTGCTTAGGGTCGCAGGCGTGCAATTGTCATTCTTGGTCCTTCCGGCTTGCGGAAAACGGATTCCGAAATAGCCGCGGGCAGGCGGAATACACACGGTGGATAAACGCAGTTGGCCTCGCAAGATTGCGCCCCCTTTGGTAAACTATCACGCGTCGAGTGCTAGGCAGCGGACGGCTTGCTTGCATTCCGACCACGGGGAGGAGAAACGGTAATGAGCGCTCAGGTCATATATCGCGCATTCGGCGCGAAGGAAGTCAGACAGCTCAAGGAAGTTTATGACCGCGCCCGGTCCGTGCACGCCAAGTACTCGGAGTCCCACGTTGCGGGCAGAGCCGCCAGAAAGCTGATCGACGCTTTCGAAGCTGTGATCGGGCCCGACGGAACAGTCCTAAACACGCGGTGGTTGAACGAGACAGACCCGCAGGGACACGCCTGAGTTCCGCGCTCAAGCACCCGCTTTCGGGCGGATCACAAGTCTTCAATTTATCTGGGAATCTGCCCGTGTTCGCCGCGGACAAAGCGTGACCGCCGGAGGCCCTGCTTTGTTTCCAAGTTCAGCCTGTAAGCAGCGAGGAGTGGTGATTTCAGCCCTCGCCGGCTGATTTTCTTGGCTGCCAGCATGGTCCGAATTGGGCTCGCAGCGGAACGAAAGCCGGATCGGGCTGGCCTTTGAGGAGCAACGATTGTAGGTTGCACTCGGAAAATGGCGCAGACTGGCCGGTCTCGATGCAGATACCGTCGCACTTCACATACTCACGGCGCGGGGAGCAGGGCATCGTCGAGAACGATTGGGGGAACGACCTTCTCGGCATTCCCGCAAAAATTTACAAAGCCCACTCGGTCCTGTGCCGCCAGGATGACGACGACGATACGGTGTTCATTGTTAAGTCAGGTTGGGCCATTCTTTATCGTGGACTGCTAGATGGAGAGCGGCAGGTCATCGACACGCCTCTCGGGGGGGACGTTGTCGGTTTCCGTTCCGTGGACGGACCCCGTTTCGCAACGCTGGCGTCCATAACCGAACTAGCCGTCTATGAATTTTCCAGGAAGGCACTGGTGGAAAGCATCTTGTCGAACGGCCGTTTCGGCAACAAGATCGCTTGCGCTCTAGCCCGCCTGAACGCCATTCTTGCCGAACATCTCGTGAATACCGGACGCCGGAATGCGCTGAGCCGCACGGCACATTTCTTGCTCGAATTAGAGGAGAGGCTCTCCAACGTTGGACTCTCGTCCCATGGAAGATACGAGTGTCCCCTTGCTCAGCATGAGCTAGCCGACATCCTCGGAATGACTACCGTTCACGTCAACCGTACATTGAGGGAACTCCGCAGGGCCGGGTTAGTATCCTTCAAGGCAGGCCATGTTGAGGTGATCAATCGTAAGAAACTGGTTATATTAGCCGGCTTCGATAAAGAATATCTCAGGTAAACGGGCGTGCGGCGCCAGTCCGCAGTGCGTCGAGGGCCGATTGTCTCCTTCCACAGACGTATTGTAGCCTCTTAGGACCGAGTTCGGCGACTGCTTTCGGGCCAGAAATTTACCGAAAATTAACCTATGTTAGCGACCGCATATAAGTAAGCTCTAAACTCGCTGCGATTTCAAGCTTTCGCGAACGCGGGGAAAGCGCCTTCAAAAACTTAGAGAACGGGGGGGTTATGTCGGCCGCCGGAACGCGGCTTGTGTGAAAGGGTGGGGTAGCATGGGTTCCACAAGAGGGCTGCACAAACACGAGTCGGGAAATTCGCCAAAAATTTCATCCAATGGGGCAGAAAAGATCAACGGCAAGGAATGCCTTCTCATCCTTGATGGAAGGGCCTTAGACCGGGAATGCCTCGCATCTGCGTTGGTAGACCACGAACTCGGCATGGCGGTCGTCGCCACGGGTTCGATCGAAGAATGGCGCCAGAAGGAGGAGGCGGGCCATATCCTTGCTGCTATACTTTTCAACCTTGGCGGCCGGAAGGTGACCGAGCACGCCATAGCAAACGAAATCAGGCACATATCGTCTGAGTTCAAAACGATCCCTGTGGTTATCCTGGCCGACAATGAAGATCTTGCACAGATTCTAATGGCTCTCGATTGCGGCGCCCGCGGCTACATTCCGAGCTCCGTGGGCGTTGATGTCTGTGTCGAGGCAATCAACCTTGCGGCAGCTGGGGGTACCTTTGTTCCAGCCAACAGCGTTCTCTCTGCGCGGCACTTGATGGACCCTGGCAGTAGCGACAAGCAGCCTTTCGCGGAAATGTTCACGCTCAGGCAGGCTGAAGTCGCCCAAGCTCTCCGACGCGGCAAGGCGAACAAGGCCATCGCCCACGAACTGAACCTGCGCGAAAGCACCGTGAAGATACATGTCCGAAATATCATGAAGAAGTTAAAGGCGACCAACCGCACTGAAGTCGCCTACAAGGTCAACCACCTCTTCGGGGAAGGAACTCAGCGAAAGTGACGAATCCCAAGTCGAGGGACGTCGCTGCCGTGAATAAGAGCGGGATGAGATTGCCTCCGTTTGAGGCTGGGCATTGGCGCGCTACGACTTCCTCGGCAAGGGCATGGTGGTGGCGATCATCTTCGGCACCATCACGCTTCCGTATGGCATGGTGCTGATCCCGCAATTCATCATGTTGGCGCGTGATAGATGCCGATCGCGCCGACGAAATTGGTGTTGCGCTACAAATTGTTGAAATTGTCGAGGAAGCGGTCATGCGGCAGAAGCTCGATGCCGGGACTGAAGATGCCGTTGTGGGGCAAGGTGGAAAACACCACCATCATCCATAGCGGGAAGAGCCAGATCAATGCCAGCGGCGTCAGGAACATTGGAGGGGTGTGACAGCGCCGACGTTTGGCTGAACGGCCTTGGCGGCGAGGGCCTGCTCACACGAGCAGGCGGTCACATGGCACGAGCGTTCCCGAG
Organism: Mesorhizobium captivum; assembly: GCF_033977165.1. Taxonomy (NCBI): domain Bacteria; kingdom Pseudomonadati; phylum Pseudomonadota; class Alphaproteobacteria; order Hyphomicrobiales; family Phyllobacteriaceae; genus Mesorhizobium; species Mesorhizobium captivum. Next base: position 72,010 of record NZ_JAVIJB010000024.1, read on the forward strand.
AAAACTTTTATTTAAGTCCTGCTGATCATAAGAGGGCGGCACTGCGATCTTTTCGTTCCCCGATACGGCACTGCCGGTGAGCACGCCATGGTTCATCGCCCAAACCGCAGCCTGAGTACGGTTGCGGACCCGAACCTTTCGAAGGATGGCTTTGACGTGTACTTTCACCGTAGCTTCAGCGATGTTAATTCTGCGCGCGATGGTCTTGTTAGACTCCCCTTCGATCAGGCAACGCAGAATACATTTCTCACGAACTGACAGACCTGACAGTTCTCTCTCATAATCTTCCGGTTTCATCGCCGTGTTGATCGACTCGTCCACTTCATCATACTTCGGGCCAAGCCAAATATCTTTAATATAAGTCGATGTTTCTGCAGGCAACACCGTCTGCCCAAGCATGACCAATTCGATGGCTTTGACGAAAGTTTCGTGCCCGGCGACTTTTGTCAAATACGCGTCAGCCCCCGCGCGGAAGGCTGAAACTATATCGTTCGATCGAGAGTGATCGGCTAGCACAACGACGTGGCTGGTCGGATAAACTGCCTTAAAATCTGCAATTTGCGCGATTCCAGCATCCACGTCAGTGGCGTCGACATCCACGATGAGGAGAATCGACCGGTCCTGTGGCAGCGGCTTCTGCAAGAGATCGCGAACACAAGCCGCAGAGCAAAGAATACGGAACTTTTCTGCACCGAGGATTCGAATAAGGCCCTCTCGGAGTAACCCGTTGGGCCCGACAAGCACTGTTGTAAAGGATTGTCTTGTCATCGCACATCCCCTGAATGTGTCCTACCTTACGCCAGGAAGCCGCGAACCAAGGATACCCTCTTTAGGCGCATACCCCCTTTAGGCGTAAGGGAGTCGTCGAGGTCTATTCGGATTTGGGTAGGAGACGTAGATAGGGATCGCCTGGTCTCCAAGGCTTGGACGATGAAATTGGACATTGCCCACCCGTCCGGCGATCGTGGGGCCGCAGACGTTCGAGAGCTCCCGTTGGTAGGCCCACATGCGCGGTGCGCCGGCGCCCTGTCTCATGGCCTTCAGAGGCCCTGCTGCGGCGCAGTGGTCGCTCGTTGAACGAATTCTCCAAGCGATGTTAATCCGGAAGGAGTGCCCACAAAGAGAGAGTTGTGCCGCTAGCTGTGAAGGCTCACGATAATGCGGAGCCTTGCTCGGTTCGACCAGTTCGGGACGGGATTGGCCACGTTAGATAACGAAAGACACGCGTCATGGCCATGGATGCAAAGTACAATTCCGACCAGGTTACTTCCTCATCACATTCGGCCCGAAGCGGCTTAAATGCCGTTCTGTTTGTTATGGTCCTCTCTGGCGTCGCCGTCGTGGGGGCGGGCGCAATCAGAAACTGGGAGGCCGTCATGCAGAAGGTCGAGGATGGATCCGGAGTCCTAGCGCAGAGGATCGAAGATGTCTCCGGACCTGTGATGCAGAAAGCCGAGGAAGTCTCCGGAGCCCTAGCGCAGAGGATCGAAGATGCCTCCGGACCCGTGATGCAGAAAGCCGAGGAAGTCTCCGGAGCCCTAGCGCAGAGGGTCGAAGATGCCTCCGGACCCGTGATGCAGAAAGCCGAGGACGTCTCCGAAGTCTTGGTGCACGGGATCGAGCATGTCACCGGAGCCTTGGTGCAGAAGGCGTCTGCTGCTATCGATAGCTGGCAAGATCAACCAGCACAAACCAGGGCTGAACCTTCCCATGCGATCGTGCCGGGGGTGGATGCGCTGGCCGCCAGTTTGGTCGAGCGGAGAGCCTCGCCCTCCCTCTCCAATGCCGAGCGCTCCAAAACTCTCAACACGGGACAGGATTCGACTGCTGCGGCGTTGATCGAACCGAACCCAGCTCCTGCGATCGCCACCGATTCCGAGCGCTCCAGAACGCTCAGGATGGCGCCAGACGTGCCAACCCGGGGCCTGTTCGGCGTCGGCGACCGGCTCAAGGTCGCGTTCTACGAGCGCGTCGACGTCGAGGAAAACAAGTGGGTGGACGCATCCTCGGCCTCGGCCATGAGCGGCTTCCTGCCACGTCCGGAACTGAGCGGTGAATATACTGTCCAAGAGGACGGCACGATTTCCGTGCCCTTGCTCGGCTCCATTCCGGTCGCCGAGCGGTCGGGGCAACAAGTACAGGCCGACCTGGCAGAAACCTTCGCGCAAGTGCTCGGCCGGAAGGGGCTGGTCAACATCCTCTCCCTGGAGCGCTCGCCCATCTACGTCCTAGGTCCGGTCAAGAACCCCGGCTCGTTCAAGTACGCGCCTGGCATGACTATCCTACACGCCATCGCGCTGGCCGGCGGGCTCAACCAGGGTGAGAGCGAGCCGTGGCAGAAGATCGAGGCTGTGCGTGAAACCGAGAAGCGTAGCGGGGCGATCGATGCCATGGTGAAATTGCTCGCGCGCACGGCGGTGCTGGAGGCCGAGCGCGACGGTACGGCGCCCAAGATCCCGTCCCAGTTGCTCGAACTGGCCGGCGCGATCCAAGCCGCCAGCCTCGTCAACGAACAGAGCGACCGCCGTAGTGCTGTCGCCATGGCCCGCAAGTACCGGGAGCGCGCGACCCTGGCCGCGCTGGAGGCGGCCAAACAGGACGTCGTCGCGTACGGGCATATGGAATCGCTGGACGAGCTCGTCAAGCTGCGCCAGGAGCGCGTCAACAGTATGCGTACCCTCGTGAACCGCCAAGTTCTCAGCACGACGATGATAGACCAGGCCCAGAGCGAGTTGTCCGACGCCGAACAGCGTCGACAGGACGCCCGCAACCAGTACGCGACCGCCAAGCAGCGCGTCGCTTCGCTCGAGGCGGAGGTACTACAAACGCGTGCCGACCTCAGACACGATCTGGAGGTCGAGATCGAAACGACGGAGAGCCAGATCGCGGCCAATGTGCGCGAGTTGAACGCGAGCGAGGGCGTCCTGTACACTTTGCCTGTGACTCGCGCCCAGTTTGCGGCCCAGTTCGCGACTGATGCGAACAGGGTGACCTATCAAATCGTGCGGCAATCGCCAACCGGGCCGATCAGCATCGAGTCTGCCGGGATGACCCTGTTGCGGCCAGGTGACCTGGTGAACATCATCGTGGGCGAAAGCCAGCCAAGAGGGCCGGTCGGTTCGCCGATCCCAACCTCGTCACCGGAGGGCGACACCTTGCCCGCCGAGAATACCCTCAACGATGTCGGGCATGGGCGCGTGCTGGCCGATCAGATGATGATTGGTCCGAATTGATGCCTAGCAAAAGGGCTACCCAGGGGACGGCGATTCGCCTCCGGGGGCTGGATACTAGCGGAACACCGCTAGTCACGCGCGCTGAAACCAAAGCGGGGTGTTGGCCGCCGACACGGTGTCAGGACAGAGGCGGCCGCATCAGAGGTGGCTCAGTGGTTCGTCCTTGTCCTTCGTCCTTGCTTCAATGTTTGATCGTAACGGAAAACCTATTCAAGTGGCGAAGTCACCATCTTCCAATGTCTCCTTTATCGAAGCGAAACGCTATCGTGTAACTCCAGACGAGCATGCCATGCCGCAGGATGCAGTTATCGATGTTACTATCGAGCCCTTGCATAACATGGCGAGACTTGAGACCGATTGGAAGGAGCTTGAAGCGCGAGCAACTTATTCATTCTATTTGTCCTGGCTTTGGATCGGAACTTGGCTCCGGCATCTCCCAGCGCGGGCACAACCACATGTTTTGGTCGCCCGGACGCCCAGTAAAATCGTTGGCTTGGCGATTATTTGCCGGCGGAGGGCGTGGGGTTTCGGGCGGCATGCGCGGGCACGTTGGTTACTCAATGAAACCGGAGACGGTCGTTTCGATCGATTGTTTATTGAGTACAACAATATTCTTGCGGAGCGATCCTTGGCCAATGCCACTAGAGCGGCATGTCTCGAGGCCTTGGCGCATCACTTGCGCTACTCTGATCAGCTGGTGCTTTCCGGAATTGATACGGACCTCGAGATGGCCGCTTGTCGCACCGCGGGCCGGGCTGGGTTCATTACCGAGGTGAAAGCAGAAGATACGGCACGGTGGATCGATTTCGCCAAGGTCCGCCAGAAAGGCGGGAATTACCGCGCCACATTAGGCCGCAACACTCGCCAAGCGATAAGTCGTGCCATGCGATTGTACGCAGAACGCGGCCCCCTTGAGTTTCGAACCCTGGAAACGACGTCGGAGGCGCTCGTCGCGCTTGACCTACTCGCCGAGCTTCATCAGGCGCGGTGGGGACAAAAGGGATCCTTTGCCAATCCGAGTTTCCGCCTGTTTCACGAGGACCTCATTGCGCGCGGAGTTCCCACGGGGACCGTTCGCATCTCACGGACCTTGGCTGGAGACCAGACAATTGGAGTCTTGTACAATTTCGTACATGACGGGCATGTTCTCAACTATCAAAGCGGCTTTCTGTTTGAGCGCGATGGCCGGCTCAAACCGGGCCTTATCAGCCATGTGCTGGCTGTTGAGGACAGCATCGGCCGCGGGGAGTGCGGCTACGATTTTCTGGCCGGCTCCGCCGGGCACAAGTCCCACCTGGCTAATGCGGAGCATCCCCTGACGTGGATCGCAATAGGCAAAGACAGTCCAGAGCGACGCATCGAGGCCAAGCTGCGCGGTGCCAAGCGGGTGCTAGGCACCATTGCTACTCAGGTGAGAAGGCCGCGGCTTAAAAATGGAGCTGTCACTCTGTATCAAGTTCGAAGCAACGCCCATCGATCGGACGGGTTCGGCCGGCGGCAGGCGAGGACCGAGGGGTAGGTTGGGTTAGTCTAATCTATGTTTCAGCGTGGCGGAATTGGTAGACGCACCGCACCGTTAATGCGACGCCGAAAGGCTTGTAGGTTCGACCCCTACCGCTGGAGCCATAGATTCCAGATAGATCACCGGCACCCGGAGCTGATCATTCGCTAGAAAGGGTCATCAGCAAAGGCCGTTATCCGGGCGGTCACTCGGCCGCGCAAGTGAAGCGCGGACCGCAGCAGGCCTTATTTACCAGAGCAGAGATCTGGAGCGAGTTCATTACTAGCAACATTCAGTTTGGCAGTTTGGCTTCCGGAGACCCTTGCGAGCAGCAGCCTGGCGATTCTGTGTAGCCCGTCCCCTACATCGAAATTTCCACCCGGCATTCCTTGCTTTCGATCTTGCGAAACTGTTTCATCCGGACTCCGCATGAAGGGCGTTGCCATTTTTGTGCGCATGAGCGCTCCGAGCGAGCGGGATCCACGTATGACTTCTGATCGCTGCCCTGTGCTCGATTTCCCCATTTGCTGGTGCGGGCGGGGTCGCATTGGATGCGAGCTGGAATTGTCATGCTGTCTCGGCGGGACATCAATTAATGCGAACCCTAGATTCGGCTTCAGTCGGCCTTTTGTGGAGCCGGCACCGCCCCATCCAGACTTTTTGGATAAAGTCGAACAGAGACCGGGGATCATCATTCCGGTACTCGACAATGATGGTTTGGAAGTCCTGGTGTTCATGCTCGATGCTGAGCAGAACGTCGTCCACGAGATAGGTGTTTGCCTCAACGAAGGGGAACGTCGGCGCGCCGACAAATTGAGACTGGAGCGCGACCGCCGCCGCTTTGAAGCCACTCGGAGGCTGCTGCGCGGAGTCCTCGCTTCCAGATTGGGAATCTCACCGTCCGACGTCGAACTAGAATATGGACATACAGGCAAACCCCATCTCTCACACCGCATGCCTGCTCGCGATTTGCGCTTCAGCCTCTCACGATCCGGAGATGTCGCGGTCGTCGCTCTCGCGATCAGGCAGGAGGTAGGGGTGGACATCGAGGCAGTTCTTCCTGTGCCCGAAGCCGACGAGATTGCAGCGCTCTGCTTTCGCGCGTCCGAGTACAGGTCCTACAGCGCCCTTAGTCCGCAAGACCGGCTGGACGGCTTCTTGAGGCGCTGGACCCGCCTGGAGGCTATCTCTAAGGCCCTGGGGTGCGGCCTAGGACAGCCCCCTTCTTGGCAGGAAGCGGATTGGGCGATCCATAGCTTCGTACCGAAACCCGGGTACATCGGGACGGTGGTAGTCCGGAATTGAGTGGTACTCCGGAATTGAAGTGTCCGCGGTCCCATCATTCACTTACGATGCAAACACACGCAAGTTCATTCGAACCGCAGTTGTTTCCCATCCTTCGTGCTGGGTCGCGGGCGAGAACTCGGGACAGCACTTCATGTATGTCCCGCGCGTAGGAAAGGCGGCAGTTTCATCGATGAAACGCCGTGCTGGAGGAGTTGGGACGCGGGGACCACTTAGGCTCCGTCGTGAATGAACGGTAAGGCCCTTATGTCGGCGGACGTTATGCAGTTCCCGGAGCTTCTCGCAGACCTAGCGGTCAAGGACATAAAGGTCTGGGTAGACGGGGGTCGGCTGAGGTGCAGCGCCCCAGTTGGCGCTCTGACGGAGGAATTTCGCGACCAGTTACGAGAACGGAAGAGCGAGATCATCGCGTTTCTGAACATGGCCACGGCGGCGGCCAGGCAACAGCCTGCAATCATTCCGCTGCAGTCTCGCGGAACACGTACCCCCATCTATGCCGTGCCTGGGCATATCGGGGCGCCCTTCTCATTCTCGGATCTCTCGAAGCATCTCGGCGACGATCAACCGTTTTACGCCCTCCAACCGACTGGCTTCGATGGGCAGAGCGAGCCGATGGACCGCGTCGAAGATATCGCCGAGTACTTCGCACGCCAGATTGTCGAATATCAGCCCTCCGGTCCGTACATCATCGCTGGTTACTGCTCCGGCGCTGCAACCGCCTTGGAACTGGCAAAAATCCTCGGTCAATGGGGTGCGGAGGTCCCGTGCACAGCACTGTTCGGCCCACTTCACCCTGCCACCTATCAGAAACTGCCGCGTCTGCTGTATTTCTTTGCCAGGCGTAGTGCCGATTCATTCCTACGAGACATTGCGAAACTGCCGACATTCGGCGCCCGTCTCCGATATTTTGGCAGTCGCCTCCGGAATCTCGGCGAGCGCCTCCGCGCCCTCGTGTCCCTCCTTCGCAAGAGCGAAGAGCCTGTCACGACAGATCCGGTGCTGGCGAGCAGAGCTCGACTCAAGTCCGCCGCGATCACGGCTTTGCGGCGATATGTTCCCACTCCATATTCGGGTCGAGTATGCATATTTCTTCCGAACAGGTCCTGGCTGCGATCGGGTGCAGCACCGCGCCGATGGCTTCGAGTTGTACCCCATGCCGAATTCTATTTCGGGCCCGAGGACTGCAACGACACCCTTATGCTGGAGGAACCGGACGCACCGGCCATCGCAGAAATTTATCGCCAGGCAAGTCAAAAGCTGAACGATTGACGTGATGGATTCTTGTGATTTCCGCGATGGAGAGCGTATCTCATGAATGAAGTCCTACCGATTGCGGCGAGGGGCGTAGAGGTTCCCCTACTTAAAGATGCCGATCATCAGGCGCTGGTTGTCGAGTACAACGCCACCGCAGCGCCCTACCCGTCGGACAGAACCATCATCGATCTCTTCCACGATCAGGTAACGCGTAGTCCTCACGCCGAAGCGATCCGCTTCGGCGATGCGACGCTGACGTACCAGCAGCTCAACGAACGATCCAACCAGATGGCCACGCTTCTGAGCTCGACCGGCGTTGGGCCGGGTCAGATCGTCGTTGTGTTCATGGAGCACTCCATTGAGGTGGTCGTCGCGATCTTAGGCATCCTGAAATCCGGCGCGGCCTATGTGCCGGTGGATGCGGAAACGCCGAAGGGGCGTGTCGCGACAATACTGAATGACATTGCCGAGGGCACGGACGGGCGGGTGCCGGTTGCGATCACTCAGGCACGCCTGCAAGCCGTCATTTCCCCGAACCTTGCCGACATTTTCGTGCTCGACGCGGATTTCGGGTCGATTTTGGATCAGCTGGACTCGGCCCAACCGTCTGCAGCCACTCCGGGCGGCGCCGCCTATATCATCTTCACTTCCGGCTCGACCGGCACGCCCAAGGGAGTCGTGATCGAACACCGGAACCTAGTAAACTACATCTGGTGGGCCGCCAGGGTGTATGGTTCCGTCGAAGGTGACGCGTGGCCCCTTTTCTCATCCCTCGCCTTCGACCTGACCGTTACGTCGCTCTTTACACCCCTGATCACTGGCGGCCGTATCGTGGTCTATCTTGGTGATCCCGGACTGCAGAGCATGGTCGTGCTGAAGGTCATCGACGACAATGCCGTCGATATCATCAAGCTGACGCCGGCGCATCTCGCGATGATCCGCGACCGCAACCTTGAAACTACACGACTGCGCAAATTCATCGTGGGCGGCGAGGACTTCAAGGCCGGATTGGCTCGCGAAATCACGAACGTTATTCCCCATCCTATCGAGATCTACAACGAGTATGGACCAACCGAAGCCACAGTCGGCTGCATGATTCACCGTTTCGACATCGACCGGGATCAATCCGTATCGGTGCCGATCGGCGTTCCGGCCGCCAATGCGGGAATCTACGTCCTCGACAAAGAATATCAGCCCGTCGGCCCCGGCATCATCGGCGAGATTTTCATTGCCGGCGACGGTCTTGCGAGAGGCTATTTCAATCGCCGTGACCTAACCGACGAGCGTTTCCGCACGGTCGTCGATCCACGAGATGGCTTTTCGAAATTGCGGCTGTATCAGACGGGCGATCTCGCTCGTTGGAGCTCGCAACGACGACTGGAATTTCTCGGCCGCGCCGATCATCAGGTGAAGGTCGGTGGCGCGCGAGTTGAACTGGGCGAGATTGAAGCGCGGCTTCTCAAGCACCCCCACGTTCTGCAATGCGCTGTCGCCGCCACCGCCAACTCGAGGACGAAACCAGCGACACCAATAGTGACCCAAATCGGCGATGTCGAACCGTCAAAGGCCGACGACGGCATCGCACGACTTGTGGCCTACTATGTCTCGTCGAAACCGCTGACCGTGGCAGACCTACGGGCCCACCTCGCCGAAGAACTGTTGGAGTCCATGATTCCGACGCACTATGTTTGCCTCGAACGGATGCCGCTCACATCCAACGGCAAGATCGACCGCACGTCGCTTCCAGAGCCGACAGCGGAAAACTTCCAGTCTGCGCAAGAATTCGCCGCCCCCTCGACGGAGACTGAGAAGACTCTGGCCGCGCTGTGGTGCGATCTCCTGAAGATCGAGTCGATCGGACGTCTAGATAACTTCTTCGACCTGGGCGGGAAATCGCTCCTCGTAATGCGGGCGGTATCGCGCATGCGGAAGGTCTTCGGCGTCGATGTCCAACTTCGCAACCTCTTCGAGCGCCCGACACTCGCCGAACTGGCCGAAGTGATCGACGGAATGCGTTGGATTGCTGATTCCAAAGCCTCTTCCCTTTCGGAGGGACCGAGAGAGGAGGTCGAACTCTAGCCTATCGGAAGGCCCGTTCGGCCTTGGGCGCCAATCCGGACGGGGGACTTATGGCGTTCACTCATAGCAGAGCGGGCGAAGAAGATGAACAAAGCTTGGGTATCGGCGCGAGAACCGGGGCTGCCTTGGGTGGCGGCAGAGTATGAGCTCTTACGGGATCAGATCTGCAGGTTCGTCAAGGAGGAAATCAAGCCCTGTGCGGATCGCTGGGAAGAGAACGGATTCATCCCCCGTCCGATCCTGCGCCGCATGGGCCAGCTCGGCTTTTTCGGCATCCGCTACCCGTCCGAGTATGGTGGTGCCGACATGGACTCGGTCGCATCGACGGTCTTCGCCGAGGAGCTCGGGCGTTCGACGTATGGCGGCGTCGCCGATGCAATACTTGTCCATACCGACATGGCTTCCCTGTATGTCTTTCACGACGGCACCAAAGCCCAACGAGCACGCTGGATGCCGAGCATCATCAGGGGCGAGGCGATCACCGCGGTCGCCATCACGGAGCCGGATGCGGGCTCGGACGTGAAGGCCATCCGAACGCGCGCGCTGCGAGATGGCGACTTCTATGTCCTCGACGGCACGAAGCTCTACATCACCAACGGCGTCCACGCTGATCTTTACTGTGTTGCAGCCAAGACTGATCCCTCGGCAGGAAGCAACGGGATCACCATGTTCCTCGTCGAAAAGGGGACGCCAGGCTTCAGCGTCGCCCGCGAGCTGGACAAGTCCGGTTGGCGCTCCTCCGATACGGCGGAGCTCGTCTTCGACTGTTGCCGCATCCCCGCCGAGAACGTGCTCGGCGTTGAGGGGCAGGGCTTTTACTCCATCATGCGCAACTTTCAGAACGAGCGCCTTGTTCTCGCCGCGATGGCGATAGGGATGGCCGAAGCGGCGATCGATATTACCCTCTCCTACGTGAAGACTCGGCGCGCATTCGGTGGCGTCCTATGGGAGATGCAGGCGATCCGCCAACGTCTCGCGATGCTCTCGGCGAAGGTGGAAGCTGGCCGTGGGTTTCTCTATGCCACCGCTTGGCGCATGGCGGCGGACGACGATTGCCTGCGCGAAATTTCGATGTTGAAGGCCATCTGCGGTGAACTTGTCAACGAAGTGTTATATGCGTGCGCGCAGTTCCATGGCGCTATGGGCGTTATGCGAGAGAGTCCAATCGAACGCATAGCGCGTGATGCCCGCGTCCTATCCATCGCCGGCGGCGCGACGGAGGTCATGCTGGAAGTGGTCGCGTCGATGTCGTGAGCGCGATGCGGCAGTGAGGATACCGCTCCTGGTGATTGCAGGAGGGCGAGTCTTCGCACGTCGCACAGGATTGGCTGAGGGAGTTATCGGATGTTCTTTTTTCGCCCACCCTCTCTCAGGCGGCGCTAAACAAAAGCATAAGCGATCATGGTTGTGAACGCGCTCGATGCAGACCCTGCCAAGTAGCGGCCCTCGACGTGATCGAGTGCCGTCGGCAATGCGGACGCGCAGCGCGTCGACGGCCTTTTGTTCCGGTGCGCCAACTCAGTTCCGTCCAGATTGCCGCCCAAGCCGCGTCGCTTGCGAACACGAGCTCAAGGATCGCATCATGGCCTCCGTGGACGACAAGTCTGGAGCGGCGGCGAGGTCGGTCGGTCGTGCGCGTGGCCGGCGATAGACTTCAGTTTCATGGCGAAGGCTAAAATCAGGGCCGCACATGCACCCTCAATGCTTATGGCGAGCGTCCAGCCCAGGACCAGGCCCTGAAGCCCATCAAGCTTTGCCCCCTCGATCACAAAGCCTAGCTCCAGAAATCCGCCAAGGGCGAACCAGCGAGATGCCTTGCGCATCTTGTCGCCCAACCGCGCCAGCGTGCAGGCATGGAATTTGAGCGTCGATCCCAGCAAGCTAAAGCCGAGAAGGCGCAGACTCGAACCGGCGATCTCAGCATAGGCCGGGTTGAAGACTGCAAGGATCGTCTGCGAATAGGTGAAGATGAAGACTGCGCAGACCAGCGAGAAGAGCAAAGACGTCACCACCGATAAAAGGATGTTGGGTCTGGATTGTTTCGGGCTCGCTCTCACCACGGGGAACAGGACCGTGGCCATGGCTGCGGGAATCAACGAGGCGATGGAGACCAACATCCATAAGGATACGAACGCGGCATTAATGGCTGGCGACAGGAGAGTCAGAACCAGGTAGGGCATAATGAGGCCGGGGGCCTGCAAGGCCACGTCGAGCGCGTAGTGGTCGAACACCTTGATTCGGAGCGTATTGAGCAGCTGGAAATCGGGAGGCCCGACGAGGCGACGAGCACCTCCCCGGGTCAGCAGATCCACGCCGGCGACGGACGCCAGGAGGCCGGCCACCCAACTAAGAAGAAGCGCGGCATGGGAGGTGTAGCCGCCAGCGGCTGCGGCGGCGATCAGCATCAGCTTCAACGTGCCGAACAGCACTTGTCGGATCATTTTTCCAGTGGCGCGCAGGTTGCCCAGGAACGCTTGGTCGGCCAGGATGGCGAGAACGGTCAGACCGCAACCGAAGACGAACGTGACCCCCTCTAGCCACCCGCCGATCAGCGCGGTCGAGCTGTTGAAGTACGCATGTCCAAAGACGAACAACAAGGCCAGACCCACCGCCAGCGCTACCCCGACGCATACTGCTGCGGCCACCAGTCCGCGCTCCTTGCCAGGATTCCGGACGATCTCGCCCACCAGCATGGTCCCGAGCCCCGCCTCCCCCAGCGTGCCGATAAGCCCCATCACCGACAGGAGTGCGGAGGTGTTGCCGATCACTTCCGGCGGAAACAGCCGCGCCGCGAGCCACCAATAGACAAACCCGAGACCGGCCGCTGCAACCGTTCCGATTGCCAGAGCGCCAGAATTCATCACGAGCGCTGCGCTCTTTCGAAGCTCCCGGCGCACGCGAGTAATGGCCGCCCCGGCGCGGTCTACCGACATGGTGGTTGTCCCAAACCTTGCTGCGCCGGCGCTGCGAACCTGCTGATCTCTGAGCTCAGGACGTCCCGGTACACCTGCTCGATTTGGGTCACGACCGCTCCGGCCTTGAGACGCTCGACCCTGGCGAGACTTGTCACTTCCAGGTTGGTGAGCAAGCCGCGGTCATCCAGAAGTATCTGCATTGCGTTGGCGAGGGCGTGCGCATCGCCGCTCCGCACAAGAAGGCCTGTTTCGCCATGGTCGACGATATCCGGCATGCCGCCGACGTCGGTTGCAACGACTGCCTTGCCCGATGACATCGCCTCCATGATCACCGTCGCGCAGGCTTCTGGTCCCACCGATGGCAGCACGCCGAACAGGGAGCGCCGCCATGCATGCATGATGGCGGAATGCGGCCACATGCTGAAGACTCGAACGTGAGACGGGAATTGGGTTGGCGTATCGGCGACCCGGCGTCCGATTAGGACCAGTTCCGGCGCACGCTCCAGGCTGGCATAGGCTTGCAGGAGAACGTCGATACCCTTGAGGCGCGTCAAGTCACCAACGAACAAGATAAATTCACCCTTGGGGAGCTCCCGCAGGCAGGCATCTTCTGGGCCAAGCACTCCGACGTCGTCGGGCACGAAGTTGGGGATCACCTTGTAAGGAGCGCGACCTTGGGTGAGTCCGTTGTGACGGGCCACCGCGTGGCTCACCGCGATGAAGCGATCCACCAAGCGCCGAGCGGCGATGCTCGACGCCCAGTTTCCCAACGTGGTCGCGGCTGCCTTCACCACCCCGTAATGTCCTGTAGCGCAAGGCAGGCACTTGGCCGGCGCTGGGCCACTGCACAGATGGGACCCCAAGTGCATGAAGTTCTTCTTGGCGCAAACTAGGCCATAATCGTGGAAAGTGATCACGAGGCGGGCCCCCCTCAGACCTTTGAGCGGCAGAAAAGACGCGTAAATCCAGTTGTGGGCGTGAACGATGTCCGGCCGCTCCTGGGTGACCAGCCGCTTCAGTGCAAGCACCAGTTCGGGATCCGGGAAGGGCGGTGCATGGCGGCGCTCGGGATCGGTGTGAAGGCCCGACAGACGCTGGAGTGTGCCGTGCAGTCGATGCACGCGAACCGCGCCGTCCAGCTCGGTTTCGGGCGATCCGGGGTGCATTAGGGTCCCGACACTGACATGATGGCCTCGCTGCGCCAGCGCTGCGCCCAAATTGCGCACGTGTCGCTCCTCTCCCCCGATGACCGGAGGATAGAACTGCGATAGTAGCAGGATGCGCATCATCGAGCCTCATTCAAGCTACGTGGCACCAGCGTCGAAACGCTCCGATAGAGCCGGTTATCTTCCGGGCGATACAGCCGGGCCTCGGCCCTTTGGGGAGTTGCTAAGGCGGGCACGGGGATATCTCGCGTCCAGGTGCCGCCCGGCGCGACGGCGACCGACCGGAGAACCGCGAGTGGTTGCTCATCAAGGGTGATTTCGACGTCGAACCGCTGAGCTTGGGTCTCGGCGCTCCTGATGCCCACCGTGATCCGGCCGGCCTCGCCTCTGGCCGATGGCAACAACCAGAATTCGGTGTATTTGAATTCCCGGTGAGCCGCTTCGTCCCGGACGGCCAGCGCATAGGCCCCGGTCGCCACAAACACCGCTAGCATGAGCACGGTCCCCTGCCAGAGCCGGACCCGCGCCCGAGCCGGCCAAGCCGGCAGATCGGGAGTGTCGCGGCGGATGGCGGCCACCAGTGCGGCGGCGACCGTCACGGCCCAGAACCAAATCGCCCAGCCGAGCGGCGTGAGGAAGTCTGCGGCGTTCAGGGCAAAGCCCCCGGCGATGCCGACGGCGAGGTTTGCTCCGACCGCGTAGACGACGTGTTGCAACGCGGAGGTTGTCCTGACGCCAATGGCCCGCAGCACCGCGTGGCCCGACACTAGAAAAACCATGGGCGCACCTAGGGCAGCACGGAGGAGCACGCTGTCGCTGAAACCAACGGCCGCCACCACGGCCGCCGCCCACAGGCACGCTGCCAGAAGGTCCCGCTTGCTAGAAGTTGTCATGCAATTCCCTTACGTCATAGATGACAATCCAGCCGTTGTCGTAGATGCGGGTGACGCCCTTGACGTCATTGAACTTGAGGAGCGCTGCGGCCGAGATCGGCGTTCCCTGCCGTCGTTGCCAGGGCTGAAAGTAAAAGCCGAGTACCGGCGGAGCCGTGCTCAGGCGCCTGTCCACCAGCAGGAAATCGATGTCGCTTCCCGCCAAGCCCCAAAACTCCCCTGGCCCCAACGTCTCGGCCTCGAATATGCCCGCGGAATCTACGCCTTCTTTGATCTTGATCCTGACGTCCTGTCGGCCGTAGCTCGCAAGCAGAATGCTGTTGATGCGGTCGGAGATGAAGCGATTGCCGGCTCCGAGCCATTCCTTGGCCCAGCGTGCCGTTTCAATCCCCATGGGCTCGATTGATTCCTGATCTGCCGCCACCCTATAGCGCCCATCGATCGGATTGATCGTGGAGCTCGTGACGCCGCCCAAGACGATGACCGCCAGAGCGACGGCCGGTACGATGCGGCGCCACGCGCTCGGCGTGGTGCCCTGCCAGAAGTGGACGATGCTCACCGCGACGACCAGCCCGACACCGATGAAGACGAACGTGCCCATGCGGTTGCCGATTTCCCATCCGATCACGGTCAGTCGGAAGGCCACAGAGACCGGGAGCCCGAAGGCGAGCAAGGTAAGGAGCACGAGGCGGCTGTCGTGCCAGCGGCACTTCAAAATGTGGTGGATAGGACGCCAACCTGACCGCGGGCTACTCAGCGCTGCCATGGCCAGCGACCGAAAGAACCCCGTTGCCAGGCCGATTGCCAACAGCAGGAGCGCCAGCAAGGTGGTCAGTTGCAGGTAGAGGGGCTTGGCCGGCGCTTCGAGGTGTTCCGACACTGGGCTGGCCGCGCCAAGGATCTTCGCGAGCAATGTGTTGAAGCCTGCCTCGATCACCGGGCCGAGATAGCCTGCGAGAGGGATTCCACGAGCCTGCATCCACAGGAATGGCAGCGCTATGGCCAGGATCGCCGTGAGACTCACGCCGATCCTGGTTTCAATCCGCGTGGGATCGTGCCGGCGCAAAGCCTCGAGACCGGCCAACGCTCCGAAATAAACGGCGGCGAAGGCCGCCGACACGTGATGCGTGACCGCGAGGCTTGCTAGCAGCACGGCAATTAGCCCGAGTGACGTCAGCCTCGGTCGTCCGACGAGATCCTTGGACGCTGCTTCGACCGCGAAGGCTAACACACACAGCACGATGCCGAGACTCTCGTAGGAGAAACTTGCGTCGAAGAGGAAGAAGGTTGAGCAGCCCATGTAGACCAGACAGGCGATCGCCGAGATACGCGGCGATCCGGCGATGCTTTCGAAGAACAGAAACAGGGCACCGATGAACGTGCCCTTGAGGACGGCCAATAAGAGCGTCCCCGCCACAAACAAGGGAAGTCCCGTCAGATCAACGATCGCCGTCGTCAGGATTTCCAGGGCTGGATAAGTTGGCCCGATCGGGAAAAGCGGGTTGGACAGGAACAGTCGGCGCGCCGTGATGAGATCTTCGGCTGCGATCCAATGCAGGTACTCGTCGTAGCCGCTGAAGCTGGTCGGGGAATAGACCTTCTTGCAGTAGTACAGAGCTTCGGCGAGCAGCAACAGGAGGAACAGGCGCTCACGTCGGGCTGTCGTTGGCCAGGCAATGCGGAGGCTGGTTGGAACGACCAAGAGGATGATGCCGGACCAGAAGAGCGGCGGCGCCGCGTCATACTCCCGGCGCCCGGCTGCGTGTCCGGCCACGACCAGCAGCAGCGCTGTGGCGACGGTCAGGCATAGAATCGCTATCCATCCGTAATTGACCGGCTGGGGCGGGGCATCGGCGCTGCGGTCGCGAAGGTCGGGACCGATAATGGCCGACACGAACCGTATCCCGGCCTGGAGCGGTCTGAGACTGGTTCCCGCGGTGAAATGAGCCGGCGTCATCAACATCACGCCCTCGTCGCAGGAGGCCACAATTTCATGCCGCGGGGGGCCGAGCGGGCCGTGGATCGGCTGCTCAGGACATCACAATAAAGGTCGCTCAGCGCTTGCGCGCAGGCATCCCAGTCGGGCAGCGCCAAATCCGGGACCTGCCGATGCGCCTCCAGTTCGTCGGCCATGGCGGTGGCCAGCTCCCCCGGACTGGCGTTGCCCGGAATCGCCCGGCACAGGCCATTGGCGGCCAGTTCCCTCAGACCGGACGTGTCGCTGACGAGAACCTGACGGCGCAGCGACAGGGCTTCCATCACGGCGACCGGATGGGCCTCATATTCGCTGAACAGCACAAACAATGCGGCGCTCGCCAAGAGATCTGCCATTTTCTGGCGCTCGGATCCACGGATACCCGCAATTGTGACCCGCCCCTCGAGGCCGAGCGCCTCCACGAGGCGCCGCAATTCTCCCTCGTAAGGGCCGGTACCGACGATGTGCAGTCGAACGTCCGGTACCCGGAGGATCAGTTCCGGCAAGGCTGCGATCGCCCGGTGATGGCCCTTGTAGCGCTCCAGCCTGCCACCCGAGACGACCAGGTGCGGATCGACCTTGACGCCAGGGCTTGGAGCCGGCATCGCGGCGCCGTTCGGTATAACGACAAACCGCTCCCGCGGCACGCTCATCCTCCGGCTGAAGAAGTCGGCTTCGAATTCGGAGACGCCGATCAGCCGCGCGGCCCGTGCTACGAGCGGCCGGAGCAGCATATGCTGCGTGCCGCGTATGGTGTTCCGCAGCCGCGAGGAATGGCCGCCACTGTGGAAGGTCAGGACGAACGGCAGCCGCCCGCGGACGGCAGCGAGCAGCCCGATCGGCACCACGAAAGAACTATAACCCTGGAAGTGGATCAAATCCCAAGCCCCGCGCCGGATGGCGGTGTAAACGCCAGGCGCCACATAGAGGTCCAGCTCCTTTGGCCAGGCCGGGACGCGCCGCACACGCATGCCGCACACCTCCTCCTCAACCGGCAATTCTCTCGAGGGATCGGTAGTGAGCACGTCGACTTCGTGGCCGCGCGCCACCAACCGGGGACCGACTTCCTGGATGTGAGTTTCAGTGCCGCCCATAAAAGGGTGGCAGCGAGCGGCAACCATCAGGATTCGCATCAGGCTTACCCGCCGTCATCACAGGCTATCGCGCCCCGCCCGTGTGGTTGGTACACCCATTCACGCAAAATGGTCTTGAGGACGCGCCAGCCGTCTGGGATGGCGCGCAGATGGCTCACACCGCTAATGCGAGGAGCCTCGAAACTCGCCACCTCGACGATATTGAGGTGGTTCTTCAGGGCCCGCACGTTGATGAGGGTCTCGATCTCGAATCCATCGCAGTCGCAATTGAGCGTGCTGACGTGCTTGGTCCAGAAGGCTATGTATCCGTAGCATAGATCGGAGAACCAACCGCCATAGAGGAGCCGCACGAACAGGGTCAGCCCCCTGTTGCCTAACATCCGAAACAATGACATGTCGTCGGTGCCCGCGCCCTGGATAAAGCGTGAACCCTTGACGAGATCCGCGCCGGCCATCAGCGCACTGACAAAGACGATCGCCTCCTCCGGGACCATGGAGCCGTCAGCGTCCAGCATAACGATGATGTCGCCTGTGGCGGCCCGGAATCCCGCTTGCAGTGCGGCACCCTTGCCTCGTCGGGGCTCCATGACAACCTTCACGTCCTCGCGTAGGCGCCGTGCGACCGCGACTGTGTCGTCGGTTGAACGACCATCCACGATGATGATCTCGTGCGCCCAGTTGGGGATGCGCGGCAAAAGCCAAGGGAGGTTCTCGGCTTCGTTGAGCGTCGGCACGATGAAGCTGACCCGCGGTAGAGCTAGCGATTGCTGCAGCCCGAAATCGATTGGGTTAGGCGGCGATATGGCACTGACGGGGCCGAGAACGCTCGATAGACTGGCATTCATGGCAGCGCTACAAGATCGAGCGATGGGAAGCAGCGGCCGGGCTGGAGGCTCGCCAAGACTGCCGATAGTCGTCCGGTGAGATGATGGGCCGAATGATAGCTCCCAGAAAGGAACCGACATAGAATTCCAGCCACATCTCCAAGTTCAACTATCCTCATAATATGCAGACTCCCGGACATGACGAAAAAATGAGATGAACGAAGATGAGAGATTGAAACGACTTAGCCTCTCGGCCGAGTTAAGCGAGCATTGCTGATGCGCCCTGGCAATGGAAGCATCAAAAGATGGTTAGAAAGAACCATGGGTGATTAGCTCTTTGTGGTTATCCCTTCAGGTTATTTTTGGAGCGAAACCACCGGCGCCAGATGGCACGGCAGCGGCACAATGACAGTCAACAGCTGCGTTGGCAGCGCTGCCAAACCCCTGGATGCGGACCTGAGGGGACCACAGCGCGATGCGTCCATGCCAGTAGGAGAATCATAACCTGCGGCCGGGATACAGATTCTAGGCGACAGGGTCTTCGAGCAGGCAGCGGAAATGCAGCGAAAATCACTGGCGCGATATCCCGCGACGCCGGAATTGCCACAGGTCAGAGTTGCGAGTTAATCCCGTGCGCGAGAAGGATCGAGCACGTCCGGCCCTTCGCAGGCGGCGCTGCGGGCCTGACCAACTGGCCACGCTAACTGACCGGGACGAGCTATCGGCCAGGGAAGGAGCCGCCCATGCGGCGCTGAGGCCGGCGCGTCGGGTGCAAGCAGCCGATACGAGGTCGTGACCTGGCGCAAACCGCGGACATGACCGAACAGGTCGATCACTTCAAGGCCAGACCGGCGATTGTAGGTGTGACACCGGAACGCTCCGGACCAAATGCGACCGACTGGGGTCTGGGCAAACTCCGACGCGCCGAGCGCATCGATCCGGCAGAATGTCACCGCGCCGCCATAGCCGCGCGCGCAGTCCTGGACGGGGCGTAGCATGCATCCGCCGTGTTGGATGACGGCGCCAGCGGGGCGGCTGAGCGCGGCATCGAGCAGGACGGGGTTTGCAGCATGGGACGTCCAGGGCCCCGTCAGGCTCTCGGCACGGTAGAGGCTGAGCACATCCCACGATGTGGACCTCCACAACCTCGGGCTGACGAAAAACCAAAAGCCACCCTTATGACGCAGGGGCGTTGTATCGTAGCCCTCGATCCCTTCCAGGAGGCAGGCCTCCCGCGTCCACCGATATGGGAAGTCGACTGCCCTGTAGAGACTCACGTTCCTTGCCGCCCCGGATTCCGGGATCATCCAGATCTGCCCGTCCTGCTCGAACACGAACGGGTACGAGAGGTGGTGTGGCTCTTCCAAGACGATCTGGGGTGCGCCGGCAATCCCGCTCCGGTCCACTGTTACGACCGCAATGCACCCCCGGTTCTTTGAGTAAAGGTACTGTTCGACGAAGATGAAATCCTGCCCCTGATGCCGGAACGGGAATGGGTCGGCGAGGAAGCTGCCGGTGCCCCCGGTGAGCACGCTGAAGGCTGCTTCGCCTTTATCGAGCAGGCTCGCTGCTTGATCGGAGCGCCAGCCAATCCCCCACGATCTGCCGCCTCTCGCCAATGTGTCCAACAAATCGATTGCCTTCGATGCCGCCCTGCCTGTGTCCCATGCAATGGCCGAAAGTACGCCGAGCGACGACGCGGCCATCGGCGGCCCGGGGACACCGGACTGAGCTGAACTGGTTTCCTCCCGCAAGGCTTTTAGGATCAGCGCCACAGCGCAGGAGAGGACGCTGTCGAGACCCGCTGCAAACACTTCACGGTCCACGCTGGCCGGACGCGCAATCCACGGCTGCGACGGACGAGCCGTATCGTGCAGCTCGACCAAAAGGTCCTGATCATTCGCCAGGGCCGCCATGACTCCGATCTCGCCCGGTAGGCCATTGAAGAGCGGAGTGAGCACGCGCCGCCCAGAGGGGAGCCGCTCCCCCCCGCTCAAATCGATCACCACATCCACTTGGTCGGCCGGGGGCGGCGGCAGGGACAGCAGCGACGCCTCGATTGAGTAGGTGGCACCGTTCACGCGATAGCCATAGAGTAGTCGTTCGAGTTCGAGCAGCAGGCGGAGGATCAACGGCAGCGGGCGGCGGCGGGCTGCGAAAGCGCAGGACACATCGTTACCGGGCACGTCAGCGAGCGCCTCCGCCAGCCACAGATGCCAGCGCATCAGCCGCGATGGATCGAGACTCAAGCAGATGCACATTGTTGTTCTCACGGTGGATTTCACGAAGACGACAGCTTTGGCGAGCACTCCCAGCAAGGCGCCATAATGCCCGATTGACGCTGGGCTGTGCGAGGCCAGAGGAGGTAATCCTTAGGGGCGGTTGCACTTGGCGCCAGGCGAGAGCCACATGCAGGAATGATAGTTGGCTGGCAACGGGCGAAATATTGGCTGCGCAATGCCGGATTGTGCGTGCTCGTGTTCGTGCCAGTACTGGCAATCGCGAGCCCCGCCTACGACCCATCGGCAACCTCCTTCATCAAGACTTCCGGAACGAACTTCACGTTGGGCGGCAGGCCGTTTTTCGTGACCGGTGTAAACAATCACTATCTGACCTACGGTTCGAAGGATGAGGTCACCCGCGTTCTCGATGACGCGGTGGCGATGGGCGCCAATGTGGTCCGCATCTTCCTCCAGCCGGTGATCGGCTCGCTTGATGGCAGCGTCGTCACGATCTGGGACTGGCAGCTTGAAGGCGAAGCCAGCAATCTCGCTGTCAACGGGACCTACCTACTCTACTGGGATCCGACCCAAAACAAGATGGCGATCAATGACGGCGTCAACGGCATGCAGAAGGTTGATTTCGTCATCGCCGAGGCCGGCAAGCGGCACCTGAGGCTGATCATAGCTGTCCTGGATTTCTGGGCCTTCACGGGCGGCGCCCAGCAGATGCGGGCCTGGTACGGGAGCCGCGACGAGTCCACGTTTTTCTTCAATGACCCGCGCACGAAGCAGGACTACCGGGCTTGGGTCCGCCACGTCGTGCAGCGCGTCAACCCGCTCACCGGACTTGCCTACCGGGACGACCCGACCATCATGGCTTGGGAGCTGATGAACGAAGGCAATGCAAAGCCGCAGGCGTTGCGGTTGGCCTGGACCGCCGAAATGTCAGCTTACGTCAAGTCCCTCGATCCCAATCACCTTGTCAGCTCAGGAAATGCCAACATTTTCGATCCCAAGTTGGCGGATTTGACGATCCCGACTCTCGATTTCGGGACTTGGCACGGCTACCCGGTCTATTACGACCTCACGATTCAGCAATTCAACGACATGATCCCTGAGTTCTGCCAGTTGGGGGTCCGCGACAACAAGCCGGTCCTTCTGGAGGAATTCGGCCATGCCCGCTCCAATCAGAACGTGACTGAAGCTTACGCCATGTGGCTCGACACTTTGACCCGTGATCGCAACTGCGCGGGTTGGCTGGTATGGCGGCTGGTCTCGCGGCAGGACAGCGGACGCTATCCCGTCGACGAACACGACCAGTTCGATATCCACCACGACGGCGGTGCGCTCTGGAACATCCTCAAAGCCGCCGCGGCTCGGGCGACGCAGACGCGCGAAACTGGCCAGGCCTCGGAAACCAGCCGGCAGCCGCCATGACCGAAGTCCCCGTCGCGATCTGTGCCTACTCACTTGGTCGCCGGGACGATTTGAACGCGGCCGTTGCGGCGGTGCGCCTCCACACTACCCTCGCCCGCGAGATCATCCTCGTCGTCGGCAATAATGAGGCGCTCTTGGAGCACGCCCGGCAGAGATCGAGGGTGTCGTCGTCACCACCTAGTAAGCGTAGACTGTGCGGCAGTCGCACGACGCGAGCCGGATCCAGCGCGCGTAAGCCTGACGTTTCAAAACCACGAACGTCGCATGGTTTGGGCACACATCAGCAGCTCAAGTTGGGAGAATTTCTAGATGCGTATTGTGACGCTTGCGCAATCTTATCCACCGATTGGCGTTGGCCAGGAGGGCCACGTTCGCAACGTAAGCACAGATCTCGCCCACCGCGGTCATGATGTTGCCGCTGCTACAACCACTCAGCCCGGATCGAGAACGGGGCAGCCCAACAATGGCGTCGGCAGCGAGCGCGCGCAGATCCCGCGCCTTCCCACGATTTCAGTGATTATCTGTGCGTACACTGAGCACAGATGGGAGTTGATGCTGCAATCGGTGGCCTCGGTTCAAGAGCAGACCCTCATACCCTGCGAGATCATCATATGCGTCGACCAGCCCCTGTTCCGCCGTTGTGCCGCGTACTGGGCTGACTTCGCGGCAGCCACCCCTCCGGTGCGGGTGATCCAGAACCAGCATGACGGGCACCTGGGGTCGGCCCGCAACACCGCAGCTGAGGCAGCCACCGGAGAGATTCTGGCATTCCTGGATGACGATGCAGCGGCCGACAAGGACTGGCTCGAGATCCTCACCGGCCCTTACCAGGATGAGCGCATCGGCGCGGTCGGCGGGCGCCCCATACCGGTTTTCGAGACCGGCCGCCCTGCCTGGTTCCCTGTGCAGTTCGACTGGGTGTTCGGATGCGCCTATGATGGCCTTCCGACCAGCCGCAGCCCTTTGGCTCACCTTATAGGAGCGAATATGTCGGTGCGGCGGACCCTCCTGGAGCAGGTGGGCGGCTTCCATTCCGACAATCACGACGATATGGACATGTGCCATCGCGTGGCGCACATCACGAGCAGTGACGCGGTCGTCTACGAACCGGCGGCAACTGTCCGCCATTTTGTACCGGCCTCGCGGCCGACATGGAAGTACTTCTGGCGCCGCTGCTTCTTCGTCAACAAGGGGAAGGTCGGGGCCTTTGCTCAGATGGGACAAGCCGCCACACTGGGTGCAGAGGCTCGCTTCGTCTGGTACGCGCTTACCAGGGGCATACCGCGGGAGATTTGGCAAGCGGCCAAGGGTGACGCAGCCGGGCTGGCTCGGTTCGCGGCAATAGTCGCTGGCGTGGGGCTGGCCGCGGCAGGTCACGTCGTTGGCCGGATCGAGCTTGTGCGGCGGCGCCGACAGGCAATAATGCAAATACTGGATACGGCCGCGCAGGCTGACGGGCGCGGGAAGTAAATGCCGTCTTCGATAATCATTGGTTCGGGCCCGGCTGCAGCCGCCGCCGTATTGGCGCTGTCCGAGAAACCGGGCGAGAAGATAACTGTTTTCGATCCAGGCACCGTGCTGGACATTGAGGCACAGGAGGTAATCTCCAAGCTGTCCAAACTGCGTGTCGAGAACTGGGGTGAGGAGGACGTCCGCCGGGTCAGCATGCAACCCAAGCGGATCCAATCCGATTCGCTGCCCGAGAAGAGAAGCTACGGATCCGATTTCCCGTTTGCTAACAAGGGTCAACTCGACGGCGTCCACTGCGAAGGTAGAGTCAACCCGGCCGTCATATCAGGCGCCTACGGGGGCTTCAGCAATGTCTGGGGGGCGCAGATCATGCCCTTTAGCGCGGCGACGTTCAAGGGATGGCCGTTCGACTTCTCGGTTATGGAGAAGCACTATCGGACCATCCTGGGTCACATTCCTTTCGCTGGAGAGTCTGACGACCTCGAGGAATGGTTCCCGCTCATTGGATCCCCGGACCCGCTCCCTCCGCTGGCGCCACGGACGCAGATGGTCCTGGCCAACTACGACCGGCACCGCGATCGAGTGCGTTCCACGGGAATAACGATAGGCCGCGCCCGGCTCGCCTTCTCGGCACCCGAGTGTCAGCCCTGCGGCCTATGCATGACGGGGTGCCCGCGCTCGCTAATCTTTTCGGCCTCGCACAGCTTCGATCGTTTCAGGCGCAGCGGGCGGATCGACTACCACAGCGGGCTGCTTGCGGTGCGAGTCGACCAGGAGGGCGAGACGGCCGTCGTGCAGGCCCGGGAGCTGTCCAGCGGCCGGATCCACCGATTTACAGCCGACAGGGTCTTCGTGGGTTGCGGCGCAATCGGGACCACGCGGCTGATCCTTGGGTCGCTCGGCTTGGACCAGCCGGTACATCTTGCGGAATCGGCTCAGTTCGTTCTCCCAGTGATTTCCATGAGGCCGACCCCCGACCCACGTAGAAGGCGCGAGTTCACACTCAACCAGTTCACCATGGTCATCGTCCGAGACGATGAGGCCTTCGATGTCTCGCAGATTCACTTCTATCCGTTCAATCAGGCTTACTACGACGCACTTCCCGGCTTCCTTAAACACCGCGCCGCCGCCTTCGCGACGAATCGGCTCCTGAGCCGGTTGACGGTAGGCCTGGGCTACTTGCCGTCTTGGGAATCCCCCAAGGTTCGGGTCAGCGCCCAGATTTCCGCAGCTCATGATGAGCTACCCAAGATCACCCTAACTTCGGAGGGCTTCAGCGATGCCAAGGTTCGGGGCAAGCAGGTGCCTCCGATGCTGTCGGACGCAATAAAGCGGATCCGCAAGGCGGCACCTTACCTTGACTTGTGGCCAGTCACGCCGCAAATGCTATGGTCGGGCGGCGCCAAAAGCTACCATTTTGGCGGCAGCTTTCCCCACGCCGTTGAACCGGACTGTGGACGTTCGACGACAGACCGCCTTGGGCGGCTGGCGCGCTGGGACCGAATCCATCTCATCGATGGATCGGTTTTCCCAAGTATTCCAGCTACCACCTTTACCCTGACAGTGATGGCCAATTCCCATCGCATCGCCTGCGAAGCGATGCAGTTGACGGGTTGAGCATTCAATGCGGGTCGGTATCACCGGGGCCAATGGATATGTCGGGACCATCCTGCGTGCCGCCTTCGCCGAAAAAGGGCATGAGGTAATCGCCTTCGCCCGTTCGAACCGGATGACCTCCGAATCTGCCTTGGGTGGCGCCGAATGGCGCCCATTCGAGATCAAGCGCCCGCCGTCACGGGCCGCATTCAGCGACCTAGATGTGCTCATCCACGGTGCCTGGGACCTGACCCTCGTCAGCGCCGGCGATGTTTGGGACGTCAATGTATCGGGCTCGCAGCACCTCCTCCGCAATGTCGTCGACGCGGGGGTTCGCCGGGTCATTTTTATCTCCTCAATGTCCGCCTACAAAGGAACACGACAGTTGTACGGTCAGGCGAAACTTGCCTGCGAGCACACCGCCAGCAGTCTGGGAGCGGTTTCAACGCGCCTCGGATTGGTATACGGCCCCGGTTGGGGCGGGATGGCAGGCGCGCTCCGCAGGCTGACCAAACTGCCGGTCACACCTCTGATCGGGGCGGGCTCCTACCAGTTCACCGTGCATGAAGCGGACATGGCAGCCGCGATGGTGCGAATTGCCGAGTCGGACATGCCCCTGTCGGAACCGGTAGGCCTGGCCAACCCCGAACCGGTTCCGTTCCGACGGCTCATGAAAGAGATCGCCGCATCACAAGGCAGAACACAGCGCGCCGTCTCTGTGCCCTGGCAACTTGTAAGTGGCGTCCTCAAGGCGACCGAGGCCCTGCATGTCCCGCTACCGTTCCGATCGGACTCCATCCTTGGGCTCGTGCACCCGGCCGCAGAGGTTCCCGGTGCAGAGCCGCTCAAGCAACTCGGAATCGGATTTCGGACCTTCTCGCTGAACGGCGATCGACCATCATCCGGGACGTTGGGTCAATATTCTTAGTCGAAGACCAGCTCGATGCGCCAGAGACGCAAACGGCGAGGTGTGCGGCCGGCATGATCCCAAGGACTCGCGGCGGTATCCACACCTGCCGTATCGTCGCGCAAGCCCTTCGAAGAACCTGCCGCGCGCCTTGACCATCCTGGGGATTGTCGTGGGCGTCGTCGCATCGCGTGGCGCAATTCGGTCCTCATCTGCAAAAAGGGGCTACCCCCTGAGGAACAATCGCGGATCGGAGAAAACCATGCGATGATTCAGAAAGACGTATGAAACGCATGATCTTAGCGACGAGAGTACAGCTTGACGCCCAGCTCGGTCGACTCCCGCCCCTCCAGCGGTGAAGGCTTGAAAACTGAAGTTGGCATTGCAGCATCCGGATGACTTGAGACGCAAAAGCTTGCGCACAAGAGGAAGGCGCAATCCCGTTGGGTGAACAGCACGCCATTTTTGTATCGGGAGCTGCGGGCTTCGTAGGAAGCAGGCTTGCAAGGATCTTTGTCGATCGTGGATTTCCAGTCTTTGGCTTTGACAACCTGTCGCGAGGTTCTCGGGAAAACCTGAACGGGCTTCTCACGCATGAGAGGTTCATTTTTGAGAAAGTGGATCTCTCGGACGCGGGTGAGCTGAGAAGCCGCTTTATGAATTGTCACAGGCGCATTCCGATTTCCGAAGTCTGGCACATGGCTGCTAATTCGGACATTCCTGCAGGAATCGCCGATGCCTCTGTTGATCTACGCGATACCTTTCTATCGACGTTCAACCTGTTGGACGCAATGAAGGAGGCGGGAGTCCCGTTACTAGCTTTTGCATCCAGCTCAGCCGTGTACGGCGATTTGGGAGAGGCTCCGATTAGAGAGGATATCGGGCCGCTGCTGCCTATTTCCAATTACGGTGCGATGAAGCTCGCATCGGAGGCGCTAATCAGCGCTGCCGTCGAGAACTGGTTATCCCGGGCCTTGATTTTTCGCTTTCCGAACGTGATCGGCGTTCCGGCAACGCATGGTGTCATTTTGGATTTCGTCCGAAAGTTAACGGCTTCACCAACCAAGCTGAATGTTTTGGGATCGGGGCGGCAACGGAAGGCATATCTTCATGTCAATGATCTGATCGATGCGATTGTCTACTTGCGCGCAAACGCATCAGAGCGGTTTGGCTGCTACAATGTCGGCCCGGAGGACAAAGGGGTAACCGTTAGCTTCATAGCGGAAACGACTGTCGAGGCTGTCGCGCCGGGCGCAGGGATTGAATACGGACTTGAAGATCGCGGTTGGACTGGGGATGTTCCCCGATTTTCATACGATATAGCAAAACTGCGTGCGCTCGGTTGGCGGCCCCAACTTGGTTCGGCTGACGCTGTTCGAAAAGCCGTCGTAGAAATCGTGCAGCAGGAAGGACACCTGTGATGCAGGCGCAGGCCGTTGTACTTGCGGGTGGTCGAGGGACGCGGCTCAGGGGCCGTATAGGTGATCTGCCTAAGTCATTGGCCAACATCTGTGGCAAGCCACTTCTTGAGCATCAAATCCTCCTCGCTAAGCAACACGGGATCGAGAGGATCTTGATCCTGGTGAACCACGCGTCCGAGCAAATTGTGGAATTTTGCAATCAGCGCAAAAACTGGGGGATTGACGTTCGTTGCGTGAATGACGGTGCGCCTCTCGGGACAGCTGGGGCAGTTTTGGCCGTTTTGGATCTGCTCGATGACGACTGCCTTACGATCTATGGCGACACGATGCTCAACATCGATCTGACCCGCTTCAAGAGCTTCCATGACAAGCACAAGGCGGCAGCGGCAACAGTTTTCACCCACCCGAATGATCACCCGCATGATTCCGATCTGATAGAAGTGTCAGAAGACGGCATGGTTGCCGCGTTCCATCCCTATCCACACGAGCCGGGTTCCTATTATCCCAACAAAGTTAGCGCGGCCCTTTATTATATTCGAAAACAAGCGCTTCTTCGGTGGCGCTCAGCAGTAACTCCCATCGACTTTGGCAAGCACTTGTTCCCTGCAATGCTTCTGGATGGCACGGAAATCAGAAGCTACAGTAGCCACGAGTACATAAAAGATGCTGGAACCCCGGCGAGACTTGACAAGGTTTGCGCCGATTTTGAATCCGGCCGCATAGATCGGGCTTCACTCGCCTTTCCGCAGAAAGCAGTCTTTTTGGACAGGGATGGGTGCATCAATGCTGACTATGGACACATCGATCGTCCCGAACGCTTCGAACTGATCGAGGGGGCCGCGGCCGCGATCGGACGTTTCAACAGGGCCGAATACCGGTCAATCGTCGTCACTAATCAACCCGTTGTGGCGAGAGGCGATTGCTCCGTACGAGACTTGCGGATGATCCATAACAAGATGGAAACTGAGCTTGGGCACCGCGGAGCTTTTGTCGATGCCATCTATTTCTGCCCACATCATCCAGATCGCGGCTTTGCCGGTGAGGTGGAAGCGCTGAAGGTCCGGTGTGAATGCCGCAAGCCTTCTAGCGGGTTGGTTGATGATGCAGTGCGAGCGTTCAATATCGATCGAGGTCAATCTTGGATCATCGGCGATTCTTCTACGGACATGGCACTCGCAAAACGGTCTGGGATCAGATCGATCCTGGTCGAGACGGGTGCAGGCGGGTTGGATAGCAAGTTTCATGTCATGCCTGACTATACCGTCCCAGACTTGTTCGCGGCTGCCAATTTCATTCTCACCGTTCATCCGAACTTGATAGAAACAGCGTCTGACCTGGTCGCGCATGTGAAGCCGGGTGACGTTTGTTTTGTGGGAGGGCTCTCACGAAGTGGAAAGAGTGTTCTTTCCAGCGCAATCGGGGAGGCCCTTCGCGGGCGCGGCTTTGATGCGCAAGTCGTTGCTCTTGATCGCTGGATACGGTCCGCCGCTGATCGCGGACCAACGGTGATGGGTCGCTACGACCTGAACGAGATCAGGACGGTTCTAACCCGCTTGGTGGGCGTTCGTTCTCGCGAGACGCACGATCTTCCCTATTACGAAAAGCTGAGCCGGGTATCCCATCCAGGATCAGAAAAGATGACCATCTCTCCGGAAACCGTCCTGATCGTGGAAGGAGCCGTCGCGCTTTCGCTGTCCGATGTGGTTTTGCGCGGCCGGGCACACACGTTCTTCGTTGATATTGATGAGGAATTGAGGAGGTACCGAGTAGCGCGAGAATACTCGCTGCGCGGATTGGATCGGGAGGCTGCAGCGCGTATCTACAGTTCTCGCCAAGAGGATGAGGCACCGATTGTGCTGGCATCGCGGGCGATTGCTGATCGTTGCATTCGATTGCGGGCGATCGAGCTGATTGAGGCGGCCGCATGATTATCAGTCAGACGCCGCTTCGCGTCAGCTTCGTGGGAGGTGGCAGCGATCTTCCTGCCTTCTATCGGGAGGAAGGTGGCGCCGTCCTGAGCGTTGCTATCGACAAATACGTGTACGTGAATGTGAACCGTAAGTTCGATAACGGTACTCGAATCGCTTACTCCAAAACGGAAGAGGTAGAGACTGTCGAGAATATCCAGCACCCTATAGTGAAAGCAACGATGGAATACCTCGGAATCTGCGGCGGCGTTGAGATAACGACCATTGCTGACATTCCATCTAAGGGAACGGGTCTTGGATCTTCAAGCGCCTTTACGGTTGGTCTTCTGCACGCGCTGAACGCGTTTCGAGGGCAGTATGTCTCGAAGGCAAAGCTCGGTGCAGATAGTTGCTGCATTGAGATTGAGCGTTGTGGCGCACCCATCGGAAGACAAGATCAATACGCCGCCGCCTTCGGTGGGCTGAATCTTATCGAGTTTCACTCCGATGATAGCGTCTCGGTGTCGCCGCTCATATGTCCACGTGAATTTATCGCTGCGATCGAGAAGCAAGTTCTTGTCTTCTACACCGGCATGACGCGCAGTGCGTCGGACATTCTCGTCCGACAGTCGGAAGGCATCGCTAAAGCACCGGACAAACGCAAGGCGCTCAGGCGGATGGTCGAGCTCACGTATCATCTCCGCGATGAACTGCATCGATGCAATCTCAACGCCTTTGGCGAAATCCTCCACGAGAACTGGCTCTTAAAGAGGAGCCTTTCCGAAGAAATCTCGAACGATGCGATCGATGGCTGGTACCGGGCTGCGTTACGGGCAGGCGCCACGGGCGGGAAGCTGCTCGGAGCCGGCGCAGGAGGTTTTCTCATGTTCTTCGCACCTCCCGACCGCCACGACGCAATCAAATTGGCTCTCGGGGTGCTAAAGCACTTCCCTGTGAAGTTTGATTTCGCCGGGAGCCGCATAGTTCATTACCAACCGACATCGGAGATTGCTCAATGAAACACTTTAGCGGCAGTGCTCACTCAACCGAGGTCGGTGTCCGCACAATAACACCTGGCGGCAGTGCTCAAGCTTATTTCAAGAAACTTGAGACAGTGCTGGCTTCTTTAGATCACCAAAGCTTTGACAGTGCAGTTGCGCTGGTCGCAGAGGCACAAAGAGACGGCAAGCAGGTAATCACGCTGGGCAATGGTGGGAGTTCACTTACGGCGCTCCATTTCATCACGGACTGGAATAAGAGCATCTACCTCTCTACGAAACGCCCCTTTCGTGGCCGGACGCTGGTGGACAATGTTGGCCTTACATTTGCGTACGCGAACGACGTTTCATTCCAAGACGTATTCGTCGAGCAGCTGAAGAACATCCTCAACGATGGCGACTTGGTCATTGCCATTTCGGGAAGCGGAAACTCGGAAAACGTTTTGCGTGCTGTTCGATACGCTAACAATCACGGCGCAGTCACGTTAGGTCTTTGTGGATATGGCGGGGGAACGCTCAGACAGATTGCCCAACACGTTGTCTGGGTCAATGTGAATGACATGCAACTAGCTGAAGACATTCATTCTATGTTCGGGCATGTCGTTATGCAGCGTCTTTGTTTGGCAAGTACACAAGAGTGGAGCGATCGGCGTCAACAGCGCAGCGCCGCTGGGGGCCTCGGTGCAAATGGAGCTGGCGTCGAGCCGGGTTTGCGATCCTGATCGAGAACAAGCGATGCAGCAGTATCGGCTCTACGTTCTTGACGAACGCGGCCAGTTCATGGGCGGGATCAACCTTGCCTGCACAGACGACGTTGCTGCGGAAGAGCAGGCCAGGCGGTTAGCAGACGGCCACGAGGTGGAGCTTTGGCGACTGGTTGCGCGGTTGAAGTTTGACAATCCGCGCTGTTCTGGTCTTGAGAAATATCATCCTGATGCAGGCACACGCTAGAATGGTGGGTTTAACGTTGAGCTCGCGCGACAATAATGTCTGGCGCGATGATATCCAAACATCCGCTATTTTGTTATCAGTTCGCGTTGCCTAACTGCGAGTTTGAAATCAGTTCGGGTCGCCTAGCTGCGAGCTTGAAACGGGCTCGCGTTTCCTAGGACTGTGAGCCTGCGGCATGCCGCGCACTTGGCGATGCGGAGCGGTGGGATTCCCTGTTTTCAACGCCACAGAAGGATCACGGAATGGCTCTTTCCGCGCCCGCAGGGTTCACTTCTAGCGACCTCGTCTACGAGGAGAATTTCTCCGGTACGACGCTCGGCAGTGATTGGCACGCCTACGTCACAAGCAATGCGGCCAAGGGCGGGCCATGGAATACCGATGGCTCGGGAGGAAGTACCCCGGGCGGCCCTTACAATGCCGAGTACGATGGGGCGAGCCAAGTTTCTGTGAGCAACGGGACCTTAGATCTGACGGCGATCCGACAGTCCATCAGCGGCACGAATCAGGGGGGAACGGCACAGACATTCCCGGTCACGTCCGGAGCTGTCAGCAGCTATGGCAACTTCGAATTCAACGGCGGCTACCTTCAGATTAGCATGAAGGCGCCGAGCGGCGGTGGCGCATGGCCGGGCCTTTGGCTGATGCCCGGAGAAGGCGCGGGCAGCAGCGGCGACAATTTCGAGCTCGACATGCAGGAGGGTGGATTTACCGGTTCTGGGCCGGCGGACCAGAATTTTTCCTGGCACCTGCACGGGCCGTCAGGGTGGGTCGGCGACACCATCGACAGCGGCATTGACCTCACGGCCGGATTCCACACGTACGGCATCTACTGGGATCCTGGTAAATCGATCACTTGGTATCTGGACGGGAAGCAGATGGCGCAAGTGACCAGCGCACAGGTCGTGATCCCGGATGAACCGATGCAATTGATCATGAACAATGCGGTCGCGAATTCAAACGCGGCCGGGTGGCATACAGCTCTCGATAGCTCGACCCCTTCGTCACTGCAGATGCAGATCGACCAGATTCACCTCTATCAAAAGGCGGGCAGCGGCGACACAGTCAGGGGTGCCAACGTCACTCCCTCGGCGGTGTCCACGATCCAGCCGGCAGTTACGCACGTCGCCACTTCACCGGCAACGGGAACCGAGCATACCGGCGATGTCATCACATTGAGAGTTGACTTTAACAGCGCCGTGACTGTCACCGGTACGCCTGCACTGTCGCTCAATGATGGCGGAACGGCCAGCTATGTCGGTGGCTCCGGCACGAACGCGCTCACCTTCCGCACCACCGTCGCGTCGACGGACACGAATACCTCGGCGCTGGCTATTACCGGGGTCAATCTTCCGAGCGGCGCGAGTATCAAGGACGCGAGCGGTGTGGCAGCGGATCTGGACGGCGCGGTAGATACGTTCCCCGGTCTGCAGGTCGATCCGACGTCATCGACGATGGGCGATTGACGTCGCCAACTTCAACCGACGCGGCATCTTCGCCAAACCCCCCGGCTTCACAGCCAACCCCAACCGGCCCGGCATCGTCGACCGCGCGTCGTTTTGCAAGAGAACGTGCTCTTCAACCGATCGGCAAGTATGCTCCTGGCGGACGATGAGATGCGAACCGGAGCGTAAGGGCTACCCCCAATCATGAAGCGGCGTGGACCCAACAGCGTGCTAGGATTGTGCCGCGCAATTGTGGGACGAAACTGTGACGCTCAACATAGTCGGTCAGGCCAAGCCGAATACACTCCTCTTTGAAACCAGTCCTCTCATCAAGGCCACTGGCTTCCGCGAATACGACGCACGCTGGTGGTTCGGGCATCCAGGCTCCGAGAAAGAGCCCGAGCTCAATTTGCTGGGAGTACAGGTGCTCGGTATGGCGCTCGGCACCCTGATCCGTCGAATGGGTATGGACCCTGACATCGTCACCGGCCATGACTTCCGAAGTTTCCATGGCCGTCAAGATGGCGCTCGTCGCCGGCATGATGGCGGCCGGGGCGCGCGTCAAGGACATCGGCTTGGCGCTGGCGCAGAACCATGCCTTGATCGACTGCTGGAAGACCGGGCACTCCTACATCAAGAGGCGCGTTGCCGAACTCCATGCCATGGCCGGCTTCGAGAAATCGGGCCATTTCTTCTTCAACCCCCCGATCGGACGGGGCTACGACGACGCGCTCGTTACGGCGATTGCCATTTGCGAGATGCTCGACCGCAACCCGGGCAAGACGCTCGCCGACCTCTACCGCTATCTGCCGGTGACGTACGGTACCCCGACGATGTCACCACACTGCCCCGATGAGGAGAAATACAGTGTGGTTGCCAACGTTGTCCGGGAATTCCTGAAAATGAAGAGCGATGGGATGGAGTTCGCTGGCCAGCCACTTGCTGATCTGGTCACCGTCAATGGCGTGCGTGTGGTCGCCCAAGACGGTACCTGGGGCCTGGTCAGAGCCTCGTCGAACAAACCGGAAATCGTCGTGGTGGTGGAAAGCCCCGTCTCGTCTGAGCGCCGTCGGGAGATGTTCCTGGCTCTGGATGCTGTCCTGCGCCGCAATCCGGAAGTTGGCGCGTACAATCAGACATTCTGAGAGGAACTGGACCATGCCGGGCCGCATCGTATGTTTTGTCATGAGTGGGGGCGTGGGCTCACGGCTTTGGCCGCTTTCGCGCGAAGACAATCCCAAGCAATTCCATGACCTTTACGGCGACGGATCCATGCTTGCGAAGACCGTCCGGCGCCTCAAGGCCCGGCCCGAAGGTGGTACCCCAATTTACCTGATAGCGTCCGAGCGGCATGCCGATCGCGTTGTCTCCGACATTAGTCCCCTCGGCTTGGACGGCGGCAGATCGATTTTTGAGCCAGTTGGCCGCAATACCGCCGCGGCGGTCGCAATAGCCACCCTGCAGACGATCGTCGAGTATGGCGCCGACGCGCTTGTGCTCGTGGTTCCCTCCGATCATGAGATATCAACCGACGCGCAATTCTGGGAAACGGTCGAAATAGGCCGCCCGGTCGCCGAGTCAGGCAGACTTGTCATATTTGGCATCAAGCCGATACACCCCGAAACCGGGTACGGTTACATCGAGGTAGCGGCAAGTGCCGACGACGTGGCCACCGTTGCGCGATTTGTCGAGAAGCCCGATGCCGACACAGCTCGCCAATATGTGTCTTCGGGAAGGTTCTATTGGAACGCCGGCATCTTCCTGTTTCGCGCAGACACGATGCGCCAAGCATTTCTCGAGTTCCGGCCAGACATCTGGGTCAGCTGCGAACGGGCCCATAAGACCGCACGGCACGACGTTTCGGGAATTTACCTGCCCCCGAGTTTCTACTCAGCTGTCCCGTCAACCTCGATCGATTACGCAGTCATGGAGCATGCCCAGGACATCGCGATGGTTACGGCATCCTTCCACTGGAATGACCTTGGATCGTGGCAATCGCTGCTCGAAGCCAGCCCGACCGACAGCGACGGCAATGTCGTGATGGGCGACGTCGTGGCGATGGACTGCGGCAGTTCCTATCTTCGAAGCCAGGGCAGGCTGCTGACCGTCATTGGAATGAAGGATGTAGCCGTGGTGGCAACCTCGGACGCGGTATTCATCGCTCCAGTCAGCCACAGCCAGAACGTTAAGAAGGTTGTCGAACAGTTGGAGAAAAGCGGACGGCTCGAGACCAAGTTCACAGCGTCGGAAGACCAGGTCATCGTCAGCGGGTCGTGGCGCAAGCGCGTCGAGCACTGGCTTTTCGACGAAACCCTGCCGGTATGGTCGACTGCAGGCGTCGACGACGTGTACGGCGGATTTCATGAGTCGCTCGGATTTGACGCCAGACCCTTACGCAAGCCGAAGCGCATGCGGACGATGGCTCGACAGATCTACGCATTCGCGGTGGCCAAGGAACGCGGTTGGACCGGACCCGCCGACGACCTTATCAACCACGGGATCGACTTCATCGCGAAATACGGCCGCACCGATCGCGGCGGCTGGGTGCGCTCCATGAATTGCAACGGCAGCGTAGCTGACCCGGCGGAGGACGCTTACGACCACGCCTGCGTGCTGCTGGCGCTTGCACATGCTCATCGATGCGGCCACCAAGATGCCCTGCGCCTTGCGCAAGAGACATTTCATTTCATCGACACGCATCTGGAGGCCGGCAGTCTCAATGGCTTCCTCGAGAGCCCCCTTTGGAACGGGGTGCGGTTCTCGAACCCCCACATGCATATGCTTGAATCCTTCCTTGCCTGGCATGGGGTCACGGGCGACCGCGTATATCTGCGTCGTGCGGCGCGCGTCATCGATCTCTTTCGATGCCATTTCTTCGACGAGGAAAGCTGGACACTAGGAGAGCGCTTCGACGGCGATTGGCAGCCGTTGCCAGGGGATGAGGGACAGTGGACTGAACCAGGGCACCATTTCGAATGGGCGTCCCTCCTCGTCGACTTCGCGCGGACCAGCGGCCAGAAGGACTTAGTTGCATACGCGAGAAAGCTCTATTCCTCGGCGGTCGCAAGCGGTCTGAACCGAGCCACCGGTCTCGCTTATGCAGCCGTGTCGCGCCATGGGCTGCCCCTCGCCCGGCTTTCGCGAAGCTGGCCGCAGTGCGAGGCGATCAAAGCGGCGGTCGCCCTGGATGGTATTGGCGGACCTGATCTGAAACCCGAGATCGAAGCGCGCGTCGCCCGGCTCTTCAGATGGCATATTGATCCCGCACCGCTCGGCTTATGGGTCGACAGGATTGATGAGCGCGGAAGGTCAGTGGCTACGGAGGTCCCGGCGAGCATCTTCTACCATCTGGTCACGGCGTTGATGCAGTATTTGGACAAGACTGCGGGACAGGTCGAAGCTTTCCCGCTGCCAGTTTCGGAGATAGGCACGTCTCTCAGGCAGGTCCGTGCCTGACTGCCCGTCGCCACGTGGAACGCGACTGCTAGCTTGGCCGCGACAATCAAGATTGCTAGGTCGGCTCTGATGTATTGTAAGCGTCACGAGCACCGCACGGCTGTCCTTGGTTGACAGAGGCAGGGTCAGATGCGGGCCGCTTT
>NZ_JAVIJB010000025.1:0-105849 GCF_033977165.1 Mesorhizobium captivum
TGGCCGTCCGGTTCGAGGCTCAGTCGCTTCCATCGCACAAATCTCTGTCCGTGCAGATACAAGGGGCAGCGCCAGCCTCCGCGAGGCAAGAACTACAGCAACTTCACCTACGTTGTTCGCTCCAGACTGAAAGTTGACGGGCCAAAACCCCTATAGAATTCCTATATCTTTCCTCTCCGGCCCGTCTCGAACCTTTATGGCGGTCGGGTTCATATTTCCTTCCGAAAAAGAAGTTTTGACCGCCGTCGCCGCCAAGGTGATGGGCGCTAGCGTGCAGTTTTGAGCCCCGTCAACGCGGGTCGTAAACACAAATGGAAATAAGGAACGTCTGCAATGGACCTCATTGTTCTCGGGATCGGGCTTTTGTTCTTCGCCCTGTCCTTAGCCTACGTCAAAGCCTGCGACAGAATCTGAGCGGAAGGGCCGGATCATGCTTCTCGACTACATCCTTGGCGGCGCAGTGACCTTGTTCCTGCTTGCCTATCTCACCTACGCGCTCATCCGCCCGGAACGCTTCTGACCGGCATACGGAAAGTCCCATCATGACATTCAATGGCTGGATACAGATCCTCGTCTATTGCGGGATCTTGGCTTTGCTCGTGAAGCCGCTCGGCGGCTATGTGTACCGCGTCTTCAGCGGCGACCGGACCTTTCTGTCGCCGGTGCTCGCGCCGATCGAGCGCGGCCTCTATCGCCTCGCCGGAACGAGCGAGAAGGAAGAACAGCACTGGGCCGTCTACGCGACCGGCATGCTGCTCTTCAATCTTGCCGGACTGCTGGTCCTCTATGCGCTGCAGCGATTGCAGGGCGCCTTGCCCTACAATCCCGCCGGCATGACCGCGGTCGACCCTCAGCTTGCCTTCAACACCGCGGCGAGCTTCGTCACCAACACCAACTGGCAGAATTACGGCGGCGAAAGCACGATGTCCTACCTCGTGCAGATGGCCGGCCTCACCGTGCAGAACTTCGTTTCGGCCGCCACCGGCATTGCCATCGCAATCGCCTTGATCCGCGGTTTCGCCCGCGCCTCGGGCAAGTCGATCGGCAATTTCTGGGTCGATCTCACCCGTTGCACGCTCTACGTGCTCCTGCCGCTCTGCATCGTGTTGACGCTCGCCTTTGTGTGGCTGGGCACACCGCAGACGCTCGGGCCGTACGTCGACGCCACCACGCTGGAAGGTGCCAAGCAGACGATCGCGCTGGGCCCGGTCGCCTCGCAGGTCGCCATCAAGATGCTCGGCACCAATGGTGGCGGCTTCTTCAACGCCAACGCCGCGCATCCGTTCGAGAATCCGGACGCCATCTCCAACCTGATCCAGATGCTGTCGATCTTCGCGCTTGGCGCTGCCCTCACCAATGTCTTCGGCCGTATGGTCGGCAGTGAGCGCCAGGGCTGGGCGATCCTGGCCTCGATGGGCGTGCTGTTCCTCGCCGGCGTCATCGTCTGCTACTGGGCCGAGGCCGCCGGCAACCCACTGGTCCATGCGCTTGGCATCGACGGCGGCAACATGGAAGGCAAGGAGACGCGCTTCGGCATCGCGCTCTCCGCGCTGTTCGCGGTCATAACCACGGCGGCCTCCTGCGGCGCCGTCAACGCAATGCATGATAGTTTCACCGCGCTTGGCGGCATGATCCCGCTCATCAACATGCAGCTCGGCGAGGTCATCGTCGGCGGCGTCGGCGCCGGCTTCTACGGCATCCTGATGTTCGTCGTCCTCGCCGTCTTCGTCGCCGGCCTGATGGTCGGCCGCACGCCGGAATATCTCGGCAAGAAGATCGAGGCCAAGGAGGTCAAGATGGCGATGCTTGCCATCCTGTGCCTGCCGCTGGCGATGCTGATCTTCACGGCGATCGCCGTGGTCCTGCCGAGCGCCGTGGCTTCGATCGCCAATGGCGGCCCGCACGGCTTCACCGAGGTGCTTTACGCCTATACCTCGGCGGCCGCGAACAACGGTTCGGCCTTCGGCGGCCTCTCCGGCAACACGCCCTGGTACAACATCACGCTCGGCATCGGCATGCTGATGGGTCGCTTCCTGGTCATCATCCCGGCTTTGGCCATCGCCGGCTCGCTGGCCGCCAAGAAGACCGTGCCCGCTTCGGCCGGCACCTTTCCGACCGACGGCACGCTGTTCGTCGGCCTGCTGGTCGGCGTCATCATCATCGTCGGCGGTCTCACCTTCTTTCCGGCGCTCGCCGTCGGGCCGATCGTCGAGCACCTGGCAATGATCCATGGACAGACCTTCTGAGATGACCATGCCCTGGTTCAATCACATACGCCGGCACGACCCTCACCAACCCGGTGACGGTCAGCCCGATGACGGAAGGGACGAGAGGCCTCGTCCTTTCCCAACGCTCTCCACCTTCCTCGGCATGGCAGCGGTGCTGCTCGTGCTGTGGCTGCTGGCTTCCGCCCTTCCGCACCTCTTCCCGAAGACCGAGCACCCCGCGCCGTCCAACATCACCGATACTGGAGCCTCGAAATGAGCCAGACCAAATCCGCGAGCATTCTGGATGCCCGCATCCTGATGCCCGCCATTGGCGGCGCCTTCCGCAAGCTTGATCCGCGCACGCTCATCAAGAACCCGGTGATGTTCGTCGTCGCCATCGTCTCGGCGCTCACCACCGTTCTGTTCGTCAAGGAACTCATCACCGGCGGCGGCGATCTCGGCTTCACCCTGCAGATCATCATCTGGCTGTGGTTCACCGTGCTGTTCGCCAACTTCGCCGAAGCCGTCGCCGAAGGCCGCGGCAAGGCCCAGGCCGACTCGCTGCGCAAGGCGCGCACCGAGACCCAGGCCAAGCTGCTCGTCAACGGCGAGGATCGCGGCAAGTTCAAGCTGGTGCCCGGCACCAGCTTGAAGGTCGGCGACGTCGTGCTGGTCGAGGCTGGCGACATCATCCCCTCGGACGGCGAGGTGATCGAAGGCGTGGCCTCGGTCAACGAGGCGGCGATCACCGGAGAATCCGCCCCAGTCATCCGTGAATCCGGCGGCGACCGTTCGGCCGTCACCGGCGGCACGCAGGTGCTGTCCGACTGGATCCGCGTGCGCATTTCCGCCGCGTCCGGCCAGACCTTCCTCGACCGCATGATCTCGCTGGTCGAAGGCGCGGAGCGCCAGAAGACGCCGAACGAGATCGCGCTCAACATCCTGCTGGTCGGCATGACGCTGATCTTCGTGCTGGCGACCGCGACCATCCCCAGCTTCGCCTCCTATTCGGGCGGCTATATCCCGGTGACCATCCTCGTCGCTCTGTTCGTGACGCTGATCCCGACCACGATCGGCGCCCTGCTGTCGGCTATCGGCATCGCCGGCATGGACCGGCTGGTGCGCTTCAACGTGCTTGCCATGTCCGGCCGCGCCGTCGAGGCCGCCGGCGACGTCGACACGCTGCTGCTCGACAAGACCGGCACCATCACCCTCGGCAACCGCCAGGCGACCGAGTTCCGTCCGGTCAAGGGCGTCACCGAACAGGAGCTGGCCGATGCTGCCCAGCTCGCCTCGCTGGCCGATGAAACCCCGGAAGGCCGCTCGATCGTCGTGCTCGCCAAGGACAAATACGGCATCCGCGCCCGCGATATGGCGAGCTTGCACGCGACCTTCGTGCCCTTCACCGCGCAAACCCGCATGAGCGGTGTCGACATCGACGGCTCGTCGGTGCGCAAGGGCGCGGTCGATGCTGTGTTGACCCACGTAAATCAGGCAACCGTCGCAGCTCATGGCTTACGTCCGACCAGCGACACCATCCGCGATCTGCAGGCCATTGCCGACGAGATCGCCAAGGCCGGCGGCACGCCGCTGGCGGTCGAACGCGACGGACGCCTGCTCGGCGTCGTCCACCTCAAGGACATCGTCAAGGGCGGGATCAGCGAGCGTTTCGCGGAGCTGCGCAAGATGGGCATCCGCACGGTGATGATCACCGGCGACAACCCGCTGACCGCGGCGGCCATCGCCGCCGAAGCCGGCGTCGACGACTTCCTCGCCCAGGCGACGCCGGAGAACAAGCTGTCGCTGATCCGCGAGGAGCAGGCCAAGGGCAAGCTGGTCGCCATGTGCGGCGACGGCACCAACGACGCGCCGGCGCTCGCCCAGGCCGATGTCGGCGTCGCCATGAACACCGGCACGGTCGCCGCGCGGGAAGCAGGCAACATGGTGGACTTGGATTCCGACCCGACCAAGCTGATCGAGATCGTCGAGATCGGCAAGGCGCTGCTGATGACGCGCGGTTCGCTGACCACCTTCTCGATCGCCAACGACGTGGCCAAGTACTTCGCCATCATCCCGGCCATGTTCGCGGTCTTCTACGTCGCGCCCGGACAGTCCGCTGGTCCGCTGCAGGCGCTCAACATCATGCATCTGGCGACGCCGCAGAGCGCCATCCTGTCGGCCATCATCTTCAACGCGCTGATCATCATCGCGCTGATCCCGCTGTCGCTGAAAGGCGTGAAGTACCGCGCCATCGGCGCCGGCGCGCTGCTCACCCGCAACCTCTTCGTCTACGGCCTCGGCGGCATCATCGTGCCGTTCGTCGGCATCAAGGCGATCGACATGATCGTCACGGCCCTCGGCCTCGCATAAGGATTTATTCCGATGTTCAAGCAATTCAGACCCGCGATCGTCATGATCGTCTTCTTCACGGTGCTTGCCGGCCTCGTCTATCCGATCGGCATGACCGGCATCGCGCAGGCGCTGTTTCCCAAACAGGCCAATGGCAGCCTGATCGAAAGAGATGGCAAGGTCATCGGCTCCGAACTGATCGGCCAGGCCTTCGCCGGCGACCGCTATTTCCACGGCCGGCCGTCGGCAGCCGGCGAGGGATACAACGCCGCCTCTTCCAGCGGCTCGAATCTCGGACCGACCAATCCGAAGCTGATCGAGCGCATCAAGGGCGATGCCGACAAGCTGAAGGCGGAGAAACCGAACGCGCCGGTGCCGATGGACCTCGTCACCACTTCCGGAAGCGGCCTCGACCCTGACATCAGCCCCGAAGCCGCCCATTTCCAGGTGCCGCGGATTGCCAAGGCCCGGGGCATCGACGAAGCCAAGGTGAAATCGCTCGTCGACAGCCATGTCGAAGAGCGCGAGCTGGGCTTCATGGGCGAGCCCGTGGTCAATGTGCTGGCGCTCAATCTCGCGCTCGACGACCTGAAATAATCAGCACCCGCGCCGGGGATCGACACGATCCCCGGCGCAATTCATGATTGGACTTGATGCCGGACGACAGGACCAACCCAGAGAACAGACCATCTCCCGACGCGCTGCTCGAGCATGCCGAGCGGGAGGGCCGCGGCCGGCTGCGCATATTCCTCGGCGCCGCGCCCGGTGTCGGCAAGACCTACGAGATGCTGATGGCGGGCCGTGCCCGCCGCGCCGACGGCATCGACGTCGTCATCGGCGTCGTCGAGACGCACGGCCGCAAGGAGACCCAGGCGCTGGTCGACGGCTACGAGGTGATCCCGCGCCGCGAGGTCGAGTACAGAGGCCGCGCTCTCGAGGAGATGGATATCGACGCCATCCTGAAACGGCGTCCGGCATTGGTCCTGGTCGACGAGCTCGCCCACACCAACGCGCCCGGCAGCCGCCACCCCAAGCGCTACCTCGATGTGCAGGAAATCCTGTCGCAAGGCATCGACGTCTACACCACGCTCAACATCCAGCATGTCGAAAGCCTGAACGACGTCGTGGCGCAGATCACCCGCGTCAGGGTGCGCGAGACCGTTCCCGATTCCATCATCGACGAGGCCGACGATATCGAGGTCATCGATCTCACCCCCGACGACCTGATCCAGCGGCTGCAGGAAGGCAAGGTCTATTTCCCTCAAACTGCCCAGCGCGCGATCGAGAACTATTTCTCGCCGGGCAATCTGACGGCGCTTCGCGAGCTGGCGCTGAGGCGCACCGCCCAGCGCGTCGACGAGCAGCTGCTCAATCACATGCAGTCGCATGCCATTCCGGGGCCGTGGGCTGCCGGCGAACGCGTCCTCGTCTGCGTCGACTCGCGTCCGGGCGGAGCCGCCCGCATCCGTTACGCTCGCCGGCTGGCCGATCGGCTGCGCGCGCCCTGGACGGCGCTGCATGTCGATACGCCTCGCCTTGCCGGCACGTCGGAAGAGGACAAGGACCGGCTGGCGACCAACCTGCGCCTGGCCGAGCAGCTCGGCGCAGAGGTGACGACCATCCCCGGCCAGAACGTCGCCCAGGACATCGTGCGCCACGCGACGGCGAACAACTTCACCCATATCGTCATCGGCAGGCCGACCCGCTCGCGCTGGCGGGAACTGATCGACGGCTCGCTCACCTACGATCTGATCCGCAATGCCGGCGACATCAGCGTCCACGTCATTTCGGGAACCGAACGCGACGCGGAGAGGCCTTCGAGAAGGGTCAAGGCCGCCGACGAGAAGAAGCCTTTCCAGATCTGGCCCTATACGCTCGCCACGACCTATGTCGCCGGTGCGCTGGCCGTCAGCTCGGTTCTCGATCAATTCCTCGATGTCCGCAATTTGGCGATCGTCCTCCTGCTGTCGGTGCTGACGTCGGCGGTGACCTGCGGGCTGTGGCCGGCGCTCTACGCGTGTTTCCTGAGCGCGCTCGCCTTCAACTTCTTCTTCCTCGAGCCGCGCTACACGCTGACGATCAGGGACCCGGAGAGCATCGTTGCCTTTGCCGTCTTCCTCGTCGTCGCCGTCATCGCCAGCAATCTGACCGCCCGCGTCCAGCGCCAGGCGGTCGCGGCCCGTTCGCGCGCACGGGCAACCGAGGACATCTATTCCTTCTCGAAAAAGCTCGCCGGCGCCGGCACGCTCGACGACGTTCTCTGGGCCACCGCCTTCCAGATCGCCTCGATGCTGAAGGTGCGCGTGGTGCTGCTTCTGCCCGAAAACGGCACGATCACCGTCAAGGCCGGCTACCCGCCGGACGACACCTTGGCCGAGGCCGATATCGCGGCGGCCCGCTGGGCCTGGGAGCACGACCGCCCGGCCGGCCGCGGCGCCGACACGCTGCCCGGCGCCAAGCGGCTCTACCTCCCCTTGCGGACGGGGCGCACGGCGGTCGGCGTCGTAGGCCTCGACAACGACAAGCAGGGACCATTGCTGACGCCCGAGCAGCAGCGTCTTCTCGATGCGCTTGCCGACCAGGCGGCGGTCGCCATCGAGCGCATCCAGCTCGTCGCCGATGTCGACCGCGCCAGGCTCGCGGCGGAAGCGGACCGGCTGCGCACGGCGCTGCTCACCTCGATCTCGCATGACCTGAAGACGCCGCTTGCCGCCATCATGGGCGCCGCCGGCACGCTGCGGGAATACGCGGCCGCACTTCCCGAAAAGGACCGTGCGGACCTTCTGTCGACCGTGGTCGATGA
This sequence comes from Mesorhizobium captivum, assembly GCF_033977165.1. Taxonomy (NCBI): domain Bacteria; kingdom Pseudomonadati; phylum Pseudomonadota; class Alphaproteobacteria; order Hyphomicrobiales; family Phyllobacteriaceae; genus Mesorhizobium; species Mesorhizobium captivum. Next base: position 7,360 of record NZ_JAVIJB010000025.1, read on the forward strand.
GTCGGAGCGGCTGAACCGCTTCATCGCCAACCTGCTCGACATGACCAAGATCGAGTCTGGCGCCATGGAGCCGAACTACGCTCTCCATTATCTCGGCGACATCGTCGGCTCGGCGCTCGATCGAGCTCGAAAGATCACCGGTGAGCATCGGATCGACACCGACATTCCGCCGGACCTGCCGATGCTGCGCCTCGACCCTGTTCTGTTCGAGCAGGCGCTGTTCAACCTTCTCGACAATGCCGCCAAATATGCGCCGCCCGGCTCGGCCATCCGCCTGCAAGGCTGGCTCGACAATGGGTCCGTCATCCTGCAGGTCATGGATGAGGGGCCGGGCATTCCGCCCAGCGACCTGGAACGGATCTTCGACACCTTCTACCGCGTCCGCAAGCGCGACCAGGTCCGCGCCGGCACGGGTCTCGGCCTGTCGATCAGCCGCGGCTTCGTCGAGGCCATGGGCGGCGCGATCTCGGCGGCTAACCGGACCGACCGGCCGGGCGCGATCTTCACCATCCGCATGCCCGTGCCGGAAGCGATTCCGAACCTGACCGTCGCCAAAACGGATGACGCCGCATGACCAATCCGAACGTCAGCATCCTGGTCGTCGACGACGAGCCGCCGATCCGCAAGCTGCTTCGTGTCGGCCTCGGCAGCCAGGGCTATACGGTATCCGAGGCGCCGAACGCCAATGCCGCGATCGAACTCATTGAGACGCAGCCGCCCGACCTGATCCTGCTCGACCTCGGCCTGCCGGGCATGAGCGGCCTCGAGCTGCTCGGCAAATGGCGCAACGACGGCCTCGACATTCCGGTGGTCATCCTGTCGAGCCGTACCGACGAGGCCGGCATCGTCCAGGCGCTCGAGCTCGGTGCCGACGACTATGTGACAAAACCCTTCGGCATGAACGAGCTCGTCGCCCGCATCCGCGTGGCGCTGCGCCACAAATTCCAGCAACAGGGCGAGAAGCCGGTGTTCCAGACCGGCGATCTCAGCGTCGACCTCGTCAAACGCATCGTCAAGGTCGAAGGCAAGGAAGTAAAACTGTCGCCGAAGGAATACGACATCCTGCGCATGCTCGTGCAATATGCCGGCAAGGTGCTGACCCACCAGTTCCTGATGAAGCAGATCTGGAACGACTCGACCGACGTGCAATATCTCAGGGTCTATGTCCGCCAATTGAGGCAGAAGATCGAGAAGACCCCGGACCAGCCGCGCTACATCATCACCGAGACAGGCGTCGGTTATCGGCTGCGTGAGGTGGAGTAGCTGACGCAAACGGTTGGCCGAAGCATCTCAAGGTCGCGTCGCTTCGCTCCTTGCTCCGCCATAGGATGACGAAGCGATAGGCGTTTCAGCAAATCTCCGGATGCACATCCGCCAACACATACCAGCGGTCCCGACGAAACTAGTCCGCCGACAGGTCCGCCGTCCTGGCGAGCGCGCTGGCGAATCCGTTGAGCGAGATGGTGAAGGCGACCGGCTGCATCGTGTCCGCGGCCGTGGCGTTGATTTTCAGCGTGGTGCTGTTCTGCAGCAGTGAGGCGGTGTCGGCATCGAACGCCACCGGCACCAGGCAGCCCACGGCCTGGCAGGTGTTGAACTGCAGGGTTCCTTCCAGCTTCTTGTCGTCGATCTCGAGCGAGATGCCATTGGCCAAAGCCAGCCCGAAGGGCAGCGCCAGCGTGCCCATGGCGTCCTGGCCGGTCTTGGTCGTCAATTCGATAGCCAGCAGGCGCTGTCCGCTTTGCTTGTTGAACTGCTGATGCGACAGGCTGCACAGCTTGTTCGTGCCGGTCACCTGGCAGTTGACGGTCCAGTCGCCATGCGTCTCCGACAGCGCCGAAGCGCCGCCCGGCAGCTGCGGCTTGCCCGCGGCGTCGGCTGGCTGGCTGGCCGCCGGCGCGACCTTGTCGCCCTTGTTCTGCGCGGCGAGCGCCGGCGGGCCGACGACACCTGCTACGGCCAACATCGCGACGGACAATTTGTACCTGCTTCTCATGGAATTCCTCTTGACCCGGCCCGTCCACTAGGCCGCGCGATAGAGCGGCGAAACCACCGCTCCCGTCAAGCGCAATGCTGGTTCGCCAGCCAGATTTTCTTTGGCATGACAATCGATCGACTAGCCGCATCCCAGCCATGGCACATCCGGACAAACACCCTATATTGGGTGAGGTTTTGGTTTCATGCGGGAAGGACACGATGTCTCATCCTCGCCTCTCGGCGGTTTTGATATCGGCAGCTCTGGCGACTGCTGTGTTGTCGGGCACCGCTTTCCATGCCTCGGGCCAGGTCGTCATCCCGACAAACCGTAACGCCCTGATCCAGCAGAACGAACTGCAGGCGCTGCGGAACCAGCTGCAGCGACAGCAGTTCCAGCAACAGCAGCAGTTTTATCGCGAGCAGGACCGGCAGGTCGTGCCGAAGCCCCGCCCCGAAGTGCCGATCGTCAAGCAGAATTGCCAGTCCCAGGTGATCGGCACCACGATTTCGCGGGTTTGCCGCTGACATCCGGCTTTTTTCGGTTTATTTAGCCGACTTACTTGCTGGCGAAAGCCGGGATTGCAAGGGTGACGGTTTTGGGGTTTGCAAGGGCAGGATTTTGCCGTGCGCGGACAGCGCCCGGTGTGAATGCTGCTCTCATCGGATTTTGGGATGGCAACAGCCAAGAAGAAAGCGGTACGCAGGGCAAAGAAGGGGGAGCGGATCCGCCAGGTGGCGGCTATCCCCTTTCGTGTGAGCGAGGGCGGCAACCTCGAGGTGTTGTTGGTCACGTCGCGCACGACCAGGCGCTTCATCGTGCCCAAGGGGTGGCCGATGAAAGGCAAGAGCGGGCGCAAGGCAGCCATGATCGAGGCTGAGGAAGAAGCCGGCGTGCTTGGCAAGGCGCTGAAGCAACCCGCCGGCGGCTACTCCTACTGGAAGCGGATGGCCAACCGTTTCGTCCGTGTCGACGTGGTCGTCTACCTGCTCGAGGTCACCGAGGAGATGGCCGATTGGCGGGAAGCAGCGAACCGGCAACGCGCCTGGCTGCCGGCGGCTGACGCGGCTCTGCTCATCGACGAGCCGGAGCTTTCGACCCTTCTGAGGGATTTGACGGTCCCAACGGCCGAGCCGGCCTGACAGGATCCCCCTATTCGGAGTCGCCGGGAAAAGGCCGTACCGGCGTGCCGGCATAGGCCCACAGCCATTCCCTGGGCAGCGGACCTTTGTTGCGATCTGCCTCCTGCGATTGCTCCCAGGCATGCGCCAGGATGCCGACCGAACGCGACAGCACGAACAGGCCGCGCGTCAGTGCCGGCGGAAAGCCAAGCTCGCCATAGATGACGGCGGTGGCGCCGTCGATGTTGAGCGGGATCGTCTTGCCCTTGCGTGTTGCGACCTCCGCCTCGATCGCCTCGGCTATGTCGGCGAAGCGACCGCTGACGATCCCACGCGCGGCGAAATCGCGCGTCAGTTCGATGAGGCGCGGCGCGCGCGGGTCGATTGGATGAAAGCGATGGCCGAGGCCCGGCACATAGCCTTTTTCCTCTGCGAAGAAACGGTCGAGCCGCACCGACACCGCTTCCGCAAGACTTGCGCCGCCATCCATCGCGGCGGCGATGTCGCCATAAAAGGTGAGCGCCTGCTCGCCGGCGCCGCCATGCACGTCGCCCAGCACATTGATGGCGGAGGCCATGGCGTTGTTGATGCCGACGCCGCAGGTCGCGGCCATCCGCGCGATCGCGATCGACGGCGCCTGCGGCCCGTGGTCGACGGCCGCACCCAGCGCGATGCCCAGCAGTTCCGCCTGCTGCTCGCTCGGCAATTCGCCCCGCAGCATCAGCCAGATCAACGCCGGAAAGCTGACGCGGCCTATCAGATCCTGGATTTCGTAGCCGCGCAGCCGGATGACGCCGGGCCGCATCTCGATGATGCCGGTCCGCCACCATTCCTCGCCGCGCTCGCGGCCAGTCTTTTTCTCCGTGCCGCTCATGCCCGCGCCCTTGTCTTGTCGCGGGCCGGCAACGCGGCGAAAACCTCGTCCATATGCTCGCCAAGCCGCGGCGGCGGTCCGGCGGGCATGGGTGCAGCGCCATCGACCATGAAGCCGCCGCGCACCACCGTCAGCGGCTTGTCCATGCCTTGCACATCCGCGAAGCGGGTTGCCATGCCGCGCTCCGTCACCTGGCGTTCCTCGAGCACCTCTGGGATCGTCAGCACCCGTCCCGCCGGTACGCCCGCGCGGTTGAGCTTTTCTTCCCAGGCGGCGGCCGGAGCGCCGGCAAGCGCTTCCTCGATCAGCGTCTTCAATGCGGCCCGGTTCTGTTTACGCCTTTCGCGTTCGGCGAAGCGTCGATCGGATGCCAGTTCCGGCCGGCCGATCAGCCCGCAAAGCGTGACGAACTGCTCCTGCTTGTTGGCGGCGATGTTGAGCAGCCCCTCGCCGGTGCGGAACGCGCCGGAGGGCGCGGCCGTCATGTTCTCGTTGCCCATGGGCTGCGGCTCGACGCCGGCCGTCAGGTAGTTCGACACAGGCCAGCCCAGCGCCGACAGCGTGCATTCGAGCATCGACACGTCGAGGAAGGCACCCTCGCCGCTTGTCTTCTGCCTGACAAGCGCGGCGGCGATCGCAAAGGCCCCCACCAGCCCGCCCAGCGTGTCGGCCACGGGATAGCCGACACGCAGCGGCGCGGTCTCCGGCGTGCCGGTGATGCTCATGATCCCCGACAATCCCTGGATGATCTGGTCGTAGGCCGGGTTGCCGCGCATCGGGCCGGTCTGGCCGAACCCGGATATCGCGCAATAGACGAGGCTCGGCCGGACTTGCTTGAGCTTTTCATGGCCGAGGCCGAGGCGATCCATCACACCCGGCCGGAAATTCTCGACCAGCGCGTCCGACGTGGCGACGAGATCGAGGAAACGGTCGCGGTCCTCGGGCTTCTTCAAGTCGAGCACGACCGATCGTTTGCCGGCGTTCTGCGCCAGGAACGATGCGCCCATGCCGGCCTGGTTGAGTTGCGGCGAGGCGCCGAGCTGGCGCGCCAGATCGCCGCCCGGCGGCGCCTCGACCTTGATCACATCGGCTCCGAGCAGCGCCAGCTGGTAGGCGCAGTAAGGGCCTGCCAGCACGTTGGTGAGGTCGAGGACGCGGACACCGGAAAGCAGGTCTGTCATGATGCTCCAAATCGATCAGGCATCGCCAGGCACATGCTCCGGCCCACGCGTGCGCCGGTGCTCGACATAGGCCCAGATATGCGGCCCGACGAGACCGATGAAGGCCAGCGTCAACAGCGTCAGCGACAGCGGATGCCGGTAGAACACGGTCCAGTCGCCATTGGCGATGGTCATCGCGCGGCGGAACTGCGTCTCGGCGAGCGGCCCCAGGATCATTCCGATGATGACCGGCGCGGTCGGGAAATCGAAGCGCCGCATCAGGAAGCCGGCAGCCCCCAGAAGATAAAGGATAACGAGATCGATCGGCGACTGCGAGATGCCGTAGGTGCCGACGGTGGCGAACACCAGGATGCCGGCATAGAGCTGCGGCGCCGGGATTTTCAGCAAACGCACCCACAGGCCGATCAGCGGCAGGTTGAGGATGACGAGGATGACGTTGGCGATGAACAGGCTGGCGATGAGACCCCAGACGAGATTGGCCTGCGTCGTCAACAGCAGCGGCCCGGGATTGATGCCGTAGCTCTGGAACGCCGAGAGCATGATCGCGGCGGTCGCCGAGGTCGGCAGGCCAAGCGTCAGCATCGGCACCAGCACGCCGGCGGCTGACGCGTTGTTGGCGGCCTCGGGTCCGGCGACGCCTTCGATGGCGCCGACCGTGCCGAACTCCGACTTGTGCTTCGACAGCTTCTTTTCGACGGCATAGGAAAGAAAGGTCGGGATCTCGGCGCCGCCGGCCGGCATCGCGCCGATCGGGAAACCGATCGCGGCACCCCTGAGCCACGGCCTCCACGAGCGCGCCCATTCGGCGGCTGTCATGTAGAGCGAGCCTTTCAGCGGCACGATCTCGTCCTTGCCGGCATAGCGGCGCGAGGCCATGTAGAGCGTCTCGCCGACCGCGAAGAGGCCGACCGCGACCACGATGACGTCGACGCCGTCGAGCAATTCGCCCATGCCGAAGGTGAAGCGCGGCTGCCCGGTCTGCAGATCGACGCCGATCATGCCGATGACGAAGCCGACGAACAGGCTGGTCAGCCCGCGCACCGATGACGAGCCGAGCACCGCCGACACCGTGATGAAGGCGAGCACCATCAGCGAGAAATACTCGGCCGGCCCGAAGGCAAGCGCGAACTTGACCACGATCGGCGCCAGGAAGGCGACGCCCAGCGTGCCGAGCGTGCCGGCGACGAAGGAGCCGATCGCGGAGGTCGCAAGCGCCGCGCCGCCGCGCCCCGAACGCGCCATCCGGTTGCCTTCGAGCGCGGTGACGATGGTGGCGCTTTCGCCGGGCGTGTTGAGCAGGATCGACGTCGTCGAGCCGCCATACATGGCCCCGTAATAGATGCCGGCAAACAGGATGAAGGAAGCTTCCGGCGCCACCTGGTAGGTGATCGGCAGGAGCAACGCGATGGTCAGTGCCGGCCCGAGGCCGGGCAGCACGCCGATCGCGGTTCCGAGCGTCGTGCCGAGCAGGCACCACAACAGATTGGTCGGCGTGAAAGCGACCGCAAATCCGTGCGCGAGATAGCCGAGCGTGTCCATTGCGTCAGCCCCTTACCAGGCCGACGACGGCGTTGATCAGCGTGTTGAGCTGGTTCTCGATGAAACCCGCGCCGATGTTGACGCCGAGCGCCCGGGCGAAGCCGAAATAGGCTGCCAGCGCCAATACCAGGCCGAGCAGCGCGTCGCGCAACGGATGCCGGCTGCCGAAGCCGAAGCAGACCAGCACGAACATGATCACCGAGGCGGCGGTGAAGCCGAGCGGCTGGATGAGCAGAAGATTGGCGACGAGGCCCGCGACCACGAAGCCCATCCCCTTCCAGTCGGTCGGCGTTTCCTTCTCTTCCTCGGGTTGCCAGCCGCCGCGAACAGCGGCCAGGATGAGCAGCAGGGAAAGCAGGATCATCCCGGCCATGGTGATGTAGGGAAAGATCCTTGGGCCAACCTTGGAGTAGAGCGGCGACACCGGGATCGCCAGGGTCTGCCAGGCAACTGCCCCTGCGCAGGCGAGAAGCCCGACGCCGATCAACAATTCGGGTATGGCAAGGCGCGGCGGTGACGCCTGCTGGTCGCTGGTGCTCATGATCTCCTCCCCGGAAGGCCGGCCTTCCACTGCCGGCATCGCCGCAGTCTCAATGCTGCTCGATCATCTGTCCATGCTGTTCCGAAGGGAGCCAGGCCCCCTTCGGACATTGCGCCGGCCAGAGCTCAGGCGAGGCCGAGATCCTTGAGGATGGCGCCGATCCGGGCGGTGTCTTCGGTGACGAACTTGGCGTATTCGTCGCCGGTCAAAAGGATCGGCGTCCAGTTCCGGTTCTTGCACTCGGTCGCCCAGGCGTCGCTCTTGGCCATGGTCTCGACCAGCTTGATCATCGCCGCCTTGTCGTCGTCGGAAACGCCGGGCGGGGCAAAGACGCCGCGCCAGTTGAACAATTCGACATCGATGCCGGCTTCCTTCAGCGTCGGCGCGTCGATGCCCTCCTGGCGCTTGTCGGACGAGATCGCCAGCAGCCTGAGCGCGCCCGCCTTGACCTGCTCGGAGAACTCGCCATAGCCGGAGATGCCGGCGGCGACCTGGTTGCCGAGCAGCGCCGACAGCGCCTCGCCGCCGCCGGCGAAAGGCACATAGGACAGGTCTGCGGCCGGCACGCCGGCCGTCTTGGCGATCAGGCCGAACAGGATGTGGTCGGAGCCGCCGGCCGAACCGCCGGCGACCGGAACCTTGGTCGGATCCTCCTTCAGCGCGGCGACGAAATCATTAGCCGTCTTGAACGGCGAGGCTGCCGGCACCACCAGCGCCTCGAACTCGCCGGTGAGGCGCGCGATCGGCGTGACTTCGGTGAGATTATTGGCGGCCTTGTTGGCGATGATGGCGCCGACCATGACCATGCCGGCGACCATCAGCGAATTGCCCTTGCCCTTCCACTGGTTGACGAATTGCGGCAGGCCGACCGTGCCGCCGGCGCCGCCGACATTGGTGATCTGCGAGCCGGAGATCAGCTTTTCGGAGCGCAGCACCTGGTCGATCGTGCGTGCGGTCTGGTCCCAGCCGCCGCCGGGCGCCGCCGGCACGAAGATCTGGATCTGCGGGGTGTCCTGCGCAAAGGCGGGTGCGAAATGCAAAGCCGCGAAGCCGGCGGCGGTGCTCGTCAAGAATCTGCGTCTGTTCAGCATGGGATTCCTCCAAATCACGACACCTCCTCCGGTGCCTGCCAAGACGTGGCCTGAGTACAGACCCGCATTTCGAGTTCAAGCAGATGTTACCGCGTTCTGTCAACGGGAATAGCATTCTACTGGACAGAACGATTCAATCCGGACTAAATCTCTTCGTCCGGGCCTGCCTGGACTGAGCGATCACATGAAATCATCATCGAGATGAAAAATACACCTTCCAGTCCGACATCGGCCGACGGCGTTGCCGCACTTGACCGCGCCATCTCCATCCTCAACGCGTTCACCACAGCTGACCGGTCGCTTGGCCTCGCCGAGATCGCGGCCCGCACCGGCCTCTACAAGAGCACGATCCTGCGGCTGGCCAACTCGCTGATGCGCGGGCAATTGCTGGAGCGCCTCGAGGACGGACGCTACCGCATCGGGCCCGCCACCTTCCGGCTTGGCGCGCTCTACCAGCGTTCGGTCGTGGCGATGGAAATCCTGGTGCCGATCATGCGCGACCTCTCCGAGCGGAGCTGGGAGAGCGTCGCCTTCTATGTCCGCTCGGGCGACGTGCGCACCTGCCTCTACAGGGTCGAGTCCAAGCACCCGATCCGCTACACGATACGGGAGGGCGACGTGCTGCCTTTGCTTGCGGGCTCCGGTGGCCGCGTTCTCGCCGCCTTCTCGGGCGAGCAGGGCGAGCCTTACGAGACGATCCGCGAGACCTACAATTACATCTCGCTCGGCGATCGCGACCCGCAGACGGCGGGCGTCTCTGCGCCAGTGTTCGGACCGGGGCGGACATTGGTCGGCGCGCTGACGCTCTCCGGCCCGAGCACGCGGGTCGACGCGGCTTTTCTCGAGCGCATGAAGCGCCCGTTGATCGAGGCAGCCGCCCGCGCCACCCGGGCATTCGGCGAGGACGCATCCATGCTGGAGGAGGCAAGCCTCAACGCGGGCGCCGCCAGCTAGGTTCGAGAGCACGCCGGCTCACAGCCAGACATCCACTTGACTCACATATATCTCCACAGTTATACGTCAATCAATAGCCAATGAGTTATTGATCAAGATGTCGGCCACGCATGATATGCTCTTCCGAACGCTTGCCGATCCGACAAGGCGCGCCATTTTTGAGCGTCTGTGCCGTCAAGGCGAGCAGACGGTCGGCGCGCTGACGGCTGAAGCCGGGGTCTCGCAGCCGGCGGTATCGAAGCATCTCGGCCTCCTCAAGGAAGCCGGGTTGGTGCGCGATCGCCATGAGGGACGCCAGACGCATTACAGCGCGCAGCTTGGCGCGTTGGCGCCGCTGATGGACTGGACGCGCGAGATGGCGGGGTTCTGGGAGAGCCGGTTCGACGAACTCGAAGACCTGCTCAAAAGGATGGATCAATGAATGAAGTGCCGGCCGGAACGCGCTCCGTCGTCGTCGAGCGCGAGATTCCTTACCCGCCGGAAAAGATCTGGCGCGCGCTCACCCAACCGCATCTCATCGAGGAGTGGCTGATGAAGAACAACTTCAAGCCGGTGGTGGACCATCGCTTCAATCTGAGCGCGGATTGGGGCGGGGTCGAGTGCCAGGTCCAGACCGTCGAGCCCAACAAAACCCTGTCCTACACATGGGACACCAAGGACCTCGAGAGCATCGTCACCTGGACGCTCACCCCGAAGGGCATGGGCACTCATCTGCGCATGGAGCAGGTGGGATTCCGGACGGATCAGGAGCCGTATTACCGCGGCGCTACGGTAGGCTGGAACAGGTACTTCGCAGCCCTGGAACAGGTGCTTTTGCGGATCGATTGAAGTCCGCCGCAAGGTTCAAGAAAGCGGAAACTGCCTGGCGGACGGCAAACCGCAGGCGCGAGCAATGGAGACATGCGATGAAGATCAAGCTAACCAGCGTCTATGTCGACGATCAGGAGAAGGCTCTTGGCTTCTACACGGACGTGCTGGGCTTCACCAAGAAGGCCGATTTCACCAACGGGCCGTTTCGCTGGCTGACGGTCGCCTCGCCCGACGACCCGGACGGAACCGAGCTGCAGCTGGCGCTGAACGACAATCCGGCGGCCAGGACCTACCAGCAGGCCATCTTCAAGCAAGGCCAGCCGGCGCTCATGCTGTTCACAGACGACATCAAAGGCGACCACGAGCGCATCACGGCAAATGGCGGCAGCTTCGCCATGGCGCCGACCGAGGTGACCGGCTCGACAATCGCGCAGCTCAACGACACCTGCGGCAATCTCATCCAGATCACCCAGCTGGCGCGCTGGTAAGGCCGACGTTTCATTCGCTTTTCAAAAGGAGGCAGCATTGGACTGGAGCAAGTGGATCAGGCAGTCGCATCGCTGGCTGTCGATCATCTTCACCATGACCGTCATCGCCAACTTCGTCGCCATGGCATTGGGCGAGCCGCCCGCCTGGGTGGTCTATTCGCCGCTCCTGCCGCTTTTCCTGCTGCTGTTCAGCGGCCTCTATATGTTCGTGCTGCCCTATGCCGTCAAATGGCGCGGCGACCCGGCGCGCGAGCGCGTAGGATCGGCCTGATGGCGAAGGCGAAATCGCCGAAGGTTGCCGCCAAGCCCTCAGAAGCCAGACCCGCGGACGTGAAACCCGTCCTGCTTTCAGGCGGCAACCCGCAGATAGCCAAGGGCTATGGCGACGCCCCCGTGCAGGCCTATATCGCGGCGATGCCGGGCTGGAAGAGCGAGGTCGGGCACCGGCTCGACCAACTCATCGTGCGGGCCGTTCCCGACGTGCAGAAGGCGGTCAAATGGAACTCGCCGTTTTACGGGATGGAAGGCGAAGGCTGGTTCCTCGGCATCCACTGTTTCACCGGATACATCAAGGTGGCCTTCTTTCGCGGCCTGTCGCTCAAGCCGGTGCCGCCCGGCGAATCCAAGAGCAAGGACACGCGCTATTTTCACATCCATGAGGACGACCAACTCGATGAAGCGCAATTCGTTTCCTGGGTGAAACAGGCGAGCCAATTGCCTGGCGAACGAATGTAAGCGCATTATCGATCAAGCACGGTTCGCCTGAAGAGGCGCCATGGTGATCCACTTATCCAGCATCGGAGGAGCACAGATATGGAGAGAAGCGGCGTAGAGGAAAGCAAATCTCCTTCCGAGCTGATCGATGGACGCATCGCGGAACTGGGCGATTGGCGAGGCGAGATGCTTGGCCGGCTGCGCGCCCTGATCAAGGAGGCCGATCCAGACGTCACCGAGGAATGGAAGTGGCGCGGCGTGCCGGTCTGGGAGGACGCCGGAATGATCTGCACCGGCGAGACCTATAAGGCGGTCGTCAAGCTGACCTTCGCCAAGGGCGCGGCGCTGCCCGATCCCTCAGGCCTCTTCAACTCCAGCCTCGAGGGCAACACCAGGCGCGCCATCGATTTTCGCGAGGGTGAGGAGATCGACGCGGAAGCGCTCAAGGCTCTCGTCCGCGCCGCCGCAGCCCTGAACAAACTAAAAGCCAAGCGCTGATCAACCGGGATTGCCTCCGGCCTGCCGCTCCAGCAGGATCGTCGGCTTGTCGTGATAGGTGGTGCGCAGGATCTCGCGATAGCCGTTCTTTTCCGCCACCTTGAGCGAAGCGCCGTTGTCGGGATCGATGATGCAGACGGTCCTGGCCCGCCGGAACACCGCATCCCCCCAGGCGACGATGCGCCCGACGACTTCGCTCGCCAGCCCCTGGCCATGCGCGACCGAAGCCAGCGCCCAGCCAGCCTCCGGCACACCTTCGATCGACGGCTCGATCTCGCGCTTCAGATCGTGGAACCCGGCCTCGCCGATGAACCGGCCTGTCGCCTTGTCCTCGATCGCCCAGAACCCATAGCCAAGCAGCGACCATAGCCCGGCATGACGCAGGAAGCGCATCCAGCTTTCCTCGCGGGTGCGCGGCTTGCCGCCGATGAAACGGGTGACCCCGGGGTCTGCCCACATCGCGACATAGCTCTCGAAATCATCGAGCCGATGCGGCCGCAGAATGGTTCGCGCTGTCTCAAGAATCGGCACACCGGCTTCCCTTGCAATGCTCATGGCATTTACCTTTAAGAGCAATTCCAGGAAAAGTGTGTAACGGTTTTCCGTCCGGAATTGCATAAAAAAACAAAGAGATAGAGCGGTTCGGCGTTTCCGTGAAACGCTGAAACGCTCTAGTGAGGCGGCAGCGCTTAGCAAACCAGTGCGTTCGAACAAGGGCCAGGATGGCCCGAGGCATCTTCCAGAGGCAACGAAGGCCGGCAAACGCCGGAGGGCCGGCTTCAGCCGTGCCAGGCCATGTTCATATAAACGCTGCCGCGCGCCAGTTCGTCGAGCATCTGGTCAAGCCGCTTCTGCCTCGTGTCGGGGCGTTTAGCGCGCGCGATCCAACCGAGATAGTCGTTCTTCTGATAGTCCGGCCGCGCGTCATAGGCGGCAGTCAATCCGCGCCCCGCCAAGGCGGTCCGCACGTCGCCAGGCATCGGATTGAGGGCAACGCTTCAATCGGCTCATGATCCAAGCAATAGACTGCCGGTAGTTGGCGTCAACGCTGCACATGGCTAGCTTGCGCATATAGGATTTTTGCCCCGCGATGCTACTCTGCAACTTCTGAAAACTGATTCAACACTCGCGCTCTTCAATCGAAGGAAGAAACATGGACACCACCGACCTTCTGCTGGCGATCGCCCATCACCTTCTGGTGTTCTCGCTGGCCGGCATCATCGGCGCCGAGTTCGTGCTGGTGCGAGGCGATTTGGGCGCGGCGACGCTCAAGCGTCTTGCCGGCATCGACCGCCACTATGGCATCGTCGCCGCACTGATCGTCATCATCGGCATCTGCCGGGTGTTCTTCGGGCTGAAAGGCTGGGAATTCTACGTCTACAACTGGGTGTTCTGGGCAAAGATGGTGGCCTTCGTCGTCGTCGGCCTGCTGTCGATCGTCCCGACCGTTCGCTTCGTCTCCTGGAACAGGCAGGCGGGCGGCAATCCTTCTTTCTCGGTGCCGGCGGCCGAACTCGCCTCGGTGAAGAACTATGTCCGCGCCGAGGGCTTCATCTTCCTGCTCATCCCGGTCTTTGCCGCGGCGATGGCTCGCGGCTACGGCTACTGAGCAATTCGAGGAAAAAGTGTGTAGCGGTCAGGCTCGGCGCCTCTAAACCTCCGCGGGAAACGACTCCTTCAAGGGCGCGATCGGCACCAGCGGCGCCGGCACGTCGGTGGTCTTTTCCTTGGATTTGCAGATGTCGGCGATCACACAGATCGGGCAGTCGGGCTTGCGCGCCTTGCAGACATAGCGGCCATGCAGGATCAGCCAATGATGCGCGTGGCGCATATATTCGGCCGGGATAACTTTTAAGAGCCCCTGCTCGACCTGCTCCGGCGTCTTGCCGGGCGCCAGCCCGATCCGGTTGCCGATGCGGAAGATATGCGTGTCGACCGCCATCGTATGCTGGCCGAAGGCGACGTTGAGCACGACATTGGCGGTCTTGCGCCCGACGCCCGGCAGCTTGACCAGCTCGTCGCGATCCTCCGGCACCTTGCCAGCATAGTCGTCGATCAGCGCCTTCGAAAGCGCGATCACGTTCTTGGCCTTGTTGCGCCACAGCCCGATGGTGCGGATATAGTCGCCGACCTTGGCCTCGCCGAGCGCCAGCATCTTCTGCGGCGTATCGGCCGCCGAAAACAGCGCCTTCGTCGCCTTGTTGACCCCGGCATCGGTCGCCTGCGCCGACAGCACCACCGCGATCAGCAATGTGAAGGCGTTGATATAGTCGAGCTCGCCCTGCGGCTCCGGCCGCTGCACGGAAAAGCGCCGGAAAATCTCATGCACCTCGGCGGCAGTATAGAACGAGCGCGGCCCGCGCTTCCGGGACGGCGCCTTTGCTTTCGCGCCGCCGCCTGAGGCGGAGGCAGACTGCTTTCTGACGGGCAAGGAATTTTTGGACTTGGGAAGCGTCATTCCCTTCCTATAATATTCCCTCATGAGCGACACAAACGCCTCGTTCGAAGCCGACAAGCCGTTTTTCGAGGCTTTGCTGACGCCGCATCGTTCCCTCGGCCGCACCGGCTTTCTCATCCTGATGGGCGCGCTGACGTTCGGCTGGGCGGTCACCGGCGCGATCTTCCTGGCGCGTGGCGCATGGCCGGTCTTCGGCTTCTTCGGGCTCGACGTGGTCGGAGTCTACATCGCCTTCCGCGTCAACTATCGCGCCGCGCGCGCCCGCGAGGAAATCTCGGTCTCGCGCACCAGCCTCGACATCCGCAAAACGGCGCCGTCGGGCCGTTTCGAGAATCATCGCTTCAACCCGTTCTGGACGCGGTTTTCGATCGCCCGCCATGCCGAGATCGGCATCACCAAAATGGCCGTTGAGGCCCAAGGCAGGAGCGTGTCGATCGGGTCTTTCCTGGACCCCGACTCCCGCGAAAGTTTTGCGACTGCCTTTTCGCGCGCACTGGCGACGGCCAAGGCGCGCTGAGGGATCTCCCTCGCCCCGGTCAGACTCACCTTTTCACCGGCCATGATTGTCCCCTCGGTTTAAAGCCGACTCTGCGTAGATATGGGCGGAGGGAAGGCAAGTTTCGGGTGGTCGCGAAGTACCGGAAGAACGATATTCGCGGTCAAGGAGATATTGCCATGAACGCCCAGATGACCATGAATACCCTGATGAAACCGTCCGCGATCCTGCAGAACGACATCACTCCCGAGGGCAGCGACTACGAAGTGGTTCGCCGCGCCATCGAAAAGATCAGCCTCGACTATCGCGACCAGCCCTCGCTGGAGGTTCTGGCAGAGGCAGTCGGCGAGACGCCGACCGGCCTGCAGAAGCTCTTTACCCGTTGGGCCGGCCTGTCGCCGAAAGCTTTCCTGCAAGCGGTAACCCTCGACCACGCGCGCAGGCTGCTCGATTCCGGCATGCCGCTGCTCGAAACCTCATTCGAGCTTGGCATGTCGGGCCCCGGCCGGCTGCACGACCTCTTCGTCACCCACGAGGCGATGTCGCCCGGCGACTACAAGACCCGCGGCGCCGGCCTCACCATCCGCTACGGCTACCACATCTCGCCATTCGGCATCGCCCTGATCATGGTGACCGACCGCGGTCTGGCCGGCCTGGCCTTCTGCGATGCCGGCGGCGAGCGGGCTGCCTTCGCCGACATGTCCGGCCGCTGGCCGAACGCTTCCTATGTCGAGGATATGTCGGCCACCCAGCCCTATGCCGCGCGTGTCTTCGATCCGACGCTGTGGCGCGCCGACCAGCCGCTGCGCGTGGTGATGATCGGCACCGATTTCCAGCTGCGTGTCTGGGAGGCGCTGCTGCGCATCCCGATGGGCAAGGCCTGCACCTATTCCTCGATCGCGGCAAGCATCGGCGCGCCGAACGCAAGCCGGGCTGTCGGTGCGGCGGTCGGTGCCAATCCGATGTCCTTCGTGGTTCCTTGCCACCGTGCGCTGGGCAAGTCCGGAGCACTGACCGGCTATCACTGGGGCCTGACGCGCAAGCGCGCCATCCTCGGCTGGGAAGCAGGGCAAGTGGCTTCCTGAAAGCTCGACTTTTCCGCACAGTTGCGAAAAAGCGCGCATCAAAGTATAAACAAGTATAACTGAAACAATTCCATCCAAATATCTGAAAAATACAACCGGCGACAACCTCTGGTTTCGCCGGCTATATTGCAAGTTGCTTGGTGCCGTTATTTAAGGTAACGAAACAGGCACGGCGACAGCGCTCACCGTGCCCGGCACGTCGACCGCCGCGATCAATCTTACCGGCACCAAGAGCGGCACCAACCGCTTCTCGGCCGGCGGCTACCAGGCGACGGTGACGGTGCGCTGCGAATAGTTCTCGCCAATGGAGCGGTCGTTGACGAAGGTTCGGATCTTCGTGGCAGCGCTGGCGCGTCACCAACGGCACCCACTCCATCCAGGTCGACCTCACGGCGACGAAATCGTCCGGCATCTTCCCCACGGGCAATTATCAGGGCACGGTCACCGTGCGCTGCGAATGAAGCTGTGGGCCAAGCCACACGCGCAACCGGCATGATCTGGCAACCGGCGGTCTTTGCGGCTAGCCTCCCGCGCAATCAATCGCGTAAAAGCAAGGACTTGGAGCACACCGGCCTTCGACCGAGGGTTGGACCGTTCCGGCAGGAGGTGTTTCTTGATCATCATCGTCGGCTCGATCAACCTCGACCTGATCGCCAATGTCGACCGCTTGCCGGAGCCCGGCGAGACGGTCCGCGGCTCCGGCTTCGTCACCGCTCCCGGCGGCAAGGGCGCCAACCAGGCGCTGGCCGCCGCCCGGGCCGGCGCTGCGGTGCGCATGGTGGGCGCCGTCGGCAAGGACAGCTTTGCTGCCGAAGCACTGGCGCTGCTGAAGGCCGGCAATGTCGATCTTTCCGGCGTCGGCGAGAGCTTCGCCTCCACCGGCACGGCGCTGATCCTGGTCGGCGCCGACGGCGAAAACGTGATCGCGGTGGTGCCGGGCGCCAATGATTCAGTGCTGCCCGGCGATGTCGCCAAAGCCCATCTCAAGAAGGGCGACGTCGTGCTTCTGCAGCACGAGATCCCGTTGCAGACGGTCGATGCCACGCTCGACGCCGCGCGCGCGGCAGGTGCCGTCAGCGTCCTCAACACCGCGCCTTTCCGCGCCGAAGCGGCCGGCTTCCTCGGCAAGGCGGACTTTGCCGTCGCCAACGAAACCGAATTCGACCTCTATGGCGAGGCGATGGCGCTGTCGGGCCGCGACCGGCAGGCCCGGATGCGCGACTATGCCCGAAAGACCGGCCGCGCCATCGTCGTCACGCTCGGCGGCGACGGCGTGCTGGCCGCCACTGCCGACCATGTCCTCACCGTCCCGGCGCTGAAGATAACCCCGGTCGACACGGTCGGCGCCGGCGACACCTTTTGCGGCTATTTCGGCGCCGGCCTGTCGTCCGGGCTGCCGCTCGAACAGGCGCTTGCGCGCGCCGCGGCGGCCGGCTCGCTCGCCTGCCTGAAGCCCGGCGCGCAGCCGGCGATCCCGCTGGCGAAGGACGTCGACGCCGCTTTGGCGGCAGCACGGTGACGGCGATGCGCCCCTCGACGAAACATGCCGTGTCGCCGGCCGGCGACATCTGCCGCTTGTCGGCCGTGGAACTCGCCGACAAGATCAGGCAGCGACAGCTCTCGGTGCGCGAAGTCGTCGGCGCTTTCCTCGATCGCATCGAGGCCGTGAACCCGCTGGTCAATGCCATCGTGTCGCTGCGCGAGCGCGCCGACATCCTGGCGGAAGCCGACCGGGCCGACGCCCATCTGGCGCGAGGTGGCGAGGCTGGATCGCTATTCGGCCTGCCGATCGCCATCAAGGACCTGGCTTTGACCAAGGGCTTGAGGACCACTTTCGGCTCGCCGATCTTTGCCGATTTCGTCCCGCAAGAGGACGACTTCTTCGTCGAGCGGCTTCGCAAGGCCGGCGCCATCATCATCGGCAAGACCAACGTTCCGGAATTCGGGCTAGGCTCCAACACCTACAATCAGGTCTTCGGTCCGACGCTCAACGCCTTCGATCCGGCGCTCACCGCCGGCGGCTCGAGCGGCGGCGCGGTGGTGGCGCTGGCGCTCGACATGGTGCCGGTGGCCGACGGCAGCGACTTCGGCGGCTCGCTGCGCAACCCCGCCGCCTACAACAATGTCTACGGTTTCCGCCCGTCGCAGGGGCTGGTGCCGGCCGGCCCCGACATCGATGTCTTCCACGCCCAGATGGGCGTCGAAGGGCCGATGGGTCGCAACGTGCGCGACATCGCGCTGCTGCTCGACGAGCAGGCCGGCTACCATCCACGGGCGCCATTGTCGCATGACAAGCAGGGCTCGTTCTTCGAAGGCTTGCGCACGAAAGCCACCGGCGGTTGCATCGCCTGGCTCGGCGATCTCGGCGGCCACCTGCCGATGGAGCCAGGCATTCTCGACCTATGCGAGGCTGCCCTCGCCCGCTTCGCTGACGCATCCTTCCATACCGAAGCGCTGGTGCCGGATTTCGACTTCGAGGCGCTGTGGCAGGCCTTCGTGACACTGCGCCAGGCGAGCAGCGGCTGCGGGCTGAAGGCGCACTACGACGATCCGGAAAAACGCAAGCTGCTGAAGCCGGAAGCGGTCTGGGAGGTGGAGCAGGCCATGCGGCTCACCGCACCGCAAGTCCACGCCGCGACGGTCCGCCGCTCCTCATGGCACCGCACGCTGCTGTCACTGTTCGAGCGCTTCGACCTCATCGTCTTGCCGACCGCCCAGGTCTTCCCCTTTGACGTCTCGTCCCATTGGCCGCGCGAGGTCGCCGGGCGGCCGATGGACAGCTATCACCGCTGGATGCAGGTCTCCGCCTTTGCCACGCTGGGCGGCTGCCCGGCGCTCAACGTGCCGGTTGGCTTCGACAGCAAGGGCCGGCCGATGGGCATGCAACTGATCGGCCGGCCGCGCGGCGACCTCGCCGTGCTCAAAGCCGGTGCCGCCTATGAGGCGACGGTGCCCTGGCGGGTGGGGGCTGCCTGATGGGTCACCCTGTCTAGCCTAGCTTGCACCGGCGCCAGCTCCGTGCATTGATCGCGTTCCGCCGCGTCGGCGCCATCCTGTTCGAGGGAAGATCATGTCGCTGGAACTTTACGCCACCTATGTCGTCGCCTGCATCGTCATCGTCCTGGTGCCTGGCCCGACGGTCACGCTGATCATCGCCAACAGCATGCGCCACGGCTCGCGCGCCGGGCTTGCCAATGTCGCGGGCACCCAGGCAGGCCTCGCCATCATGATCGCCATCGTCGGCATCGGCCTCAACACGCTGATCCCCGGCATGGGTCACTGGTTCGAATGGGTGCGGCTGATCGGCGCCGCCTATCTGATCTGGATGGGTGTGCAGATGTTTCGCGCCAAGGGCACGTTGAACCCCGACGGATCGGCCAGGAAGCCGCGCGGCGGCTTCTTCCTGCAGGGTTTCCTTGTCGCGATCTCCAATCCGAAGACGCTTGTCTTCTTCGGCGCCTTCTTCCCGCAGTTCATCGCGCCGCAGGGCAATTACACACTGCAGATCGTTGTCATGGGCCTGACCGCGATGGTCTTCGCCGCCATGTCGGATTCGACCTACGCCCTTGCCGCCGGCCGCGCCGGTCGCGTTCTGTCGGCCAGCCGCGTCAAGCTGCTCTCCCGCGTCAGCGGCAGCTTCCTGGTCGGCGGCGGGCTCTGGCTGGCGTTCTCGAAGGCGAAGTGAGCGCTTTCCCTTCTCCCCTTGCGGGAGAAGGTGGCCGAGCGAAGCTCGGTCGGATGAGGGGTGCTGGACGGAGTGAGCGTTGAGTTTCTTCCAACCTCATCCGTCTCGGCGCTTCGCGCCGATCCACCTTCCCCCACAAGGGGGGAAGGAAGAGGCGCCCCTACAGCCGCCCCAGCCTCTCGACCAGCAGCGCGAAGAAGGCGTCGTGGTCGATGTCGCGCATCACCATGGCGTTCTTCTCGCGCCTGCTGACGCCCCACCAGTCGATCACCGTCATGCCCATGGTGAGCTCGGAGGTCGTCTCGACGCTGACGTTGCAGCGGCGGCCCCTGAACAGTTCCGGCTTGAGCAAATAGGCGATCACGCACGGATCGTGCAGCGGCCCTCCGTCGGTGCCGTATTTCTCCTCGTCGAAGCGCTCGAAGAATTCCAGCATCTCGGCAGTTGCGGTGCCGACCCTGGTGCCGAGCTCGCGAAAGGCCTTGGTGCGCCTGGCGGTGGTCAGCGCCTTGTGGGTGACGTCGAGCGGCATCATCACGATCGGAATGCCCGACTTGAACACCACGTCGGCCGCCTGCGGGTCGACATAGATGTTGAATTCGGCGGCGGGCGTGACGTTGCCGCCCTCGAAGAAACCGCCGCCCATCAGCACGATTTCCTTGATGCGCGGCGCGATCCGCGGCTCGCGGATCAGCGCCAGGGCGATGTTGGTGAGCGGCCCGAGCGGGCAGAGCGTGATCGTGCCGCTTGGCTCGTTCATCAAAGTCTCGACGATGAAGTCGACCGCGTACTTTTCCTGCAACGGCATCGTCGGTTCCGGCAGTTGCGGCCCGTTGAGGCCGGTCTTGCCATGCACTTCCTCGGCGGTGACGAGCTCGCGCGCAAGCGGGCGGATGGCGCCGGCATAGACCTTGATGTCGGGCCGGCCGGCAAGCTCGCAGATCTTGCGGGCATTCTTTTCGGTGAGTTTCAGCGGCACGTTGCCGGCAACGGCGGTGATGCCGACGACCTCCAGTTCGGAGCTGCCGAGCGCCAGCAATATGGCGACGGCATCATCCTGGCCGGGGTCCGTGTCGATGATGATCTTTCGTGACTGGGGCATTTCAATTCCTTTTTGGGGAGTCTTTTTGGGCGGGGTTTTGATGGCTTGAACTTGATCGCGCGGCGGACCATATCAAGACCATCGGGAAAAATGCCATCTGGGTTTTTCCAGTTTATGTCGCTCTTGAGAGGACAGTGTAACATGAGCCGAATGACGCCCTTCTCCAGCCCGCTTCTGCTGGGTTTCGACGCCATGGAAAAGACGCTCGAACGTCTGGCGAAGTCGGGCGACAGCTATCCTCCGTATAACATCGAGCGCCTGAGTGCCTCGGACGGCAATGCCGAGAGGCTGCGCATCACGCTTGCCGTGGCGGGTTTCGCCGAGAGCGACCTCGATGTCACCACGGAGGAGAACCAACTGATCGTGCGCGGCCGTCAGACCGACGACACCGAGCGCGAGTTCCTCCACCGCGGCATCGCCGCGCGCCAGTTCCAGCGCTGCTTCGTGCTGGCCGACGGCATGCGGGTCGTCGGCGCGGAGCTGAAGAACGGCCTTTTGTCGGTCGATCTCGACCGTCCGGAGGCCGAACGGCTGGTACGGAAAATAAACATATCGGTGAAAGACTGATCTTTGCCGATGGCTCTAATGCGGGACGGCCGGAAGTGGCGTCTCGCGCCAAGGAGGCTTGAAAATGACCAGAATTGACGAAACCCTGACCATGACCAGCGGCGAATTCGCCCATCTCGGCGAAGGTTCGGTCGCTTACCTGAGGAAAGTATCGAGCGACGATCTGCGCGGCCGCTTCCCCGGCCTCGACGAGATCGCGCCCGGCCTGGAGCTGTGGGCGCTGTTTGCCGCCAACGGCCAGCCGATCCTGCTTTCCGATGCCCGTGACCGGGCGCTTGCGGGTGCGCTGGAGAACGATCTCACCACGGTCGCCATCCACTGATCCTGGACGTCGCCTGAACTGGAAAGGGCCGCTCCCGGCGGCCCTCTAAGGATTTTACCCCGAAAAGCTTCAGAGCAATTCCAGGAAAAAGTGTGAAACGGTTAGGTAGGCACCTTCGCCGTAGCCTTCCGTCCGGAATTGCGTGAACCACTCCAAAGCAGGTCGCGTGAAAAAGGATTCACGCGACCTGCTTGAGGTTCTTGATTTTAAGCATGTCTTCGTCCCGAAACCCACTTTCGGGAGACATGCTTTAAGCCGCGTGCGAGGCCTGCGTATCCGACAAGAGCGCGTGGATCGCCACCGCGTCGCGCGTCCCCCTGATCTTGGCCACCGTATCGGCATCGCGCAGCACGCGCGCGATGCGCGACAGCGCCTTAAGATGGTCGGCGCCAGCGCCTTCGGGCGCAAGCAGCAGGAACACCAGATCGACCGGCTGGTCGTCGAGCGCTTCGAAATCGACCGGCGTCTCCAGCCGGGCGAACACGCCCGCGATCCGCTTCACGCCCGCGAGCTTGCCATGCGGAATGGCGATGCCGTTGCCGACGCCGGTGGAGCCCAGCCGCTCGCGCTGCAGGATCGTGTCGAACACGTCCCGCTCCGGAATCGCTGAAATCGCTGCCGCCCTCTCCGACAGCAATTGCAGAAGCTGCTTTTTGGAATTCGCCTTCAACGCCGGCATGATAGCCGAGACGCTGATAAGATCGCTGAGATCCATGCTTGAAAAATCCCTTGCTCGCCTTGCCGCGCCAGTCGTCCCCCTCGCACGGCTGGCTTTCTTATCCCTGCGCGACTTTGGTCGTCGACGGATCGATCCAGCCGATGTTCCCATCCGGCCGGCGGTAGACGATGTTGAGATGGTCGTTTCCGGCGTTGCGGAAGACGAGGACCGGGCTGTCCTTGGTATCGAGCTCGATGACGGCCGATGCCACCGACATGGTGCGAAGCGTCATGGTCGATTCGGCAACGATGGCCGGAGCGAAGTTCTCCGGGATTTCCTCGTCATCGTCGGCGAGCGGCTCCATCACGGTGTAGGCGATATCGGTGGACTCGCCATTGCCATTGTTGGAAGTGTGCGACTTCAGCCGGCGCTTGTAGCGCCGCAGCCGCGTTTCGAGGCGATCGGCGGCCGCCTCGAAGGCAAGTGTGGGATCCTGGGCGTCGCCGGTCGCCTGCAGCGAGGCGCCGGAATCGAGTCGGATCATGCAATCGGCCGAGAAGCGCGACCCTGCCTTGATGACCGTTACATGTCCTGAAAAACCTCGATCGAAATACTTTTCGATCGCTTCGTTGACACGATCGTTGATGCGCGTACGGAACGCATCGCCGATGTCCATGTGTTTTCCCGAAATGCGCAGATTCATCTGAAAACTGACCTTCCTTGCTCAGGCTTCAAACTGTCCCGAGTTTATACCCGTGGTGCGCGCGCACAAGCTTTGCAGCGGCATGCGCGCCGATTTTAGACCCGAACTTTCCGGTTGATCACAAGTCGCCTTCTTGGCCGTCCGAGGCCTTCGCTTTGACGGACCCATTCGCGAGCGGGCATCACGGCCCGGCTCATGCGGGCGGGCTTCTAGACACTTCATTGCAGCTTGTCAATGAAGCTCGAAAACTGTGGAAATCCGGGCGCTCCTTAAGCCCACACGAACTAGGGCAGGCCGGCTGAATATCAACTGACCTTAGCGTCCAGCGTTGGCGAGCGCCCGCTTCTCGCGGCGGCGCTGCACCGATGAAGGGATGTTCATGCCTTCCCGGTACTTGGCGACGGTGCGGCGGGCGATGTCGACGCCATTTTCCCTCAGCATGTCGACGATGGCGTCGTCGGAAAGCACGTCGGCGGGCTTTTCCTCGTCGATCAGCTGCTTGATGCGGTCGCGCACGGCCTCCGAGGAATGCGCCTCGCCGCCTTCCGCCGAGGCGATCGAAGCGGTGAAGAAATAGCGCAGCTCGAACACGCCGCGCGGCGTCAGCATGTATTTGTTGGCGGTGACGCGGCTGACCGTCGATTCGTGCATGCCGATCGCGTCGGCCACCGTGCGCAGGTTGAGCGGTTTCAGGTGCCGCACGCCATGGACGAGGAACGCATCCTGCTGGCGCACGATTTCCGAGGCCACCTTGAGGATGGTCTTCGCCCGCTGGTCGAGGCTGCGCGTCAGCCAGTTGGCGTTCTGCAGGCATTCGGCGAGAAAGTCCTTTTCCGCCTGGTCTCTGGCGTGGCTGGAAACACGGGCAAAATAGACGTTGTCGACCAAAACGCGTGGCAGCGTGTCGGAATTGAGCTCCACCGCCCAACTGCCGTCAGCGGCGGCGCGCACCTCGACATCGGCGATGATCGCGTCGCTGGCGCCGCCTGAAAATGCCATACCGGGCCGCGGATCGAGCGCCCGGATCTCGGCCAGCATGTCGAGAAGGTCTTCCTCGTCGACGCCGCAGATGCGCTTCAGCGTCTGGAAATCGCGCCGCGCCAGAAGTTCGAGGTTGGCGACCAAGCCCTTCATCGCCGGATCGAGCCGGTCGCGCATGGCGAGCTGCAAGGACAGGCATTCGGCGAGATCGCGCGCAAACAGGCCGGCCGGCTCGAGGGCCTGGCAGACCGTGAGCACGCGTGCCACGGCCGCCTTGTCCGCACCAAGCCGCGCGGCAACCTCGTCCAGGTCGGAGCGCAGATAGCCGGCCTCGTCGAGCCCATCGGCGAGTTCGCCTGCAATCAGGCGTTCGGCAGGGTTCGGGAAGGCCAGCGCGATCTGCTCGCCGACATGCTCGCGCAGCGTCACTACGCTCGCCGCCATCTCGCCGACATCGAAACCCTCCGACGACGCGCCGCCGGCGCTGCCTCCGGACGCCGACTTCCACTGCGCCGTGAGGTCCGGTCCCAGCCTCTCGCTCGTTCCAGGGTCGTCGGGGAACAGGTTCTCCAGCGACGAATCAAGCTTTTCCGAGATCGCCTCGGCGCTCCATTCCGTTTCGGCCTCGAACCAATCATCCCCGCTGGCGGGTTCCGCCGCGGTCTCGCTCTTCTGCGGCTGGTCGCCGCTTGCATCCTCCTGCGGCTCGGCCCGCTCCAAAAGCGGATTGCGCTCGATCTCCTCGTCGATGAAGCGTTCGAGCTCGACATGGGTAAGCTGCAGCAGCCGGATCGACTGCATCAGCTGGGGCGTCATCACCAGCGACTGGGACTGTCTGAGCTGCAGTTTGGCTGCCAGCGCCATGGTCGGATTCAAACGCCTCGTCTACGCATCGAACTAAAGGTTTTTCGGTCGGGCATAGAAACTGGCCCGGCTTTTGCTTGTCAAGGCAAACGCTAGCAGCGACGGCTTACCGGAGCGTTATTCGCGGGCGGAACTGGCAGGAATCTCGAAAAATAGACGAAAATCCTGCCGTATTGGAGAATTTTACACTTAGAGCGTAAATCCCTCGCCGAGATAGAGGCGCCGCACATCGGCATTGGCGACGATCTCGTCGGCGCGGCCATGCGTCAGCACCTGGCCGGCATGGATGATGTAGGCGCGGTCGATCAGGCCGAGCGTCTCGCGCACATTGTGGTCGGTGATCAGCACGCCGATGCCGCGCGCGGTCAGATGGCGAACGAGCTGCTGAATGTCGGCGACCGCGATCGGATCGATACCGGCGAAGGGCTCGTCGAGCAGCATATAGGCCGGCCGCGTCGCCAGCGCCCGCGCGATCTCGAGACGGCGTCTTTCACCGCCCGACAGCGACAGCGACGGCGCCTTGCGCAGATGGCTGATGTGGAATTCCTCGAGCAGCTCGTCGAGGGTGCGCTCGCGCTCCTTGCGGCTCTTTTCCACCACCTCCAGCACCGCGCGGATGTTCTGCTCGACGCTCAAGCCGCGGAAGATCGACGCTTCCTGCGGCAGGTAGCCGATGCCGAGGCGGGCCCGCCGGTACATCGGCATCGAGGTGACGTCGAAGCCGTCGATCTCGATCGTGCCTTCGTCCACCGGGACGAGGCCGGTGACCATGTAGAAGCAGGTTGTCTTGCCGGCACCGTTCGGGCCAAGCAGCCCGACCGCCTCGCCGGCCCGCACGCCGAGAGTCACGCCGCTCACCACCTTGCGGCCCTTGTAGCTCTTGGTCAGGCCCTTGGCGATCAGGGTGCCCTTGAATTTCGCCTTGTCGACGCCGACCGTTGCCGGGGCAGCCGGTTTTGCGGCCGCCCGCCCCGGAAGGCGGGCCAGCAGCGACGATACGCCGGCCATTAGTTGCTCGACGCTCCCTGCTGAGCCGTTCCCTGCTTCTGGGGCGTTATCGACATGATGACGCGGCCGCTGCTGCCGCAGCCGTCGACATTGGCAAGGCCGCTCTTCATCTGCACGGTGAGCTTGCAGCCCTTGAGCACATTGTCGCCCTGCGAGAGCACCACTTCATTGCCGGAAAGAACGAGCACCTGCGTCTTCATGTCGAAGGTGCCCTTGTCGCCGGTGGCGATCTGGTCGTTCGACTTGATGTAGACTTTGTTCTCGACCACGAGGTGGTCGATATTGGCCGCACCCGTCATCGCCGACGCGCCGGCCGCCGCGCCCTTGGGGGCGTTGGCATCCTTGACGTAAAAGACCGTCATCTTGCCGGCCTTGAGCAGCGTCGGTCCCTGGTTGACGGTGACGTTGCCGCTGAAAATCGCCGCGCTGTCGGCCTGCCGGACCTCCAGCTTGTCGCTTTCGATCTGGATCGGCTGGTCGCCCGACAATTTCAGGCCGGACATCTGGCTGGTGCCGCTCGACTGGGCAAGCGCGGGCGCCGCCCCCAGCAACAGCAAGAAAGAGGCCGCCGCTGCAAGCCTTGCCGAATTACTGCGACGCATTCTGTTCTCCGCTCTTTGCCTCTGCCGCCTTCAGGCTGGCCGCATCGATGTTGACGCGCACCCGGTTCTCGAAGACCACCACCTTGCCGTTCTCTTCCACCGACATCGAGTCGGCGGTGATGCGCGACCCGGCGCGGCTGACATCGACCGGATTGTCCGTCTTCATAGAGCCTTTGCCCATGTCTAGGAAGACCGATTTGAACTTGGCTTCCATGCCGTCGCTGGTGGTTACCGAGACATCGCTGGTGAGGTCCATCGTGTTGGCGTCTCGGTTGTAGATGCCGTGCCCGGCGTTGACCGACACGACGTTGTCGCTGGCGACGGGCAATTTGGCATTGATGCCTTCGAGGTCGATGATGCCTTGCTTCCCGACATCCTGCGTCGCCCTTGTCGCCGTCAGCGAATAAGGCAGTTTCTGCTTGGTGAAGCCGTTGAGCTTGGGATTGGCCATCACCAGCTTGCCGTCCGAAAAGGCTGTGCCCTCGGCCTGCACCGAGATCGACACCGGCGCGGCGAGATATGAATAGACCGGAAAGGCGATCGCAATTGCAGCCGCCAGCAGCGGCACGGTGAACTTCAGCACGCGCACGCGGCGCGAATGCCGCCGTGCACGGTCGAACGCGTCGCCCCGCGTGCCGCTTTCGCCAGCGGCATCCGACACCATTTCGGCATCGCTCGTTTCGTCAGATCGCGCCAACATGACTGTTTTCTAATGAGCCCTTGCCCGCCAAACACCGCCTATAGGTGGTATGCCGGCCCCCGCAAGCAAGCACAAGCGGAGGAAAACTGCAAAAATGTGACGGCTACTACCGCACGACTAGGACGAATTCGGCTGAACTGCCAGCCCTTCATAGCAGATAGGGACCGGCTGCGTTAATTTTTCGTGAGGTCGCCGTCAGCGTCCATTCGTCGGCCTTGGGGCAGTCATGAAACGGTAGCCCCGCGCGGAGGCTTGCTTTACAAGCGTCCTTTCCTACCGACTGTGAGGCTGACTATGGCAATGAGAGCCGAC
Organism: Mesorhizobium captivum; assembly: GCF_033977165.1. Classification (NCBI taxonomy): domain Bacteria; kingdom Pseudomonadati; phylum Pseudomonadota; class Alphaproteobacteria; order Hyphomicrobiales; family Phyllobacteriaceae; genus Mesorhizobium; species Mesorhizobium captivum. Next base: position 34,689 of record NZ_JAVIJB010000025.1, read on the forward strand.
GACTTGATCGACCGCCGCCGCTTGCGCCGCAAGCTGACGTTCTGGCGCGTCGCCGCGTTGGTGGTTCTGGCGGCGGCGCTGATCGCATTTTCGGCATGGATCTACGGTGAGGATTTCACCGGCCAGGCGGTCGACCACATCGCCAAGGTCAAGATCGAGGGCACCATCACCGAGGACGAGGAGCTGATCAAAAGGCTGGAGACGATCCGCAAGTCCGCGACGGTGAAGGGCGTCATCCTATCGATCGATTCGCCCGGAGGCACCACGGTCGGCGGCGAGTCGATCTATGAGGAAGTGCGCAAGCTCGCCGGCGACAAGCCGGTGGTGGCCGAGGTCGGCACGCTGGCGGCGTCCGCCGGCTATATGATCGCGAGTGCGGCCGACCACATCGTTGCCCGCAAGACCTCGATCGTCGGCTCGATCGGCGTGCTGATCCAGTATCCCGACGTCAGCGGCCTGATGGACAAGCTCGGCATCAAGCTCGAGGAAGTGAAATCCTCGCCGCTCAAGGCCTCGCCCTCGCCCTTCAAGCCGACCAACGACGACGAGCGCGCCATGGTGCGCAAGCTCATCCTCGACAGCTATGACTGGTTCGTCGGCATCGTCGCCGAGCGGCGCAAAATGACGCATGAGCAGGCGCAGGCGCTGGCCGACGGTTCGATCTTCACCGGCCGCCAGGCGCTCGGCAATCACCTGGTCGATGCAGTCGGCGGCGAGACCGAGGCGATCGACTGGCTGGCGACCAAGGGCGTCGACAGCAAGCTCAAAGTCGTCGAGTGGAAGGACAAGGACGGGCGCGGCTTCTTCTTCACAAGGAGCATGACCAAGGCCATCGCCAATGCGCTCGGCCTGCCCGACGCCGGCGGCGACGTCATTCACGAGCTTGGCGCCGACCGCTTGTTCCTTGACGGTCTCGTTTCGGTCTGGCACCCTTGACAAGCGTTGGGAAGAACCAAATAAAGCAATAAAATCATCCTGATAAGTGACTGCAGTGGTTTACGGGGAACGTTCTCATGATCAAATCTGAACTTGTGCAAATCATTGCCGCGCGCAACCCGCACCTTTTCCTGCGCGACGTCGAAAACATCGTCGGCGCAATCTTTGACGAGATCACCGATGCGCTTGCCGAAGGCAACAGGGTCGAGCTGCGCGGTTTCGGCGCCTTTTCGGTGAAAAACCGCCCTGCCCGCACCGGCCGCAACCCGCGCACCGGCGAGTCCGTCGAGGTCGAGGAGAAGTGGGTGCCGTTCTTCAAGACCGGCAAGGAGTTGCGCGAAAGGCTGAACGGCGGCAAATAGGCGCCACGCCGGCGGATCGAAACGACGTCTCGGCGCTTAAAGCATGTCTCCCGAAAGCGGGAACCGGTTTCGGGGCAATGACATGCGTAAAATCAAAAACCTAAGCGTGCGGAGCGCACTCGAAAGGTCGCGACGCGCTTTTTAAGCCGCCTCTCCATGGAGATCTGATGTTCAATCGCTTCATGCTCGTCGTGGTCCTCGTGCCGCTGGCCGTCATCTTGATCGCGCTTGCCGTCGCCAACCGCGGACCGGTCGCCTTCACGCTCGACCCGTTCCATCCGGGCAATCCGGCGCTGACGCTGAATTTGCCGCTTTTCATCTTCCTGTTCCTGGCTTTAGCCATCGGCATGATCGTCGGCAGCTTGGCGACCTGGGTGAAGCAGGGCCGCTACCGCAAGCTCGCTCGCCAGCGCGGCATCGAGGCCGAGAACCTGCGCCAGGCGGTAAGCCGCGCGCCGGCGGCGCCTAAGGGACCAGCGCTGCCGAAACCCTCGAACTGAAGCAATTCCAGGAAAAGCGTATGGCGGTTTTCCGTCCGGAAATTGCGTGAAAGCAAATACTCTGGCGGCGCTCTAATTCCACGGAGTCTTCGATGCTGACCATCTCGGCCGCCGAGGTCGATCAGGCGCTCACCTTTCCCGGGCTGGTCGAGACGCTGCGCACGGCCTTCCGCGACGGTGCGGTGCAGCCGGTGCGTCATCACCACGCGATCGAGCGGCCGGATGGCGCCGCCTCGACACTGCTGTTGATGCCGGCCTGGACCGACTTCAACGCCGCCGGCAGCTCGGCCAATGGCCATATCGGCGTCAAGATCGTCACCGTGTCGCCGGACAACAACGCCATCGGCAAGCCGGCGGTGATGGGCCTCTATCTGCTGCTCGACGGCGTGACCGGCGAGCCTGAGGCGCTGATCGACGGCCAGCGGCTGACGCAATGGCGCACCGCTTGCGCCTCGGCGCTGGCCGCGTCCTATCTCGCCCGCAAGGATGCCTCGCGGCTGCTGGTGATCGGCGCCGGCGCGCTGTCGTCCTTCCTCGCCAAGGCGCATTCGGCGATACGGCCGATCAAATCCGTCCGCATCTGGAACCGCACGCCGGCCAATGCCGAAAAGGTGGCGGCAGCGCTCCGCGCCGAAGGCCTTCCGGCGAATGTTGCCGGCGATCTCGAAGCCGAGCTTGGCGAGGCCGACATCGTCTCTTCGGCGACGATCTCGACCACGCCGCTGATCAAGGGCGCGCTGCTGAAGCCGGGTACCCATGTCGACCTCGTCGGCGGCTTCACGCCACAGATGCGCGAAAGCGACGATGATGCAATCGTCCGCGCGCGCGTCTATGTCGACACCCGGGCCGGCGCCACCAAGGAGGCAGGCGACATCGTCCAGCCACTGGCTTCCGGCGTGCTGAAGCCGGAAGCCATCGTCGCCGACCTGCATGAGCTGACGCGCGGGGAGAAAGGCGGCAGGCAGAGCGACAGCGAGATCACACTGTTCAAATCTGTCGGCGCCGCGCTCGAAGACCTCGCCGCCGGCATCGCGGTCTACGAGGCGCTCAACGCAAGGCAGTAGGGGAATAGGGCACTAAGGCAGTATGTGAGCCGCCGGGAATCCCCCTACTGCCCTACTGCCCTACTGCCCTACTGCCCTGCCTCATTCGGCCAGTAGACGCGCAGCCGATGGCCATCGGGATCGAGCGCGACGAATGTGCGCCCGAAATCCATGTCGTTCGGCGTCTGCAGGATTTTCAGCCCGCGCTTGGCCCAGTCGGAATGCGTGGCATCGACGGAGGGTGCGTTCTCGACCGCAAGCACGAGCTCGCCGCCTCCACCAGCAGCGGCTGCAGCCGGCTCCACCGTGTGGCGCGACCAGAGGCCGAGCTTGAAGCCCTTGTCGAGCACGAACATGACGAAGGTCGGCGAAGTCTCGACCGGCTCGCTCCCGAGCAGCGAAGCGTAAAACGCACCGCTCCGCTCGGGGCTGTCGACATAAAGGATGACGAAATTGGGCGTGGCCATGTCTGATCTCCAAGCTGTTTGAACCTTGGTGATCTTAGGCGTTGCCGCTGTCAGATTCTGGCAGCAGCGTTCAGTCCTCGGAATTGTTCGACGCGTTCTGAGCTGGCTTGTCGAGCGTCGCCCGCCATTGCTTCAGCATAGCCTGGCGGCGGCGCGGATAGCGAATATCCGTGGCACTGAGACCCGACATGCGATCGGCGCGAAAGTGGCGAAAATCCTGGCGCATCTCGCACCACGCCACCATCACCCGCACCTTGTCGAAGAAGCCGAGCGCGAACGGCCAGACCAAGCGCTTCGATGCGGCGCCCCCGGCATCGCGATAGAGGAAGCCGAGCTTGCGCTCGTCGCGGATCGCCTGCCGCACGACGCCGAGGTCGATCGCCTCGACGGTTCCCGAACCCCGCCCGACCAGCAGCGTCGTGGCGTCGAGATCCTCGCGCAGATCGTCCGGCAGGACAGCCGCGATCTTGGACAGCGCGTCCGTCGCGGCCGCGGCCAGTCGCTTGTCCGGCTGTTTCGCCACCCAGCGCGAGCCGAGCACGATCGCCTCGATCTCCTCGTCGGTGAACATCAGCGGCGGCAGCATGAAGCCGGGCTTCAGCACATAACCCAGCCCCGCCTCGCCTTCGATCGGCGCGCCCTGCCCCTGCAGCGTCGCGATGTCGCGGTAAAGCGTGCGGATCGACACGCCCATCTCACCGGCAAGCGTGCGGCCGCTCACCGGCCGGCGGTGGCGGCGCAGGATCTGGATCAGGTCGAGCAGGCGTTCGGAACGGGACATCGATTGGCTATCCGGGATGGCCGGACGATAGGGCTCAGGCGCTCGTCACCGCAAGCTTATGCCGACCTGGAACGCCTGCCGCCCATTCTCGTTGTTTCCACAATGGAGATGCGCGGATTCCTGTTGTTCTGGTCGGTGCTTGCCGCGTTTATCGCGGCGCTTAGCCTCGGGCCATCCTTTGCCCATGTGTTGGAATCGCTGCCGAGGCTGACAAAACGGTGGCCGGAGCTTTGGCGCGAGGCGGCTGTCTTTAACGGTCAATTTCTGCATTTTTGCCGTTATCGGAGCGCCGCTGGATATCGCAGCGATCGCTTGCCCGCCGCTGCTTGTCTGGATGCTGCGCGACGAGCCTCCTGCCTTCTGGTTCGTGCTGGCAGCCACCTTGCTGTATGCGCTCGCGCTGGCGCTCTGGTTCTTGCCGGTCAAAACGGCAAACGACGTCCTGGCGATCAGGGTGCACGGGCCGATCCCCGACAACTTTGAAGCCGTACGGCTCCGCTGGGAGACTGGCCACATGGCGGTCACGGCAGCCAAGGCTCTCGGCTTCGTTTCGCTTTGTCTCGGCTTGCTCGCCATACGACGCGATTGACGACCCAGCCGACACAAGCGCGCATGGTTTGTTGCGCCGATGGGTTGAGCTGTGGCAGAAGCGGGCCGAACCGCCGGAGATGCTCGTTCTTGAAATCTTTTCGCGACAAACGCCGCGATAACCGTCCGCGCCCCGTCGGGACGGAGCAACCACGCCCGCGCGACGCGTTTGCTGCTGGACGGCCGCCGCCTGTCGAACGGCACGAATCGAAATCCCCGGATCGCCAGGAGCAGAAACCCGCGCCGCGCGTGCTTGCCCGCCGCGACGGCCCGCTGCCCGCCGAGCGCCTGCCGCTGATCCTCGAAGTCGCGCCCAACGCCGACTATGCGCTGTTGGACAGCGGCGCCGGCGAGAAGCTGGAGCAGTATGGGCCCTACCGCATCGTGCGCCCGGAAGGCCAGGCGATCTGGCAGCGCGCTCTTCCAGCGAAGGAATGGGAGCGCGCCGACGCCATCTTCACCGGCGACACCGACGAAGAAGGCATCGGCCGCTGGCGTTTCCCGAAAACGCCGCTCGGCGAAACCTGGCCGATGAAGCATGCCGGCATCGACTATCTCGGCCGCTTCACCTCCTTCCGCCACGTCGGCGTCTTCCCCGAACAGGCCTCGCACTGGGACCATATGGCAGGGCTGATCGCGGCCGCCCGGCGTCCGGTGAAGGTGCTGAACCTGTTCGGCTATACCGGCATTGCCTCGCTGGTGGCGGCCCGCGCGGGCGCCGAGGTCACGCATGTCGACGCCTCGAAGAAAGCGATCGGCTGGGCGCGGGAAAACCAGGAGATGGCCGGCCTCTCCGACAAGCCGATCCGCTGGATCGTCGAGGACGCGGTGAAGTTCGCCGAGCGCGAGGAGCGCCGCGGCAGCCGCTACGACATCGTCCTCTTCGACCCGCCCGCCTATGGTCGCGGCCCGAAGGGCGAAGTCTGGCAATTGTTCGAGGACCTGCCGGGTCTCACCGACCTCTGCCGCTCGATCCTGACGCCGAAGCCGCTCGCTGTCGTTCTGACCGCCTATTCGATCCGCGCCTCCTTCTTCGCCATCCATGCCTTGATGCGCGACACCTTCGCCGGCATGGGCGGCACGGTCGAATCCGGCGAGCTGATCATCCGCGAGAAATCCGCCGGCCGCGCGCTGTCGACCTCGTTGTTCTCGCGCTGGGTGGCTTGAATGGTCCCGCATGATGGAGCCCGGCCTGTCGGCCAGGTCAAGGAAGTCACCAGCCTCGCCAATCCGCTGGTCAAGGACATCAAGGCGCTGGCGCTGAAGAAATTCCGCGACCAGCAGAACGCCTTCATGGCCGAAGGCTTGAAGCTGGTCATCGATGCGCTCGACCTTGGCTGGTCGATCAGGACGTTGGTCTTCGCCAAGGCAGGACGCGGCAACGCGGCCGTCGAAAAGGTCGCGGCGCGCACGGTCGCCGCCGGCGGCACCGTGCTCGAAGTCTCGGAAAAGGTGCTCACCGCAATCACTCGCCGTGAAAACCCGCAAATGGTCGTCGGCGTCTTCGCGCAGCAGACGCTGCCGCTAAAAGGTATCCGCGCCACGGACGGCGACGTCTGGGTCGCGCTCGACCGCGTGCGCGACCCAGGCAATCTCGGCACCGTCATCCGCACCGTCGATGCCGTTGGCGCCAAGGGCATCATCCTGGTCGGCGACACCACCGATCCGTTTTCGCTGGAAACGGTGCGCGCCACCATGGGCTCGATCTTCGCCGTGCCGGTCGCCAAGGCGACGGAGCAGGCTTTCCTCGCCTGGCGGCGCGATTTCCCGGGTCTGGTCGCAGGGACGCATCTGAAGGGCGCGGTCGACTACCGCTCGGTCGACTTCTCAAGGGGCCCGGTGCTGCTCTTGATGGGCAACGAGCAGCAAGGGCTGCCCGACAGCCTCGCCGAAAGCTGCGACCGGCTGTTGAGAATCCCGCAGGCCGGCCGCGCCGATTCGCTCAATCTGGCGGTTGCCACCGGCGTGATGCTGTTCGAGATCCGGCGCGGCGCGTTGAAGCTCGAGCCCGCCACCGACACGCGATGAGGACTGCTAAGTGAAATCCTGGTCCCCTTACGCCCTGCTGGTCGTCGCGGCAATCGCGCTCGACCAATGGATCAAGCAGCTGGTCGAGAACGGCCTGGCCTTCCAGGAAAAGGTCGATCTCCTGCCGTTCCTGGCACTGTTCCGCACCTACAACACCGGCATCGCCTTCTCGATGTTCTCTTCCTTCGGCGACACCGGCCTGGTGGTCATCGCCGCGCTCGTCGTCGCCTTCGTGCTCTATCTCGCCGTGCGCACACCCGCCGGCCACGTCATCGCCCGGATCGGCTTTGCCCTGATCGTCGGCGGCGCGCTCGGCAACCTGATCGACCGCGCCGTCTACGGCCACGTCATCGACTACATCCTGTTCCACACGCCCGTCTGGTCCTTCGCGGTGTTCAATCTCGCCGATGCCTTCATTTCCGTCGGCGCAGCCCTGGTTGTCTTCGACGAACTGATCGGCTGGCGGCGGGAAACCAAGCCCCAGGACCGGGGCAATTGACCTAGCGCGGCCATCGCCGCAAAGTCGGCCCTAAGCAATTCCAGGGAAAATGTGCAGCGGTTTTCCGCCGCAACTGCGTAAACAAATCGCCAGAACCAAGGAGACAAAAGTGTCCGATACCTTCAAAGCCATCCTCGTTTCGCGCGATGCCGAGAAGAAGCAGTCGGTCGAAATTGTCGACCTCACCGAGGCCGAGCTGATGGAGGGCGATGTCACCGTCGCGGTCGAGGCGACGACGGTGAACTACAAGGATGGGCTGGCCATCACCGGCAAGGCACCGGTCGTGCGCCGCTGGCCGCTGGTGCCCGGCATCGATTTCGCCGGCACCGTCATTTCCTCTTCCCATGCCGATTGGCGCAAGGGCGACAAGGTGATCCTCAACGGCTGGGGTGTCGGCGAGACGCATTACGGCGCCTATGCCGGGCGCGCCCGCGTCAAGGGCGACTGGCTGGTGCCGCTGCCCGAGAGCATGAGCCCGCATGATGCGATGGCCGTCGGCACCGCCGGCTATACGGCGATGCTCGCCGTCATGGCGCTGGAGCGGCACGGCATCGTGCCGGACCGCGGGCCTGTGGTGGTGACGGGAGCAGCCGGCGGCGTCGGCTCTGTCGCCATCTCGATCCTCTCCACCCTTGGCTACCATGTCATTGCCTCCACCGGGCGCAGTGCCGAAAGCCCCTATCTGATCGATCTCGGCGCGGCCGAGGTGATCTCGCGCGAGGAGCTCAGCCAGCCGGCAAAGCCGCTCGCCAAGGAACGCTGGGCGGGCGGTGTCGACTCCGTCGGCACCCATACGCTCGCCAATGTGCTGTCGATGACATCCTATGGCGGCGCGGTCGCCGCTTGCGGCCTGGCCGGCGGCATGGACCTGCCCACCAGCGTCGCCCCCTTCATCCTGCGCGGCGTCTCGCTGCTCGGTATCGATTCCGTCATGGCGCCGAAACCGGTCCGCCTCGAGGCATGGCGCCGCATCGGCGCCGATCTTGATTTGAAGAAGCTGTCGACCTTGTCGCGGTCGATCGGCTTCGACGGGATCATCGACGCCGCGCGCGACATTATCCACGGCAAGATCAGGGGCCGCGTGGTTGTGGATATGTAGTGCAATTCCAGGAAAAGTGTTCGGCGGATTTCCGTCCGGAATTGCGCCAAAACAGCCGAAAACCGCGTGAAATCGGCGTGGACGACTAAAATTCGAACGATCCGCCGCAAGCTTCCATAATCTCTGTCTGGCAAGGTTTCCCGCATGTTCGCGGACTCCGACATCAGACAGGATAGCAAGGCCGCAGGCGATGACGGGCTGGACGCCGGCGCGTCGAAGCGGCAGGTGCTCGTCGCGCCGCCGCTGGTCCCTGCCTTGCAAACGGACAGCCGTGAAGGCCTGCCGTTCCTGACGATCGTCGCCATCGCCGTGCTGGCCGGGCTGGCACATCTCACCGGAGCGCCGATCTTCATCACCGTCGGCCTGCTGGCGACCGGCCTCGGCAGCCTCGCCATGCATCTGCGCAACAGGAACACGGAGCGCCGCACCGCGGCTCTTCTCGACGAGACCGCCGCCCGCAGCCGCGCCGAGATCGAGACGCTCGCCGACCGCATGTGGGAGATGCAGGAGAGCGAGGAGCGTTTTCGCGGCCTGATCGACGCGCTTGGCGATCTCGTCGTCCATCGAGACCGCGACGGCCATATCGTCTATGCCAACAAGGTGTTCGCGTCGCTTGTCGACACCGACCAGCGCGACCTTGCCGGCAAGACGCTTTCCGAGTTCGGCATAGATGTCGGCGTCGTGCCCGACGCCGCCTTCTCGGACCACGAATGCCTGAGCTCCACCGATGTCGCCGTCCGCACGCCGAACGGGCCGCGCTGGTTCTCCTGGATCGAGCTCTCGGTGCGCGACAAGGATACGGGCGCGGTGTCGCACCGGGCTATCGCGCGCGACATCACCGCCCGCAAGCGCGCCGAATCCTCGCTGATCACCGCCCGCGAGCGGGCCGAATATGCAAGCCAGGCCAAGTCGCGCTTCCTCGCCACCGTCAGCCACGAGATCCGCACGCCGATGAACGGCATCATGGGCATGGCGAAGCTGCTTGCCGACACCGACCTGTCGCCGGAGCAGCGCACCTATGTCGGCGCCGTCTCCACCTCCGCAAGCGCGCTTCTTGCGCTGATCGAGGACCTTCTCGACTATTCCAAGATCGAGGCCGGCCGCTTCGATCCCGAGCCGCAGCCGACCTCGCTGCGCGAAATCGCCGACAACATCATCGAGCTCCTGGCGGCGAAAGCCTTCTCCAAGAACATCGGTCTCGGCTGCTACGTCGAGCCCGACGTGCCGCAGATGATCACCGCCGATCCCGGCCGCGTGCGCCAGGTGCTGCTCAATCTCATCGGCAACGCCGTCAAGTTCACCGACGCCGGCGGCGTTCTGCTCACCGTCGCGCGCGCCCGCACCGAGAGCACCGACCGCATCTGCTTCACCATCGCCGACACAGGTCCGGGACTGCGCGAAGAGGACATGGAGCGCATTTTCGAGGAGTTCGAGCAATCCGACGGCACCTCGACAAGGGTGCATGGCGGCGCCGGTCTCGGCCTTGCCATCTCTAAGCGGCTGGTGATCGCCATGGGCGGCACGATCTCGGTTTCGAGCCGGCTCGGCGAAGGGTCCGAATTCGTCTTCGATATCCCCGCCACCGCGGCGACCGAGCCGCCGCCGCATCGCCACAACATCCTCTCGGACCGGCGCGCGGTGATCGTGTCGAAAAACGCGGTCGAGGCCGATGCCATCGCCCGCGCCATCCGCGCCCATGGCGGCGCCGTCGATATCGCCGCGACGCCGGGCCAGGCCGCTTCGTTTGCCGCCGGCTGCAACGTGCTTCTGATCGATGCAGCGCTTGAAAACAGCGACGGCCGTTTGCTGAAGCGCCTGCGCGAGAGCGGCTTTGTCGATTGCGAGGCCATCACCCTGATCGCTCCGACCGATCGCGGCATGCTTGGCGAGTTCCGCGCCAACGGCTACGCGACGTTCCTCGCCCGGCCGGTGCGCGGCGAAACGCTGCTGCGTGTGCTGTTGACCAGCCATGTGGCGGCGCCGGCCGAGCCGCAGCCGAAACCCCGCGGTGCCGCGTCCGCGCGCCGCCGCGATCAGGGCCTGTCCGTGCTGATCGCCGAGGACAACGACATCAATGCAATGCTTGCCCGCGCCACGCTGCTCAAGGCCGGACATCGCGTCAAGATCGTCGGCAACGGCAAGGCCGCGGTCGAGGCCGTCACCGATGCCGGCCTCAAGCATCGTTTCGACGTAGTTCTGATGGACCTGCACATGCCGGTGATGGACGGGCTGGACGCGATCGCCGCCATCCGCCGCCATGAGGAAGCGCTTGCCGTGCCGCCGATCCCGATCATGGTGCTTTCGGCCGACAGCCAGGAAAAGACGCGCCACACCGTGCTGGCCCACGGCGCCAGCGGCTTCGTCACCAAGCCTCTCGACCCCGATGCGCTCGTCCAGGCCGTCGAAGGCCAGGTTGCAGCGTAACGATTTTTTTAGGTTTCGTGAACGCCTTGGATTGCCTGGCTTTCGCAGCCGTAACATAGCCGGTTGAAGGTATTGCCCAGCCGACGAAGTATTGCCGGGCTCGCCGTATCACGGTACTGTCACAATCCTGTTGCACCTACACCGTATCCCCGTGCCAAGAGGGATGGCTCGAAGGAGAGAATCACTCGTGCATACAGTCATGCCTGAATGCGACACTCGGTCGAACGCCAGCGCTTTGCTCGGCGCGCGTACCGCCGACGCCGTCGCAAGCGGCGCACCGCTGGGTCGTATCGGCAACCTTGAAGTGCGGCTCGCCCGCAACGAGGCCGAGATCGCCGCCGCCCAGGAAGTGCGCTACCGGGTATTCTATGACGAGCTTGGCGCGAGGAAGGATTTGTTCCGGGCGCAGGACCGGCGCGATGCCGACCGTTTCGACCCGCTCTGCGATCATCTCTTGGTTTTCGACACTTCGCTTCCCGGTCCCGAGCACCGGCGCATCGTCGGCACCTATCGTCTGCTGCGGCAGGAGATCGCCACGGCCGCGGGCGGCTTCTACTCCGAGGGCGAGTTCGAGTTGACCAAGCTGGTCGCGCGCCATCCGGGCCAGCGCTTCCTTGAGCTCGGCCGCTCTTGTGTGCTGCCGGAATATCGCTCCAAGCGCACCATCGAGGCGCTCTGGCAAGGCATCTGGGCCTATATCAACCACTATGGTATCGGCGTGATGACCGGCTGCGCGTCCTTCCACGGCATCGTGCCGGCGGCCCATGCCGAGGCGCTCACCTATCTCGCCCATCATTGCCGCACCGACCAGGCCTGGGATGTCAAGGCGGTCGCGGGCCGCTACTGCTCGATGGACCTGATGCCGATTGAAGCCGTCAACGCCAAGGCGGCGATCGCCGCCATGCCGCCGCTGGTCAAAGGCTACCTGCGCGTCGGCGCCCGCATCGGCGACGGCTGCGTCATCGACCACGAATTCTCGACCGTCGATGTCTTCGTCGTCATGCCGGTCAAGGAAATCGGCGCCCGCTACGTCAACTACTATGGCGGTGAAGGCCAGCGCTTCGCGGCATAGCGAATAACGAATAACGAATAACGAATAACGAATAGAAGAAAGTGACGGGATCTGTTCCGTTCAATCCCTATTCGCTACTCGCTCCCTCAGGGAATATCTTCCGGCCTCCGGCCGGGCCGGCTCTTATAGGCCGGGAACGACCAGCCGAATTTGAGCGCTCCCCCGCGTACCAGGAAAGCGGCCGCGAAGCCGAGCAGGCTGGATGGAAGCGCCGGCATGCCGATAAGGTCGCAAAGCGTGAAGAGCGCCGCACCCGCAAGCGCCGCCGTGACATAGATCTCGGGTCTCAACAGCACAGACGGCTCGCCGGCGAGCAGGTCGCGCAATATGCCGCCGAAGGTCGCCGTGAGCACTCCGGTGATAACCGATACGACCGGCGAGCCCGTGATCGCCAGCCCCTTTGCAGCTCCCATCACCGCAAAGGCGGCAAGCCCGATCGCGTCGAGCCACAGCAAGAGCTTGTAGCGGGATTCGACGCGATGGGCGCTGAAGAAGACAAGCACCGCCACGACCGCGCAGATCAGCACATAACCGCTATTGGCGACCCAGAACACCGGCAGGTTGAGGATGACGTCGCGCAGTGTCCCGCCGCCGATGCCGGTGACGCTGGCCAGGAACAGGAAGCCGATGATGTCGAGCTCTTTGCGCGACGCCGCGAGCGCGCCCGTCGCCGCGAAAACCGCGACGCCGGCGTAGTCGAGCAGCTCGATGGGATTCATGAATGAGCGAATAGTGAGTAGCGAATAGTGAGTAGTAGTGAATACCACGAAGCTGTGCGGTTGGTACCCAGCTTCCCTATTCGCTACTCACTACTCCCTATTCGCTATCAAGCATCCTTCTCCGCCTGCTCGTTCACCGGACCCGGCTCGACCGGCGCCTCGGCCGGTGCGGCCTTCGGGCCGCCCTTGGCGACGCCGACCATCGCGGGCCTCAAGACGCGCTCGCCGATCGAATAGCCGGGTTGCACGACCTGGACGACGGTGCCGGCCGGAACGTCGGCGTTGGGCACCTCGAACATCGCCTGGTGGAAGTTCGGGTCGAACTTCTCGCCCTCGGGCGCGAGCTTCTTCACGCCGTGCCGCTCCAGCGCCGACAGCATGGCGCGCTCGGTGAGGTCGACGCCCTCGATCAACGCCTTGAAGCCGGCATCGCCCGCGGCCTTGGCCTCGGCCGGAATGGCATCCAGCGCGCGGCGCAGATTGTCCGACACCGACAGCATGTCGCGGGCGAAGTTGGCCACCGCGTAAGTGCGCGCGTCATGCACATCGCGCGCTGTGCGCCGCCGCAGGTTCTCCATTTCGGCCGCGACGCGCAGCGCGCGGTCCTTCAGTTCCTCGTTTTCCTTCAGCAGCCGCACAAGCGCTTCATAATCGCCGTCGACGCCACCTTCCGCACGTTCGCCGGAAGCCTGGGCGCCGGAAGCCTGGGCGCCGGAAGCCTGGGTGGCTTCGATTTCCTCGGGCGCGCGTTCGTCGTTTGTCTGGTCGCTCATCGCCGTTTCCCGTCATTCGGATTGGTTTGGATTTGCGCCCGATATCGAGGTTTAAGGGCCAAAAATCAAGGGGCAAGCACCGCTGGCGGCCTTCCCTCGACCGCTCCAAATTAATTCAAATTTTACCGTACCGGGCGGCTTTGCTTGCCTCCACGGCCCAATACGGGAACCATTGTCGGACCGCAAGAGTTTCGAAGCCGACACAGGATTTTGAGACCATGAACGGCAACAGTAGAGAAAGGCGCGCCAGACTCGCCGCCGATATCAGGCGTCAGGTCAGCAGCGAAGCGACCAAGCGCCTTCTGCGCACGCTGCCGGCATTTCGCCTGGAAAAAGAGATGCCCAAGCGGCTCACGGACCTGCTCGACCGCCTGGACGGGGCAGAAGCAGGCCCCGCAAGCGGCGAACGCCGCCAATAAACGGGAGCTGCGGGCGCCTTGCAGAGCCGCCTTCAGCATCGACCCGTGGGGATCGCGCGACAATACGCCCGGTATTTTTGCGTGACTGGAACCTTGCGGCGGAAGGACGCTCTGCCTATCCTTCCTGATGAACGTGATTTCCCCCGAGGCAGCGGCCAGCAAGCGCGCATGGTTGAAGATCCTAGTGCGCTACAAAAGGCCTGACCGACGGCGCAGCGCCGCCGAACTCGCGATCACCCTCATTCCTTTCGTGATGCTGTGGGCGCTTTCTTCTGCCGCCTATTCCTATGGTCATTGGTGGGGTTTGGTCCTCATCATTCCGGCGGCTGGCTTCCTCGTGAGGATATTCATGATCCAGCACGATTGCGGCCATGGCTCCTTCTTCGCCAATCGCATCGCCGACGATTGGATCGGCCGCTGCCTCGGTGTGCTGACGCTGACACCCTATGATTGTTGGCGGCGCGCCCACGCCAACCATCATGCCAGCGCCGGCAATCTCGACGAACGCGGCATGGGTGACATCAGGACGCTGACCGTCGCCGAGTACCGGCGGATGTCCTGGCGGGGCCGCCTTGCCTATCGTCTCTATCGCCATCCGCTGGTCATGTTCGGCCTTGGACCGATATGGCTTTTCATCTTCGAGCAGAGACTGCCGGTCGGCATGATGCGCGGCGGCCTGACGCCTTGGATGTCCTCTATGGCGACCAATCTTGGCATCGCGGTCGCCACTGCGGCGCTTGTCTGGTTTGTCGGCCTCGGCGCGTTCCTTATCGTCCACTTGCCGATCGTCATCCTTGCCGGTTCGGCTGGCGTCTGGCTGTTCTATGTCCAGCATCAGTTCGAGGAGACCGAATGGGCGAAGGAGTCCGACTGGGAATTTCAACATGCCGCGCTGCACGGATCGTCTTACTATGACTTGCCGCCTGTGCTGAACTGGTTCACCGGCAATATCGGCGTTCACCATGTTCACCACCTCTCCGCCAAGGTGCCGTGCTACCGTCTTCCGGAAGTGCTGCGAGACTATCCGGAACTGCGCGGCATCGGTCGTATCACGCTTCTCGACAGCCTGCGCTGCGTCAGGCTGGCGTTATGGGATGAAAACCGTCGGAAACTGATATCGTTTAGCGAAGCACGGATGGCTGCATAAACCGACCGCCGCACCCGAAAGTGCGGCGGCTTCCCAGGCATCGTTTAGGCCGCCTTGCGCTCGTCTCGCATAAGCGCTTCGCCATGGCGAATTTCGGTGCCGAGCACCTTCAGGCACTCCCGCATGAAAGCGGCAAGCCCCGGCCAACCCTTGGCTGACACCAGATTACCGTCCACATGTGCGCCGGTCGGCGCAACGTCGATATAGGTGCCGCCGGCGAGCGTAACCTCGGGCTCGCAATATTGCAGCGCCGCCACTTGCCTGCCGCGCACCACGCCGTCGACAGCGATGAGGATCTGCACGCCGTGGCAGATGGTGAAGATCGGCTTGCCGGTTTCGTGGAAATGCCTGATCAGCGCCTGCACGCGCTTGTCGATGCGGATATATTCCGGGCCGCGCCCGCCGGCCGCGTAGACCGCATCGTAATCAGCGGGATTCACCTCGGCGAAGGTCTTGTTGAGGATGTAATCGTGGCCGAGCTTTTCGGTATAGGTCTGATGGCCCTCGAAGTCGTGCAATGAAGTCTTGAGCACATCGCCGGCCTTCTTGTCCGGGCACACGACATGGACGGTGTGGCCGACCGCATGCATGGCCTGCTCAAAGACGAAAATCTCGTATTCCTCGCTGAACTCGCCGACGAGCGTCAATATCTTCTTGCCTGCCATGTCGATTCCTCCCTTGCCGGCTATTTATTTCGGATCACGAAATAATAACCCTATCCTAAGGGCAACACGGCGGATGGGGAAGCGCAAATCGCATAAGTGGTCCGGCCAGATCGGCGACGGCTTCCCACTCCCACTCATTGCGACGCCATGCAACTGGGAAAATCCGCAACCTTGGTTCGACCAGGCCGGCCCGAAACGAACCAGGCATGCCGTCACGCCGTCAGTCCGGGCGCTTGCGCCGCCAGGAATATTTTGGGCCCTTGGCTTCCGGCTCCACGGCCGGCTGGTAATAGACCGGCAGGCCGCCGGTGCGCCCTTCCTCCAGCCGCTTCAGCAGCACCGGGTTGGAAACCTCGAACTCGTCGAAGCCGAGCCGCAGCATATGCGGCAGCTGGTCGACCAGCACCTGGCCCGTGGCGCGGATCGCGCCCTTGAAGTTGTGCCGGCTGCGCAGCAATTCGCCCTTTGAGAAGGAGCGGCCGTCATTGAACGCCGGGAAGGCGAGCGCCACCAGCGACAACTGGTCGAGCAGGCCGACGATCTTGTCGAGCTCGTCGCCTGGCTGCAGCAACACGCCGATGCGCTCCTTGGCCGACTTGCGGACGTCGTCGTCGAGCACGAGGAAGGCCTGCAGCGGCAGGATGAAGCGGCCATTGCCGGCAAGCGCCTCGGCGCTTTCGGCATGAACCCAGTCGTCCTCGCGAAATCCCTTCGGGGTCCAAAGGCGGGTCCCTGGTGTCGTCGATTCAGTCATCAAAATTCCTAAAGTCCAAAAGTCCTCAGGCGAACGGTGCCTCCATTAAACCGGAAGCTGCCGTTTGCAGGCCCGCATCAGATGAATAGCGATATACCCTAAAGCGAGGCGTCGGTCAGCGACTTCTCCAACCCCGACAGATGGATGCCGCACTCGGTCTTGGCGTGCCCTGCCCAGCGGCCGCTGCGCGCATCCTCGCCAGGCTGTACCGGCTGCGTGCAGGGGAAGCAACCGATCGAGAGATAGCCATAGGCGACCAGCGGATTTTCGCGCAGCGCATGCGCGCGCATGTAGTCGGCCTGGTCCGACGTCGTCCAGCGCGCGAGCGGATTGATGCGGATGCGCGAGCCGACCGCCTCGAAGACCGGAAGTGCTGCACGCGTCGAAGCCTGGAAGCGCTTGCGTCCGGTGAACCAGGCGCGGAACGGCTCGACGCCGCGCGCCAGCGGCTCGACCTTGCGCACGTTGCAGCAGGCGTCTGTGTCGGTCTCGTGCAGCCTGCCGGTAGGATCGACGCGCTCGAGCGCCGCCTCGTCCGGCTTGATCACCCTGACATCGGTCAAGCCGAAATCGGCGACCAGCGCGTCGCGGTAGCCGAGCGTTTCCTCGAAATGCTTGCCGGTATCGAGGAAGATCACCGGCAGCGACCGGTCGATCTTGGCGATCATGTGCAGGAGCACCGCCGAATCCGCGCCGAAGGACGACACGGCGGCGACCTCGCCGCGGAAGAATTCGCGCACCGACCGCTCGATGATCTCGATCGGCTTCAGATGACCGAGCAGCGCGTGGAGCCCCGCCGCTTCCGCGGCGACGCCGGCCTCGACGCCGTCCGTGCGATCAAGCGGCCTTGGTTTCGCCAGCATAGAGCGCCTCCTTGAACGGTGCGGGACCGACACGGCGGTAGGCATCGATAAAACGTTCGTCGGGACTGAGCCGAAGGCCGAGATAGGTTTCGACGATCTGCTCGATGGCATCGGTGATCTCTTCCGAGGAAAAGCCGCGGCCGATGATCTCGCCGACCGAGGTGTTCTCGTCGGCCGAGCCGCCGAGCGTCACCTGGTAGAGCTCGGTGCCCTTCTTCTCGACGCCGAGGATGCCGATGTGGCCGACATGGTGGTGGCCGCAGGCATTGATGCAGCCGGAGATCTTCAGCTTCAACTCGCCGATCTCGCGCTGCCGCTCCAGCGAGGCGAAGCGGCGCGAGATTTCCTGCGCCACC
This sequence comes from Mesorhizobium captivum, assembly GCF_033977165.1. Lineage (NCBI taxonomy): Bacteria > Pseudomonadati > Pseudomonadota > Alphaproteobacteria > Hyphomicrobiales > Phyllobacteriaceae > Mesorhizobium > Mesorhizobium captivum. Next base: position 52,184 of record NZ_JAVIJB010000025.1, read on the forward strand.
GGAATGGACCGCGCCGTAGCCAGCGCGCAGTAGTCGAGGCCCGGGCAGGATATGATGTCGCTGATCAGGTTTGAATTGGCTGTCGCGAGACCAATCTCGACCAGCGCGTCATAGACCGTCTTGAGGTCGGCGCGGGCCACATGCGGCAGGATCAGGTTCTGCTCGTGGCTAACGCGCAGCTCGTCGAAAGCGAATTTCTCGGCGATGTCGGCCACCGCTTCCATCTGGCTGTCGGTGGCGTCGCCGGGCACCTCGCCGATGCCCTTCAGCGAGATCGTCACCGCCGCATAGTCGGGGTGGCGATGGGTCACGACATTCTGGTCGAGCCATTCCGAGAAGCTTTTGGAATCGAGCCGCGCCTGCTTCACCTGCGCGTCGCCTTCCGGCCTGTCCGGCAATGCCGGCGGCGCGAAATAGGCGTTGATCGCCTGGATGTCGGCTTCCGGCAGCTTGAGTTCGGCGTCCTTGAGCTCTTGCCATTCAGCCTCGACCTGGCGGGTGATTTCCTCGACGCCGGTCTCGTGGACGAGGATCTTGATGCGTGCCTTGAACTTGTTGTCGCGGCGGCCATAGAGGTTGTAAACGCGCAGGATCGCCGTGCAGTAGGACAGAAGGTCGGCTTCCGGCAGGAAGTCGCGGATCTTCCTGGCGACCATCGGCGTGCGGCCCTGGCCACCGCCGACATAGACGGCAAAGCCCAGCTCGCCGGCCGCGTTCTTCTTCAGATGCAGGCCGATATCGTGCGTCTGGATGGCGGCGCGGTCGCGCTCGGCGCCGGTCACCGCGATCTTGAACTTGCGCGGCAGGTACGAGAATTCCGGATGCACCGACGACCACTGGCGCAAGATTTCCGCATAGGGGCGCGGATCGGCGACCTCGTCGGCGGCGGCTCCCGCGAAATGGTCCGCGGTGACATTGCGGATGCAGTTGCCACTGGTCTGGATGGCATGCATCTCGACGCTCGCCAAATCGGCGAGGATCGCCGGAATGTCGGACAGCGCCGGCCAGTTGAACTGGATGTTCTGGCGCGTGGTGAAGTGGCCGTAGCCCTTGTCGTATTTGCGGGCGATGTGGCCGAGCATGCGCAACTGCCGGCTGTTCAGCGTGCCGTAAGGCACGGCGATGCGCAACATATAGGCATGCAGCTGCAGATAGACGCCGTTCATCAGCCTGAGCGGCCGGAACTGGTCCTCGGTGATCTCGCCGGCAAGCCGGCGCTGGACCTGGTCGCTGAACTCGGCGACGCGGGCCTTTACGAAATCTTGGTCGAACTCGTCGTAACGGTACATGCTTCGTCTTTCAGGGCGCGTCCGCCCGCTGCTTTCCTTGAACCCTTAGGCCGCCCGAACCGCTTGCGGGCTCGCCTGCTTGCCGATGTCGGTGCGGATGGTCGGGCCCGCTGCGCGGATCTTCTCGCGCAACCGCACCGGCTCGACCAATCCATCGACCACGGTGACGTCGATCAGGTTGACGTCGACCACCTCGTTGCTGGCAGCGGCCGCGGCGCCGATCGCTTCCAGCCGGTCCTCCGCCGCTTTGTCATGGGCGATGTCGGCATTGCCGACTATCTCCGCCCAGGCGCCATCGGCGTACCAGACGGCAATGCCGTCGGAGAGCCTGTTCGCGGTCAGAACCTTCATTCCCGTGCTCCTTCGGCGCCTGCAACGCTGGCTGCCTCTTCATGTCCTGTATCTTCACGTCTACGTGCAGCGAGCGGCTCGGAACGTTCGAAATTGGCGCCGGCGACCGCGTCGCCGATGATCGTCATGACGGGCCCGGTGAGATCGGCCCGCGCTTCCAGCGACGGCAGGTCGGCCAGCGTGCCGTGAAAGCGGCGGCGATTGTTGAGGCTGGCATTCTCGACGACGGCGACCGCCGTGTCGGGCGACAGCCCGGCTTCGATCAGACGGCCAGCCACCTCTGCCGCCACGGAGCGGCCCATATAGACGGCGACGGTGGCGCCGGAGATGGCGAGCTTCGCCCAGTCGGGCAGCGAGTTGCCTTTGAGGTCATGGCCGGTGGTGAACACCATCGAGGATGTCACGCCGCGCAGCGTCAGCGGCAGCTCGAAATCGGCGGCGGCGGCGAAGGCGGCGGTGACGCCCGGAACCACCTCGTAGGCAATTCCAGCCTCGCGCAGCGCCGCCATTTCCTCGCCTGCGCGGCCGAACACCAGCGGATCGCCCGACTTCAGCCGCACCACCCGCTTGCCGGCGCGGCCAAGCTCGATGAGCAGCGCGTTGATCTCTTCCTGGCTCTTGGAATGGCAGCCCTTGCGCTTGCCGACAGGCAGGCGCTCGGCGTCGCGGCGGCCCATGGCGACGATCGCCTCCGGGACCAGCGCATCATGAACGATCGCGTCCGCTTCCATCAGCAGACGGTGGGCGCGCAGCGTCAACAGATCCTCCGCGCCCGGACCGGCGCCGACCAGCGCGATATGACCCGACGCCGGTGTGTTCGAAACCAGAAGGTCTAGCGCCGCACCATGCGCCCTGTCGAACTCTCCGGCTTCGATGGCCTTAGCAGGAGCGCCGGCGAAGAAATCGCTCCAGAAGCGGCGGCGGCGATTGCCCTTCGGCAGCCGCTCGGCCGCGGCACGGAACGAAGCCGCCAAGGCCGCCAGCCGGCCGAGCGACGGCGACAGCATGCGGTCGATGCGCACGCGCAGCATCTGCGCGAGCACCGGGCCGGCGCCCTCGGTGCCGATGGCGATGGCGACCGGCGCCCGGTTGACCAGCGCCGGGGTGAAGAAATCGCAGAGCTCCGGCCGGTCCACGGCATTGACCGGGATGCCCAGCCGGCGCGCATCCTCGGCAACGCGGCGATCGAGCGCCTCGTCGCCGCTGGCGGCGAACACCATCGCTGCGCCTTCGATCTGCGCGGCATCATAGGCCGTATCGACATGGACGGCGCCGGCCAATGAGATGAATGCAAGCAGCTCCGCATCGGCGTTGTCGGCAATGATGCGCAGCGAAGCGCTCGACTGCGCCAGCAGCCTCGCCTTGGCAAGCGCCTCCTCGCCGTTGCCGACGATGGCCACAGCTTCGCCGTCGACCCGCACGAAGACGGGGAAGGCGTTGAGCTTGGCGTTGGCTGGCGACATAGCGATAAACAATACGAGAACAGTCTGGCAGTTTTATGCGGGCGCGGCAAAAACCAGAAGGCAAGCACTCGCGCATCGCTCGATGGCAGGCAATCGCTTTTTCGCAACCGCGAAAGGCAGGAGAAAAAAATTCTACGCCTGGGCTTCAGGTGCCCAGACACCTCGCCGGCACCCATTGATCCAGCATATTTTTTAGCGCTTCCCGGTCATGGCAGGAAAATAGTTTTTTCTAATTTCTACTAAGTTAGTAGATTAAAGCCGTACCCGCGCCGAGCGGCCGGTTGATGCGCTTTGCAAGAGATGATCGAGCCGTCGTCCTTGGCCGGAACAATCACGCTCGGCGGCACGTTGTCGACAGGTCCGGAAGCCGAAAAGGAGGAGCGCCATGAGCATCAGGCTGAAACACGATCTTTGGGTTATCGTGGCTGACGGTGAAAAGGCGCTTTTCCTTCGCAACGAGGGCGATACCAAATTTCCGGACCTGCAGGTCGTGCAGGAGCTGGAGCAGGAGAATCCGGCTACCCGCGAGCAGGGCAGCGACAGGCCGGGCCGCTACAGTGACGGGCCGACAGTTCACCGCAGCGCGGTTGAAGACACCGATTGGCACCGTCTCGGCAAGGAACGCTTCGCCGACACCATCGCGGAGCGGCTCTACAAACTTGCGCATCGGGGTGACTTCCACGAGGTCGTGCTGATTGCCCCACCGCAGGTGCTCGGCGAGATGCGCCAGAAGCTGCACAAGGAGGTCTGCGACAAGGTGAAGGCGGAGATACCGAAGACACTGACCAACCACACCATTCCCGAGATCGAGAAGCTGCTCCAAGCGGCCTAAGCCAGGCAGCGAGAGGCTACCGAAACGCCATTGATGCTGCACGGCCGCCGCGCGGCGGCCGGCTGCGGTTTTCATCCTGCGGTGGCCTCCAGGGCGCCGATTCCAGCGCACCAGCGGTTGCATCACCACCGCTCTCCCCGCCATATTGCGAAAGGCGACGGCCTCGGGCGGCGCTTATCCGACATCGCAGTTTCTGAAAGGCGCTCCATAGACCATGCCGCATGACACGCCCCTTATCGCCACCATCGTCGCCGGTTTGGGGCTTGCTTTCGTCTTCGGAGCATTGGCCAACCGTTTCCGCATCCCGCCGCTGGTCGGCTATCTCGTCGCCGGCGTGCTGGTCGGGCCGAACACGCCGGGCTTCGTCGCCGACGCCAGCCTCGCCAACGAACTCGCCGAGATCGGCGTCATCCTCTTGATGTTCGGCGTCGGCCTGCATTTCTCGCTGAAGGACCTTCTGTCGGTTCGCGCGATTGCCGTGCCCGGCGCCGTCGTGCAGATCGGCTTTGCCACGCTGCTCGGCGTTGGCCTCGCTTGGCTGCTCGGCTGGTCCTTGGGCGCCGGCCTGGTCTTCGGCCTGGCGCTTTCCGTCGCCTCGACCGTCGTGCTGCTGCGCGCCATGCAGGAGCGGCGGCTGATCGAGACCGAGCGCGGCCGCATCGCCGTCGGCTGGCTGATCGTCGAGGATCTGGCCATGGTGCTGGCGCTGGTGCTTTTGCCGGCGCTCGCCGGCGTGCTCGGCGGCCAGTCGCAGGCCGACGACCATGCGAGCCTGCTCTCGCTGCCTGCCAGCTACGGCATATGGGGCGTGGTCGGCGTGACGCTGGCCAAGGTCGCCGCTTTCGTCGCCGTCATGCTTGTCGTCGGCCGCAGGGTCATCCCGTGGATCCTGCATTATGTCGCCCATACCGGCTCGCGCGAGCTGTTCCGGCTCTCGGTGCTGGCGATCGCGCTCGGCGTCGCCTTCGGCGCGGCGAAACTGTTCGGCGTCTCGCTGGCGCTCGGCGCCTTCTTCGCCGGCATGATCATGAGCGAGTCCGAGCTCAGCCACCGCGCCGCGGAAGAATCTCTGCCGCTGCGCGACGCGTTCTCGGTGCTGTTCTTCGTCTCGGTCGGCATGCTGTTCGACCCGCTCAGCCTGATCAGCAACGGCCTGCCTATACTCGCCACGCTTGCCATCATCGTCGTCGGCAAATCGATTGCCGCCTTCGTCATCGTCATCGCCTTCCGCTATCCCATCGCGACGGCACTGATGATCTCGGCCAGTCTCGCCCAGATCGGCGAATTCTCCTTCATCCTGGCCGAGCTCGGTGTCGGGCTGAAGCTGTTGCCCGAGCAGGGCCGCGACCTGATTCTGGCCGGCGCAATCCTGTCGATCCTGCTCAATCCGTTGATGTTCCTCGTCGTCGACTGGATGAAGCCATGGCTGGAAGCGCGCGCCACCAAAGCAGCGCCCCCAGTCGAGGCAAGGCCGATCGGCCCTGCAACCGAGCCAGGCCAGGTGGCTTCGGTGGTGGCAGCTCCGGAAAAGGAAGACGGCCCGCCGCCGCGCACCGCGCTCACCGATCATTCCATCCTGGTTGGCTATGGCCGTGTCGGCAGCCTCGTGGGGGCCGCGATGAAGGAAGCCGACCTGCCCTTCCTGGTCATCGAGGATGCCGACAAGACACTGGCGAAGCTCAGGGACGACGGCGTCGAGACCGTGGCAGGCAACGCCGCCAATGCGGAGGTCTTTTCCGCCGCCAATCCGGAGGGCGCCAAGCGGCTGATCCTTGCCATTCCCAATGCCTTCGAGGCCGGGCAGATCGTGCTTCGAGCCCGCGCCGCCAATCCAGGCATAAGCGTCATTGCCCGTGCCCATTCCGATGCCGAGGTCGAGCATCTGATAGGCCTCGGCGCCGACACGGTGATCATGGGTGAGCGCGAGATCGCGCGCGGCATCGTCGAGGTGGTGACGGGCGCGGCTGTTGTGGAGCCGGTCAAGGCGGAAGCCTGAAACCAACTCTTCGCATTGCCGATTTGCGCGGAGTGAACGGGAATTAAGCAACGAACGCGGAACCGCCGTTTTGCGCGATGTCGCTGAGATATTTCGCTGGCGGCTTGCCGAGCGCCTTCTTGAACATGGTGATGAAGGCGGTGACCGATTCATAGCCGAGATCGGCCGAAACCTGCTGCACGCTGGCGCCGGCGGCCAGCTCTCGTATCGCGACGATCAAGTGCAATTGCTGGCGCCAGCGCCCGAAGCTCAGCCCTGTCTCCTTGACCACGAGACGGGCGAGGCTGCTCTCGCTCAGCGCAACGCGGCTGGCCCACTCCGCCAGGGTGCTGCGGTCGGCGGGATTTTCTGCCAGCGCTTCGGCGATCCGCCTCATGCGCGGCTCGGATGAGGTCGGCAGGTGCAGTTGCTGGACAGGCATGAGCGGCAATTCGGTAAGCAGGATCCTGGTCAGGAGCTCGCCCCTCGCATCGTTGTCGTTAGCACGATCCGACAGCTCGATGATCAGTTCGCGCAGCAGCGGCGAGATCGAAAGCGTGCAGCACCGGGCCGGCAGATCGGCGGCCCCGGGCTCGATGTAGACAAAGAAAATCCGGGCATTGGCGGTTGCGATATTGCTGTGCTGCATGCGGCTCGGAATCCACACACCGCAATGCGGCGGCACCATCCAAAAGCCGCTCGGAACGCGGCATGTGACGCCGCCTCCCACCGCAAAGACGAGTTGCCCTTTGCGGTGCCAGTGCTCGGGCACTTCAGTCTTGTTCCCGGTAACGTCGACGCGCACCGCGATTGCTGGCGCCAGCACATTGTCGACGTCGAAATCGGGCCAGGGCCAGCGAAGAGGCTGTCTCATGATTGACGACTTTTAGCGATCACTTGGCTTTATATCTAAATTTTTCGGCCGCAAAAGTCGATAGATTGAGCCGTGACCGTCGCAGTCGATCGCGGCTCCCTAACCGCCAATTTCAAAGGTGGCCTATGCTCGCTCTCGCCATTTCTTCCGACGGCCCCGACCGGCTGAAGCTCACCCAGGTCGACGAGCCAAACTGCAATGGGAATGAAGCATTGGTGGCAGTTCATGCAACATCGTTGAATCATGGCGAGCTGCGCCTGCTCAGCATACGACCTGACGGGTGGATACCTGGCCAGGACATCGTCGGCATTGTCGAGCGCGCGGCGGCCGACGGCTCAGGCCCGACTGCGGGCACGCGCGTTGCGGCCTTGGTCGACCAGGCCGGCTGGGCCGAACATGTCGCCGTTCCGACCGACCGCCTTGCCGTCCTGCCGGACGCGGTCAGCCTCGCGGTCGCCGCCACGCTTCCGGTCGCGGGCAGGACGGCGCTAAGAACTTTGCGCCATGGCGGTGACCTGACCGGCCAGCAGGTCCTGATCACCGGTGCAAGCGGCGCGGTCGGCCGTTTCCAGATCCAGATCGCCCGTCAACAGGGCGGGCGCGTGACCGCGGTCGCCGCCGCGCGGCACGGCGAGGATCTCCGTCGCCTGGGGGCCGAGCAGGTGGTCGAGGCGATCGAACTGGCCGAGGGACCGTTTTCGCTGATCACCGAGTCGGTCGGTGGTGAAAGCCTCGCACACGCGATCGAACGCGTCGCACCCGGCGGGACCATCGTCATGTTTGGTTCGAGCAGTGGCGAACTCACGCCCGTTGGATTCCGCCAGTTCGTTCCGGGTCACGAGGGTGCGCGGCTTCAGACTTTCGCTTATTACACATCGGGCTCAGCCATTGGCGCGGACATCGCCTCGCTGCTCGCTCTGGCCGCTTCTGGCCGGCTGGAAACCCGCGTGGCCTTGACCGTGCCCTGGACGGATATCGCCCAGGCCCTGGATGCGCTGCGACAGCGCAGCATCAGCGGCAAGGCTGTTCTCACTATCGGCGGATGAGCCCGCTTAGGCTGACCGGCTCACACGTGCTGGCCGCCATTGATGTGGATTTCCGAACCGGTCACGTAGGAGGCTTGGCCCGAGCACAGGAAGAAGATGATGTCGGCGACTTCCGCCGTGGCGCCGAGGCGTCGCAGCGGGATCGTCTCGACTATTCTGTCGGTGCCGGGCGACAAGATCGCCGTGTCGATCTCGCCCGGCGCGATCGCGTTGACGCGGATGCCGTGCGGACCGAAGTCATGCGCCATCTCGCGCGTCAGCGAGCCGAGCGCTGCCTTGGATGTCGCATAAGCCGTTCCGGCGAACGGATGCACCCTGGTGCCGGCGATCGAGGTGACGTTGACGATCGAGCCCTTGGCCGCGGCGAGTTCCTTGAACAGGCCGCGTGCCAGCATGATCGGCGCGAAGAAATTGACCTGGAACACGTCACGCCAGACATGCATCGGCGTCTCGATCGAGTTCATCCGGCCGCCGTCCTTCAGCTTCGGCGAGATGCCGGCATTGTTCACCAGCGCATGCAGCTGCCCGCCATGCGCTTCCAGCCGATGTCGGATTTCCGAGACGGCGATGCCGACATCCTCCTGGTCTGCGAGATCGACCTTGATGTGGTCCTCGGGGCCGGCCGGCCACGGACAATCCTCGGCAAAGGCCTGCCGCGAGCAGGTGATGACGCGCCAGCCCTCGCGCGAAAAGCGCTTCACCGTCGCATGGCCGATGCCGCGGCTGGCCCCGGTGAGCACGATGGTTTTTCTGCTGTCGATTTCGGCCATGGCTTGATCTCCGGCCGGACATGTAGCCGAAGGCGCTTGCCATTGCGAGAGGCGAGTTGCCGGCTGGACCATGATCCCGAAAACGGGATCAGGCTTTAGCCGCCGCTCAGAATATCGAGAATAGACGTCTGCCGCCGTTTCTTCGGGCCGCCGACGTCGCCGGGCGGCACCGGATGCCCGACCGACGCGGTGGTGCCGCCGTCGCTGGGCATATCGAAACCGTCGGCATCGACCGCCTGGGCTGGACGCGCCTGGCGCGCGGGTGCCTGGGCAACCGGCGCCGACTGGCCGACCGGCGCGGGCGGCGCCGGCGGCGGCTGTGAGCCATCCGCCGACGGGATCTCGTCCGGCACGACCGTATCGGCGGGCGTCGACTTCCACGTGCCGGGCAGTGGCCTGACCGGCACGCCTTCATGCGCCGCCACCATGAACTCGTGCCAGGCCTGCGCCGGCAATGCGCCGCCCGTCACCTTCTTCATCGGACTGCCGTCGTCATTGCCGAACCAGACGCCGGTGGTGAGGTTGGCGGTGTAGCCGACGAACCAGGCGTCGCGAGAATTCTGGCTGGTGCCGGTCTTGCCGGCCGAAGGCCAGTTGAAGGCCGCCTTCTTGGCGGTGCCGACCTCGACCGTGCCCGTCATCATCGAGTTCATCATGCCAACGATGTCGGCCTTGATGACGCGCGGCGCGCTGCCGCCATTGTTCTCGTAGAGCACCCTGCCGCCGGCCGTGGCGATGCGGCTGATAAAATGGACGTCCGGCTTGTAGCCCCCGTTGGCGAAAGGCACATAGGCGGAGGTCAGTTCCAGCGGCGTCACTTCCGACGTGCCGAGCGCGATAGAGGTGTTCGACTGCAGGTCGGACTGGATGCCCATGCGGTGCGCCGCCTCGACCACCGCGTCGGGCCCCACTTCCATGGTCAGCTGCGCCGCGACCGAGTTCAGCGACTTGGCCAGCGCGGTGGCTAAAGTCACCTTGCCGTAGTACTTGCCGCCGTAATTGTCCGGCGTCCACTTGCCGATCTTGATCGGGGCGTCGTTGCGCACGCTGTCCGGCGTGCGGCCGGCCTCGAGCGCCGCCATGTAGACGAACGGCTTGAAGGCGGAGCCTGGCTGGCGCCGCGCTTCCGAGGCGCGGTCGAACTGGCTGGTCGAATAGTCGTAGCCGCCGACCATGGCCCGCACGGCGCCGGAATCGTCGATCGACACCAGCGCGCCTTGCGTGACGTTGAGCTTCTTGCCGCTCTCGTCGATCAGCCGGCGGATCGACTGCTCTGCGAGTTTCTGCAGCGTCAGGTCGACGGTGGTGTCGATGACGATGTCGCCGCGCACGTCGCCGATAAGGTCGGGCAGTTCCTCCATGACCGTGTCGGCGACATAGTTTTCCGAGCCGGTCCAGTAGGAGGGCGAGCGCGTCGCCGGCGCGCTGAGCGCCACCTTGTATTCCTTGTCGCTGATCTTGCCTTCCTCGCGCATGGCGGCGAGCACGAGCTGCGCGCGCTCTTCCGCCGCCTTCGGGTCGCGCGCCGGCGAAAGCCGCGACGGCGCCTTCAACAGACCGGCGAGAAGCGCTGCCTCCGACAGCGAGACGTCGCGTGCGCTCTTGCCGAAATAGCGCCGCGAGGCCGCTTCTACGCCATAGGCGCCGGAGCCGAAATAGACCCGGTTGAGGTACATTTCGAGAATCTGGTCCTTGCTGTGTTTGTGTTCCAGCCACAGCGCCAAGAGCACCTCCTGCACCTTGCGCTCCAGCGTCCGGTCCGGCGTCAGGAACAGGTTCTTCGCCAGCTGCTGCGTCAGCGTCGAGCCGCCCTGCGAGAAATGCCCGCCGAGCACGTTGGTGACCATGGCTCGCGTCAGCCCGATCGGGTCGATGCCGAAATGCGAATAGAAGCGGCGGTCCTCGATGGCGACGACGGCCTCGGGAATATAGGGCGACATCTCATTGAGGCCGACGGCCTCGCCGCCGCTCATGCCTCTGTTGGCGATAAGCTGCCCGTCGACCGAGACGATCTTGATGTTGGGCGCGCGATCGGGGATCGACCAGGTGGTCGCCGCCGGCATCTTGGCGCCGTAATAGACGACGATGCCGGCCACCGCGATGCCGCCCCAGATGCAGAGCACGAAGCACCAGTAGAGCAGACGGCCGAAGACGGAAACCAGCCCGCGCCGGTTGCGGTCTCGGCCGCGACGCGACGATTTAGCCTTGGCGGATTTGCGTTTTCCTGCGGATTTGCGATTTGCCGGCACGACGCGATCCTCCTCGCTGACCGAAAAGCTGTCGGAGGATTTCGCCCGCGGCGAGCCCTCGAAGCTTGGTTCGATGCGACTGTCTCTGCGGTTCGCCATGCGCTGTGCTTGTCTGTCCCCGGTGCCGATGGCGCTCGGGTTGCAGAGTAGATGCGGCGGTTTAAAGGCGCGTTAAGTGGGGAAAAATCGAAGCGATTGAAAATCAAATGTTCAGCAATCGCGATCTGAACCGATTTCGCGGACGTAGGAGCGCAAGCGGCGGCAAGACCCGATCGCGCTCCTACTTGTGGTTCGTCGCGACGCGCTTCAGTCGAGCACGGCCCGGACCGACAGCGCTGCCCTCGATGCCTGCATCACATCGCCGACATGGCAGTAGCAGACGATCTCGTGCAGCTGATAGTCGCTCAGCTCGAAGAAGCGCTTTGCCTCCCCGTAACTGTCGTCCTTCAAACCTTCCCCGTGCAAAATCGGGTCTTCGAGAGCGACCGATATCGGCGAGCCGTCACCGCGCATGATGTCGCGCTCGGGCCGGGCACGGTATTCGGTGCCGGTAAGCGCGGTTAGCAGCCGGGTTGGCTCACGTTCGAGAAGCTCCGCCCAACGTGCGAGGCGCTGGGTTCGGCTCATGATGGGTCTGGCAGTTTTGACCTCGGCAACGGCGTGCAGTTGGTCCAGTGTTTGGTGCCTCATGGCAACCTCCTAGTGGCTAGGTTGGTTGGCCCCAAACTCCCTATGCCGTGATGATACCGCCGAACCGCCCGGACGTCACTCTCGTTGCGTCCCGCTCCCGCAAGATTGATGGGAGCTGTTATCCGGAGCAAGCCGGTCAAGCCGCAAGATGCGCACGCGACGGGATCAATTCTGTTGGATCGAAATGCCCTTGTCATCGATCTTGAGCTCCACGCCTTTCGGCCTGGTCTGCTCACGATAGATATAGACGCCAAGTCCAATGATCACGACGACCAATACCCCGATGACGAGGTAGAGCATGTTCTGTCTCATTGCGCCCCCTTGTTGCGGCCGGACCTCATGCTCGCTTCAGAAACTGCCAGCGATTGCTCACTGGTCGTCGTCATCGCCGGATGCTGGCCGCCAGCTCGTCGGATCGACTTTTTTCTGGGTGTTGCTGTCGGTGTAGACCCACCAGCCGCCGTCACGATATTGACCGGCGGATTCGTTGATCACGCCGTCGACGTCCTTCCACATGATCGTGACCTTCGAGCCGTCCTTCGGCGCGGTCGCTATCGGTTTGCGCTCTGCCATTTCATTCCCTCACTCCAACAATGGACCGGCAGGAACGCGGCTCGACGCGCCGGGTTCCGTCAGCTGTGCGCGAAGATATCTTCTTCCCCCCAGCCCATCAGGTCGAGCTTGGCGCGCGTCGGCAGGAAGCGGAAGCAGGCGTCGGCCTCCTTGGCACGGCCCTCGCGCGCCAGCCGTGCCGCAAGCACCTCGCGCAGCCGGTGCAGGTAGAGCACGTCCGATGCCGCATATTCGAGCTGCTCGGGCGAGAGCGTTTCCGCTGCCCAGTCCGACGATTGCTGCGCCTTGGAGAGGCCGATGCCGAGCAGTTCGTTGCAGATATCCTTCAGCCCGTGCCGGTCGGTATAGGTGCGGGTCAGCCGCGAGGCGATCTTGGTGCAGAACACCGGCTCGGCCATGACGCCGAAGGTGTGGTAGAGCACGGCGATATCGAAACGGCCGTAGTGGAACAGCTTGGTGATAGTGCGGTTCCGGAGCAGGCTGACGAGGTTCGGCGCTTTCCGCTGACCGGGAGCGATCTGGATGACGTCGGCGCTGCCGTCGCCGGGCGAAATCTGCACTACGCAGAGCCGGTCGCGATGCGGATTGAGTCCCAGCGTTTCCGTGTCGATGGCCACCGCCCCGACATTGTAGTGGGACAGGTCCGGCAGATCGTTCTTGTGGAAACGGATGTCGGTCATTCTCTTCTCCGGATCGCGGCCTGCAGCGCTGCGCATCCTTTGGGATGCGCAAAGGACGCTGCAGCACTTTGCGCTAGAAAGCCCGTCCTCGCCGCGATCCGAAGAAAAATCAACAAAAACTTGTCTTTCCCGCCTCTCAACGGGTCAGCGCATCGAGAATGCGCGCCCAGGAGCGCTGCCCCTTGTGGAAGGAGGAGAGCTCGTACTTCTCGTTGGGCGAATGGATGCGGTCGTCGTCGAGGCCGAAGCCGACCAGCAGCGATTCCATGCCGAGATAGGTCTGGAAGTCGCCGACCACGGGGATCGAGCCGCCGCCGCCGGTGGTGACGGCCTGCTTCTCCCATTCGTCGGACAGCGCGTCCTTGGCCTTGGCGAGGAACGGCGAGTCGTAGGAGAGCTGGATCGCCGGCGAGCCGCCATGCGGATGGAATTCGACCGAGCAGTCCCCCGGGATGCGCTCGCGCACGAAAGCCTGGAAGGCGGCGCGGATCTTCTTCGGATCCTGCTTGTGCACGAGGCGGAACGACACCTTCGCCGAGGCTTCCGCGGCGATCACCGTCTTGAAGCCCTTGCCGGTATAGCCGCCGATGATGCCGTTGAATTCGGCGGTCGGCCGCGCCCAGGTGAGCTCGAGCAGCGAGCGGCCCTTTTCGCCGGCGGGAATGGAAAGCCCGACCGGCCCGAGGAAGGTCTCGGCCGTTTCGCCGAGCCCCTCCCAGGATTTCAGCACCTGCGAGGGCGTTTCCTCGACGCCGTCATAGAAGCCTGGAATGGTGACATGACCGTCCTTGTCGTGAACGTCGGCCAGGATCCTGGCGAGAATCCGGATCGGGTTGGCGGCCGGGCCGCCATAGAGGCCCGAATGCAGGTCGCGGCTGGCGGCCTTGACCGTGACTTCCTCGCCGACCATGCCGCGCAGCGACACGCAGATCGACGGCGTCTCGCGGTTCCACATGCTGGTGTCGCAGACCAGCGCGAAATCCGCCTTCAGTTCGGCGGCATTCGCCTCGAGGAAAGGCTTCAGCGACGGCGAGCCGGACTCCTCCTCGCCTTCGAACAGGATGGTGACGCGGCAGGGCAGATTGCCATGCACCTGCTTCCAGGCGCGGCAGGCCTCGACGAAGGTCATAAGCTGCCCCTTGTCGTCGGCCGAGCCGCGCCCTGTGATCACCTTGCGGCCGGGCTCGATCTCCTTGATCGACGGCGCGAACGGATCGCTCTCCCAAAGCTCGAGCGGGTCGACCGGCTGGACGTCGTAGTGGCCGTAGAACAGGACATGCGGCGCGCCGGCGGGCCCCTCATGATGCGCCACCACCATCGGATGTCCGGGCGTGTCGCGCACGCTGGCGTCGAAGCCGATCAGCTTGAGCTCGGCGACCAGCCATTCGGCGCCCTTGCGGCAGGCGGCGGCAAAGGCCGGATCGGTGGAGATGGACTTGATGCCGAGCAGGCCGAAAAGCCGTTCCAGGCTCTGGTCGAGGTTCTGGTCGAGACGGTCGAGGACGGGGGAGATTCTGGACATTTTTTCAGCCTTTCGATTCTGGCCCGACCCTAAAGGGGCGAGCAGAAAACGCAAAGCCGTGATCGTTGGACCACGGGCTTTGGCGTCAGTGACACGGAGGCTGCGGGACAAAAAAGAACCGCCGTGGTGGAGGGGGAACCACGGCGGTCTTTACTCGAAACGTTGCGGCAGCCCGGAGAGGGGGGATAGGCTGCCGCAGTTGCCCGGGATAGGCGGGGGACGGGCCTTACTCCGGACTTCGGCGAAAACTGCCGATGACAGCTATTTGGGTCCGTGAACATGGCGATTCAAGGGCACGAGCATTACACTTTTGTAACATACCCGTGAGTGGCCGGATGAGCAGCCGGATTCCGGCGCGATCGGCACTTGTCAGGGTGTTGCCGGAACCGGTGGGTTGCGCCGCCTTTGGCATGGACCGCGAAGCCTGGCCGCGCTATCCCTGCCGGCATGAAAAAAGGCGATCACCTCTTCCTTGTCGACGGCTCCGGCTACATTTTCCGCGCCTACCACGCGCTGCCGCCGCTGAACCGCAAATCCGACGGCTTGCCGACCAGCGCCGTGCTCGGCTTCTGCAACATGGTGTGGAAGCTGATGCAGGATGCCCGCAACACCAGCGTCGGCATCGTGCCGACTCATTTCGCCGTCATCTTCGATTATTCGTCAAAGACCTTCCGCAGCGATCTCTATCCCGAATACAAGGCCAACCGCTCGGCGCCGCCGGAAGACCTCATCCCGCAATTCGGCCTGATCCGCCAGGCCACCGTGGCCTTCAACCTGCCTTGCATCGAGATGGAAGGCTTCGAGGCCGACGACATCATCGCCACCTACAGCCGGCTGGCCTGCGAGGTCGGCGCCGACACCACCATCGTCTCGTCCGACAAGGACCTGATGCAATTGGTCGGCCCGACGGTCGGCATGTACGACCCGATGAAGGACCGCCAGATCGGCATCCCCGAAGTGGTCGAGAAATGGGGCGTGCCGCCGGAAAAGATGATCGACCTGCAGGCGCTGACCGGCGACTCCGTCGACAACGTGCCCGGCGTACCCGGCATCGGCCCGAAGACCGCGGCGCAGTTGCTGGAACAGTTCGGCGACCTCGACGGGCTTTTGGCTCGTGCCAGCGAGATCAAGCAGGACAAGCGGCGCGAAACCATCATCGCCAATGCCGACAAGGCGCGCATCTCGCGTGAGCTGGTGACCCTCAAGAACGACGTGCCGCTGAAAGAAGGGCTGGACGACCTCATCCTGCATGCGCCAGACGGCCCGAAGCTGATCGGCTTCCTGAAGACGATGGAATTCACCACGCTGACGCGCCGCGTCGCGGAAGCGACCGCAACCGAGATCGGCGACGTCCAGGCCGCGTCGGTCACCATCGAGCGCGCCGATACCGCGCATGGCCCCGATGTCGGCGCCGGCGCGCCGGCGGCCCCAAGACCAGCCCCGCCAAATGGCACCGCGGAGCCCTCCCGGCCGCCAGTCCGAGGCGAGGACGCGCCGCCGCAGGGCGACACCCCCTCCCTGCTCTCGGCGCTGCGGCTGGAGCAGGCGACGGCGCGCAAGATCGACCCTTCGGCTTATACGGCCATTCGCGACCTGGCCGCGCTGAAAGCCTGGGTTGCCGAGGCGAGAGAAGCCGGCATCCTTGCCTTCGATGCCGAGACCACCTCGTCCGACCCGATGCAGGCCGAGCTGATCGGCCTCTCCATGGCGATCGCGCCGGGCCGCGCCGTCTACGTGCCGCTCGCCCATATGAGCGGCAATGGCGACCTGCTTGGCGGCGGCCCGCTGGCGGATCAGATCGCGGTCCGCGAAGCGCTGGCGCTGCTCAAGCCGCTGCTCGAGGATAGGTCGGTTCTCAAGATCGTCCAGGACATGAAATACGACATCGTCGTGATGAGCCGGCACGGCATCGAGGTCGGACCGTTCGACGACACGATGCTGGTCTCCTATGTGCTCGATGCCGGCACGTCCGGCGGCCATGATCTCGCCTCGCTGTCGGAGAAATGGCTGGGCCATGCTCCGGCCTCCAAGAAGGAACTTGCCGGATCGGGCAAGAGCGCCATCGGCTTCGGCCAGGTCGATATCGAGCGGGCGACCGCCTATGCCGGTGAGCAGGCCGATCTGGCGCTGCGCCTCTGGCAGCTGCTGAAGCCCAGGCTCGCCGCCAAGGGCCTCGTTTCCGTCTATGAACGGCTGGAGCGGCCGCTGGTGCCCGTGCTCGCCCGCATGGAGCAGCGCGGCATTTCGATCGACCGCCAGATCCTGTCCCGACTCTCCGGTGAGCTGGCGCAAGGCGCCGCGCGCGTCGAGGAAGAAATTTACGGCATCGTCGGCGAGCGCATCAACATCGGCTCGCCGAAACAGCTCGGCGACATATTGTTCGGCAAGATGGGCCTGCCGGGCGGCTCCAAGACCAAGACCGGCCAATGGTCGACCTCGGCGCAGCTTCTGGAAGACTTGGCCGCCGAAGGCCACGAGCTGCCGCGCAAGATCGTCGACTGGCGCCAGCTCACCAAGCTGAAATCGACCTACACCGATGCGCTGCCGGGCTTCATCAACCCCGGCACCAATCGCGTCCACACCTCCTATGCGCTGGCCGCGACGACCACCGGGCGTCTGTCGTCCTCCGACCCCAATCTGCAGAACATTCCGGTGCGCACCGCCGAAGGCCGCAAGATCAGGACCGCCTTCATCGCCGAGAAAGGCCACAAGCTGGTCTCGGCCGACTACAGCCAGATCGAATTGCGCGTGCTTGCGCATGTCGCCGAGATCCCGCAGCTCAAGCAGGCCTTCGCCGACGGCGCCGACATCCACGCCATCACCGCCTCGGAGATGTTCAATGTGCCGGTCGAGGGCATGCCTTCTGAAGTGCGCCGCCGCGCCAAGGCGATCAATTTCGGCATCATCTACGGCATCTCGGCCTTCGGCCTCGCCAACCAGCTGTCGATCCCGCGCGAGGAAGCGAGCGCCTACATCAAGCGCTATTTCGAACGCTTCCCGGGCATCCGCGACTATATCGAGGAAACCAAGACCTACGCGCGCGAGAACGGCTTCGTCGAAACGATCTTCGGCCGCCGCATCCACTATCCGGAGATAAGGTCGTCCAACCCGTCGGTCCGCGCCTTCAACGAACGCGCCTCGATCAACGCCAGGCTCCAGGGCACCGCGGCCGACATCATCCGCCGCGCCATGGTGCATATGGAAGAGGCGTTGGAGAAAGCGAAGCTTTCGGCCCGCATGCTTTTACAGGTTCATGACGAGCTGATCTTCGAGACGGTGGAAGCGGAGGTCGAGGCGACTATCCCCGTCGTGCGCCGCGTGATGGAGAACGCGCCGATGCCGGCGGTCTCGATGTCGGTGCCGCTGCATGTCGACGCGAGGGCTGCGCATAATTGGGACGAGGCGCATTAGGCGCCTCACCTTCGTTCGTCATCCACGGGCGGAGCAAGGAGCGAAGGCTTACGCCGCCTCAGCCCGGCACTTGGCGCACACCCCCCGAAACTCGATAACCGCCTTCTTCGCCGCAAATCCGGTCGAGCGCACCCACTCGTCCAGCCGGTGGTCGACATCGTGGTCGGACATCTCGGTCACCTGGCCGCAGCTATCGCAAATGGCGAAGGCCGTCATCGAATGGCTGTGATCGTGCGGCTCGGCGCAGGCGACGAAGGAGTTGAGGCTTTCGAGCCGGTGCACGAAGCCTGACTTCACCAGCGTGTCGAGCGCGCGATAAACCTGCAGCGGCGCCCGGAAGCCGCGCTCGCGCAATTGGTCTAGAAGCATATAGGCGCTGAGCGGCCCGCTGGCGGCCTCGAGCCTCTCGAGCACGCACAGCTGGTTCTTGGTCAGCGCATCCCTTGCCGTCATCTTATCCGTCCGGTCGTCGCGTCGTTTCGCGCGCCGATTGTGCACATGAAACGGTCTCCGCTCCATGAGATAGCGACGAACGCGCATTTTTGCCACTGTTTCCGCACAGGCGTCGCCTGACGACAGGCAGCGGCACACGGCCGGCCAATCGCTACTTACGCGGCGGCCCTTTGCGCTCGGCGGAAGCCGCCCAGAGGTTGATGTCGGCCTCGCGCGCATAGGTGTCGATCTCGGCTAGTTCGGCATCGCTGAACTCGAGCGCCTTGAGCGCGCCGACGCAATCCTCGACCTGCTCCGGCCGGCTGGCGCCGATCAGCGCCGTCGTCACCCTGCCCTTGCGCAACACCCAGGCCAGCGCCATCTGCGCCAGCGTCTGACCGCGCCGGCCGGCAATGGCGTTGAGCGCCTTGATGTTGGCGACCGACTTGTCGTTGATGAAAGCGGGCCTGAGCGACTTGCCTTGGGATGCGCGGCTGCCCTCGGGAATGCCGCCGAGATATTTGTCGGTCAGCATGCCCTGCGCCAGCGGCGAGAACACGATCGAGCCGATGCCCAGTCCATCCAGCGTGTCGAGCAGCCCGTCCTCCTCGACCCAGCGGTTGAGCATGGAATAGCTCGGCTGGTGGATCAGGCAGGGCGTGCCGAGCCGCTTCAATATGTCGGCCGCATCGCGCGTGCGCTGCGAATTATAGGAGGAGATGCCGGCATAGAGCGCCTTGCCAGAACGCACCGCATGGTCGAGCGCGCCCATCGTTTCTTCCAGCGGCGTCTCGGGGTCGAAACGGTGGGAATAGAAGATATCGACATAGTCGAGCCCCATCCGCTTCAGGCTCTGGTCGAGGCTCGCCAGCACATATTTGCGGCTGCCCCACTCGCCGTATGGGCCCGCCCACATCTCGTAGCCGGCCTTGGTCGAGATGATCAACTCGTCGCGATAGCCGGCGAAATCGGTGCGCAGGATCTCGCCGAACGCGGTCTCGGCCGAGCCGGGCGGCGGGCCGTAATTGTTGGCGAGGTCGAAATGGGTGATGCCGAGATCGAAGGCCCTGCGCACGATCGCCTGCTTGGTCCTGTGCGGCGCGTCGTTGCCGAAATTGTGCCACAGCCCCAGCGAGATGGCCGGCAGCTTGAGGCCGGACCGTCCGCAGCGGTTGTAGATCATTTTCTCGTAGCGGTTCTCGGCGGCGACATAGGGCATGGGAAATCCTCGGGATCGAAGGGCGCGGCGATCGCCGCTAGAGCATGATGCCGAAAAGTGTGGAGCGGTTTTCGGACGACATCATGCTCCGGCTCTAGTGTGAATTGAATCGATGCTTGCCCGACACCCTTACCCTCTCCCCGCCGAAACGGGGAGAGGGGTCGCCACCTACTTTTTCTTCGCCAGCAGCGCCTTCGCCTCCTTGATGCCGAGCGCTGCCGGCCGCTCGCAGGTCGTCTGCATGGCGACGAACTTGCCGCTTTCGCCGGAGCGCAGGATGCCGGTCATGACATCGACGGCATGCAGCGCCAGCTCCATCGAGCAGCGGTGCGGCCGCCCTTCGGCGATCGCGATCGCCATGTCCGCCAGGCCGGCGGTGCGGTAGTTGGCCATCATGCCTTGGCTGTGCATCTCGTTGGGCACGCCGAACGGATGATCCCACTTCGGCAGCTTCTTCACCGGCTTGGTGGCATCGGTGAAGCGGACCTCGCCGCCGAAAAAGTTCGGGTCCGGCACGAAGACGGTGCCCGCCTCGCCGTAGAGCTCCATCGGCGCGTGGCCATGGCTCCAGACGTCCCAGCTGGTGTTGAGCGTCACCACGGCGCCGTTCTCGAATTCCAGCAGCGCATGGATGGTGGTCGGCGTGTTGACCGGGATTTTTTCGCCCGCGCGCGGTTTGGAGCTGATCGTGCGCTCTTTGGCCGGCATCGCCGCGAAGGCAGCGACTCGGCTGACCGGCCCGATAAGCTGGATCAGGTTGGTGATGTAGTACGGGCCGATGTCGAGCACCGGGCCGGCGCCAGGCTGGAAGAAGAAGTCCGGATTGGGGTGCCAGTGCTCCATGCCGTGACCCATCACGTGGCAGGTGCCGCTGGTGATCTTGCCGAGCTTGCCATTGTCGATCAGCTCGCGCGCCAACTGGTGCGCCCCGCCGAAGAAAGTGTCCGGCGCCGAGCCGATGCGCAGGCCCTTCTTTTCGGCCCGCTTCTTCAAGTCCAGCCCTTCCTTGACCGACAGCACGAAGGGCTTTTCCGAATAGACATGCTTGCCGGCGTCGAGCACCCGCTTCGACACTTCATAATGCACGGCCGGAATCGTCAGGTTGACGACGATATCGATGTCGTCGGCTTCGAGCAGCTCATCCACCGTTTGCGCGCGCAGCTTGAACTCCTTCGCCCGCGCCTTCGCGGCGTCCATGTTGATATCCGCGCAGGCGCGCATCTCGATGCCGCGGAAGAGCGGCGCCAGCGAGAAATACGCCTTCGAGATGTTGCCGCAGCCGATGACGCCTACGCCAAGTTTCCTTGCCATTTTGATCTGCTCCTACCAGCTCTTGGCTGCCGCGATCGAGCGACGGGCGAAGCGCTCGATGTCGTTGGGGTTGTCCTGCTCCATGACGAAATACTGCGTCGCGCTTCTAGCGCGCAACGCCTTGATAAGGCCTGGCCAGTCGATAGTGCCGTGGCCGACATCGGACCAGCCGTCCTCGTCAAGCCCCTCGCCGGGCTTCGCCATATCCTTGACGTGAACGGCAACGATGCGCTTGCCGTGCTTTTCGATCCAGGGCAGCGGATCAGCGCCGCCGCGCACCACCCAGGCGACGTCCATCTCCCAGCCGATATCGGGCGCCGCGGACAGAATGTGGTCCTGCGGCAGCGAGCCGTCGGCCAACGCCTTGAATTCGAAATCGTGGTTGTGCCAGGCAAAGCCGTAGCCGGCCTTCGTCGCCGTTTCGCCGACCTTCGCCAGGCGCTCGCCGAAGCCGCCCCAGCCCGCGGCGTCGCCCGGCCGCGCATCGGGCATCAGGTAGGGGCAGATCAGCAGCTTGACGCCGAGCGTATCGGCGATCCTGCGCACGCCGTCGAAATCCTTTTCGAGCGCGTCGATGGAAAAATGCCCGGTCGGCATGGCGAGCCCGTTCTTGTCGAGCGCGGCGCGGAACGCCTTTGGATCGTCATAGACGCCGCCAAAACCTTCGACCTCTTTGTACCCGAGCTCGCCGAGCATTTTCAGCACGCCGTCCCATGGCTGGAAATTGCGGGCACTATAAAGTTGGAATGACCAGTTCATCTGTCTGTCCGTTCTTGGTGGTTTGGGAGGTTAAAGTCGGCCGTCGGTCTCGGCGTCGAACAGCGAAGCGCGCGCCGGATCGAAGCCGATGCGGATCGCATCGCCGTTGCGCAGCGTCTTGTCCGCTTCGACGCGGAAGGAAAGAATCTGGCCGCCGAGCTTGGTCCACACCAGCGTGTCGGAACCCATCGGATCGACGATCTCGACGGTGGACTCGGCGCTAAACGGCATCGCCTTGGCGGCGTCGCCCAAGGCAATGTGTTCCGGCCTGATGCCGAACACGCAGGGTTTGGCGGTACGGCCGCTGTTGCCTTCGAACTGATAGCGGCTAAGCGGCACCGACACGCCGTCGGCCTTGAACGTGGGAGCATCGCCCGCCTGCAGCTCCCCTTTGAGGAAATTCATCGCCGGCGAGCCGAGGAAGCCGGCGACGAAGCGGTTGACCGGGCGATTGTAGATCGTCTGCGGCGCGTCGAGCTGCTGGATGACGCCACCCTTCATCACCGCGATGCGGTCGGCCAGCGTCATCGCTTCGATCTGGTCATGGGTGACGTAGATCATCGTGTTCTGCAGCCTGCGATGCAGGAGCTTGATCTCGACGCGCAGCTCCGAGCGCAGCTTGGCGTCGAGGTTGGACAGCGGCTCGTCGAACAGGAAGACGTCGACGTCGCGCACCAGCGCCCGCCCGATCGCCACCCGCTGGCGCTGGCCGCCGGAAAGCGCCGATGGCTTCCTCTGCAGCAGCGGCTCGATCTGCAGGATCTCGGCCGCGCGCGCGATGCGCTTGGCGATTTCGTCCTTGGGCACGCCGGCGACGCGCAGACCGAAGGAAAGGTTCTTCTCCACCGTCATCTGCGGATAGAGCGCATAGGACTGGAACACCATGCCGATGCCGCGGTCCTTCGGCTCCTCCCAGGTGACGTTCTTGCCCTTGATGAAGATGCGGCCCTCGGAAATGTCGAGCAGGCCGGCGATGCAGTTGAGCAAGGTGGACTTGCCGCACCCGGACGGCCCGAGCAGCACGATGAACTCGCCCTCGGCAACGTCGAGATTGAGCGTCTTCAGCACCGACATCACGCCGAAATTCAGCGACAGGTCCTGGATCGAAACGCTGGTGTTGGCGATTGCTGCTGCCATCATCATCCTTTCACCGCGCCGGCGGCGATGCCGCGCACGAAGAGCTTGCCGGAAACGAAGTAGACGATGAGCGGCACGAGGCCGGTCAGGATGGTCGCGGCCATGTTGACGTTGTATTCCTTCACGCCCTGCACCGAGTTGACGATGTTGTTGAGCTGCACCGTCATCGGATAGGTGTCGGGACGGGTGTAGACGACGCCGAACAGGAAGTCGTTCCAGATGCCGGTCACCTGCAGGATGACGGCGACGACGAAAATCGGCAGCGACATCGGCAGCATGATGCGCAGATAAATGCCCCAGAAGCCGGCGCCGTCGACGCGCGCGGCCCTGAACAGTTCCTCCGGCATCGACGTGAAATAGTTGCGGAACAGAAGCGTCAGGATCGGCATGCCGAAGATCGAATGCACGATCACCAGGCCGGTCAGCGTTCCGTAGATGCCGATCTCACGCAGGATGATGACGATCGGGTAGATCATCACCTGATAGGGGATGAAGGCGCCGACGATCAGGATGATGAAGAAGGTGTCGGCACCCTTGAAGCGCCAGTTGGCCAAAGCATAGCCGTTCACCGAGGCGATCGCGATCGACAAGAGCACCGACGGCACGGTGATGCGCACCGAATTCCAGAAGCCGCGCGAGAGCCCGTCGCAATTGAGGCCGGTGCAGGCCTGCGACCAGGCCTTCACCCAGGGCTCGAAGGTGATCTCCAGCGGCGGCGAGAAGATGTTGCCGAGCCGGATTTCCGGCATGCCTTTGAGCGACGTGACGACCATCACGTAAAGCGGCAACAGATAGTAGAGCGCCACCATGATAAGCGTGCCGTAGAGGAAGATGTTGCGGCGCGACAGCACATGCCGCGGCTTCGCTCCGCTCGGCCCCACGGCCACGCGCCGAAGGGCATCGGTCTTGGGTATGGAGGCAGCGATCTCAGCCACGCTTCTTGCCTCCGAATTCGAGATAGGCCCAGGGCACGATGACGATCACCACCGAGAGCAGCATCATGGTCGAGGCGGCAAAACCCTGACCGAGATTCTGGGCGAAGAACATGTAGTCGTAGACGTATTTTGCCGGCACCTCGGAGGCGATGCCCGGCCCGCCGCTGGTCTGGGCGACCACCAGGTCGTAGACCTTGACGATGCCGGCGGCGATGATCACCAGCGTGGTGATGAAGACCGGCCGCATCATCGGGATGACGATGAAGAGATAGGTCTTCCACATCGGTATGCCGTCCACCCTGGCGGCCTTCCAGATATCCTCGTCGATGCCGCGCAGGCCGGCAAGCATCAGGCACATGATGAGCCCCGTGCCTTGCCAGAGTGCCGCGATCGAAATGCCGTAGATGACGATGCTGGAATTGTAGAGCGGGTCGAAGCTGAAGCTTTCCCAGCCGAGATCGCGCACGACGCGCTGGATGCCGAAATCGGGATTGAGCAGCCACTGCCAGACCAGCCCGGTGACGATGAAGGACAGCGCGAAGGGGTAGAGGAAGATGGTGCGGAACGTGTCCTCGAAGCGGATCTTCTGGTCGAGCAGCGCCGCCAGGACGAAGCCGATGACCAGCGAGAACACCAGCGAGATCACGCCGTAGATCAGAAGGTTCTCGATCGACACCAGCCAGCGCGGCGTCGCCCACAGCCGGTAATACTGGTCGACCCCGACGAAGTTCAGCCGCGGCAGCAGCTTTGAATTCGTAAAGGAATAGAGCACCGTCCAGGCCGTGCCGCCGACGAAGACCACCAGCGCGGTCAGGATCATCGGGATCGATGCGACCTTGGCGTTGAGGTTGCGGAAAATCTGGTTGGGGCGTTCGCTGTTGCTCATCTCGGCAGCCGGGCTGGGACAATGAGGACATCATGCTCCCGACCCCGGATAGGCAGGGGCCGGGAGCTGGCGGGGGCGCCGTCGATCAGTCGGCCGAAGCGATGATGTCGGCGAAGCGCTTCTGCGCCTCTTCGAGCGTCATGTCGGGCTTGGCGAAGAATTCGGAGAACAGATCCTCCTTCTGCTTTTGGCTGTCCTGCGAGAGCAACTGGTCCGTCCACGGGATGACGGCGCCCTTGGCGAGGATGGCGAGACCCTTCTTCATGCAGTCGTTCGCCGTGTTGAGGTCGACGTCGCCGCGCACCGGCAGCGAGCCCTTCTTGAGATTGAAGGCGACCTGGGTCTTCGGATCGAGCAGTGTCTCGGCCAGAACTTCCTGCGCCTTGGACTTGTCGGCGTCCTTGAGCAGCGGGAAGTAGAAGGCGTCGCCGCCGGTGGCGATGACCTCGTTCAGGCCGAGGCCGGGCAGGCAGGTATAGTCCTTGCCGGCGGTCTTGCCGGCGACCTGGAATTCGCCCTGCGCCCAGTCGCCCATGATCTGGCCGCCGGCCTTGCCGGTGATGACGAGATTGGTCGCCTGGTTCCAGTCCTGCACATTGGTGTTCTTGGCCATCTTGCGAGCATCGTCGGCCGCCTTGAACACCTTGGCGATCTCGGGACCGCCGGCGAATTTGGCGTCCTTTTCTTTGTAGACCTTGAGGAAGGCGTCGGTGCCGCCGACCGCGGCGAGCAGCACGTCGAAGGCGCCCGATGCCTGCCAGGGCTGTCCGCCGACAGCCAACGGGATGATGCCGGCCTTTTCCAGCGCCGGAGCGGCCGCCACGAATTCGTTCCAGTCCTTAGGCATCGGCACGCCCGCCTTCTGGAAGGCTTCGCTCGACAGCCAGAGCCACTGCCAGGAATGGATATTGACCGGCACGCAATAGATCTTGCCGTCGATGGTGCAAGAGTCGAGCAGGCTCTTCGGTCGCACGACTTCGGTCCATTTGCCCTTGGTGGCGATGTCGGTGAGGTCGCGCATCAGCCCGGCCTGGACGAGTTCCTCCGCCTGCCGGCCGTGGTTGAACTGGGTGGCGCCCATCGGATCGCCGCCGGTGATGCGGCTGATCATGATCGGCCGCGCCGTGCCGCCGGAGCCGGCGATGGCGCCGTCGACCCAGTGATTGCCGGTCGCGTCGAAGGCCTTGGCAAGTTCAGCGACCGCCGCCGCCTCGCCGCCCGAAGTCCACCAGTGGGTGACTTCGAGGTCGGTCGCGGCAGCCGGTCCGGCGAAGTTCAGCGCGACCGTCGCCGCGAACGCGGCAGTCAGGAATTTGTATCGCATTTCGGTTCCTCCCAGAATCTGAAACGTTACAGATTTTCGATACGGCAAATGGCCGGCATAGGCAACCCCTCGAATGAACTTGGTCCAAGATTTTTTCGAGACGCGAACAAAATCCTTCTCCTGAGAGAGCCCAAACATGCTCAGCTTGATCGAATGGCGCCAAAAGCTGCAAGAAACCGGAGATTTCTTTGCGATTCCAGTAGCCTTGGACCGACTTCGACAGCGTTGATCGCGAGGATCGCGGTTTGCCTTCTGGCCTCAGGCGTTGGCAACCTGTAACGTTTCAGTATATTGAACCGCGTCACGGGCTGAAAGCCGCGAAATGTCAACGCGCACGATTGCCGGTAGGCCTCGCGGCTGCTATGCGCCGGATGGGCGGGACGAATGGATAGACGAGCTACCGAGAAGGACGACCAGACGTCGGCCAAGGAACGGCCGACGCTGAAGACGCTTGCCTTCATGACCGGGCTTGGCGTCACGACGGTCTCGCGCGCGCTGAAGGATGCGCCCGAAATCGGCGCCGAGACCAGGCGCCGCGTCCAGCTCGTCGCCAAGCAGATCGGCTACCGGCCGAACCGCGCCGGCGTCAGGCTGAGAACCGGCAAGACCAATGTCATCAGCCTCGTGCTCAACACCGAGCACGAGATCATGAGCTTCGTCTCGGACATCATCTATGGCGTCACCGAGGTGATCGCCGACACGCCCTATCACCTGATCGTCACGCCCTATTCGCGCTCGCAGGATCCGCTGGATCCGGTGCGCTACCTGGTGGAAACCGGCTCCGCCGACGGCGTCATCATTTCACGCACCCAGCCCAACGATCCGCGGGCCCGCTACATGCTGGAGCGCGGCATTCCCTTTGCCACGCATGGCCGCACCGACATGGGGCTGGTGCATCCCTATCACGACTTCGACAACTACGCTTTCGCGAGCGAGGCGGTGCGCCATCTCGCCGGCATGGGCCGGCGCCGCCTCGCCCTGGTGACGCCGCCGGTCGGCCTCACCTATTACGGTCACACGGTGAACGGCTTTGCCGATGCGCTGAGCGAGGTCGGCGCCAGCGAGGTGCCGTTCAACACCGTCTCCATCGACCACACGATCGAGCAGATCAGGATGCGGACCGCGCAGCTCATGCGCCGGGACGATCGCCCGGACGGCATCGTCAGCAGCGCCGCCGCGGCCACGCTTGCCGTCGTCGCCGGCATCGAGGATGCCGGCCTGAAGCTCGGCCGCGACGTCGACGTGGTCTCGAAACAGTCGTCGGAACTGCTGCATCTGTTCCGGCGGGAATTGCTCGTCGTCAACGAGAACTTCCGGCTCGCCGGTTCCGAGCTCGCCCGCGCGGTGCTCGGCTGGATCGGCGGCGCAGCGCCCGGCTCGCTGCAGTCGCTCAGCACGCCGGGCGAGGTCCTGCCCTATCGGGGCTGATTGGCGCGACTTGTGAGGCAGGTCAGGCCGAGTCGAAAATGGTAGTTTCCGAGAACCGGCCTACGCCGGCCGTAGCCTTCATAGGACGGAGACATTTATGAGGGCTTCGGCCGGCGAAGGCCGGAGCGGAGCGTACTTGAAGTACGTGAGCACCGGCCTACGCCGGCCGTAGCCTAAATTCAACTGCCGCGCCACTCATCAGTGCTTCGGCCGGCGAAGGCCGGAAGCGCAGGAAACCGCCATTTGCAGACCGGCCTCACCTGCCTCTAGGCGGCGCCGCTGCCCCAAGGCCCGTGGAACGCCCCCTGCTCGCCGATCCGCTCGAAGCCATGGGCGCCGAAGAAATCGCGCTGCGCCTGGATGAGGTTCGAGGTGCCGCGGCCCTGGCGGTAGCTGTCGAAATAGGCGAGCGCCGAGGACAGCGCCGGCACCGGCGAGCCTGCCTCCGAGGCCCTCGCCACGATGCGCCGCAGCGATGGATGCGCCTCCTTCATCATCGCGATGAAAGCCGGCGCCATCAGCAGGTTGGTCGAAGCGCCGCCCGCGCCGAAAGCCTCGGCCATCGTGTCCAGCATCTGCGAGCGGATGATGCAGCCGGCGCGCCAGATCTTGGCGATGGTCGGCATCGGCAGGTTCCAGTTGAACTCCTTCGAGGCGCCGCTCATCACCGCGAAGCCTTGCGCGTAGGCGCCGATCTTGCCGGCGAACAGCGCCAGTTCCAGATCCTTCAGCAGCGTCGCCCTGTCGCCGGAAATCTTCTCGACGCCGATATTGCCATAGGCCTTTTCCGCCGCCTGCCGCTCGTCCTTGATCGACGACAGTACGCGCGCCGCCACCGCGGCCTCGATTGCCGTCGCCGGAATGCCGAGCTGCTGCGCCTCGATGACTGACCATTTGCCGGTGCCCTTCTGGCCGGCGCGGTCGAGGATGATGTCGACCATCGGCTTGCCGGTCTTGGGATCGTCGGCGGCCAGAACCTTGGCGGTGATCTCGATCAGGTAGGAGTTGAGCCGGCCCTTGTTCCAGTCGGCGAAGACGGCGCCGATCTCCTTGGGGCCCATGCCGAGGCCGTCGCGCAATATGCCGTAGATCTCGGCGATCATCTGCATGTCGGCATATTCGATGCCGTTGTGGATCGTCTTGACGAAATGGCCGGCGCCGTCGGTGCCGAGCCAGGCAGCGCATGGCTCGTCCTTGAACTTGGCGGAGATCGCCGTCAGCACCTTCTCGACGCGCTTCCAGGAGTCTTCCGTACCGCCGACCATGATCGACGGGCCATGTCGCGCGCCCTCCTCGCCGCCGGACACGCCCATGCCGATGAAGGTTAGGCCGGAGCCCGACAGCTCGGAGAAGCGCCGCATCGTGTCGCGGAAATTGGCATTGCCGGCATCGATGACGATGTCGTTGTCGGAGAGCACCCCGCGCAGCGCCGCGATCTGCTCGTCGACCGGCTTGCCGGCCAGCACCATGATGATGATCGGCCTGGGCGGCCGGATCGCCGCGGCCAGTTCCTCCAGGCTGTAGCAGGGCACGACCCTGTCCTTCAGCGGCCCGGCGCTCTCGACGAAGGCGTCGGTGCGCGACGCGGTGCGGTTGAAGACGGCGATGCGGTGTCCATGCTCGGCGATGTTGAGCGCCAGGTTGGAGCCCATCGTGCCAAGGCCGATCAGGCCGATTTCGGCTTTTTCCATCGTTTCTTCCCTGCTTTCGAATGCTTTTGTTGAGGCCGTCGATTTGCAGGCGATGATTGACGAGCCTTCGCTGCGGCGTCAACCGCCTCGCCGAATTGTGTCTCGGTCTAGGTCACTGGGCTCTGATATCAATCGGCGCTTCGATCTTTACCACCTCGAAATCCGAAACCAGGATATCAAGCCGGGCGTTCCATCGGCCAGGCAGCGGGATGACGAGATCCTCGACGCGCCATGTTCCGTCGCCCGGCTTGGTCGCCGGCCGCTTGATCGGTTCGATGCCGGAATCCGGCTTCGACAGCACCAGCGTCACCTGCTTGGCATCGAGCGGACCGAAATCGCCGGTCATCACGACGATTGAAGCCACGACCTGTCCTGCATGGCCGGGCGTGATGCTGAGATCGGCCATCGCCTGCAGCGTATGGATATGGACCGATACCGGTTGCGCGGCGGCGATCGCCAGCGCGCGTGGCGGTGGCGTGAAGCGCCAGCCGGCGGCGACGCCGAAGATGGCGAGCACGATCAGCGTCTCGATGCCGATCGAACGCACCAGCCGCCGCTGCACTTCCGTGTCGCCCGCCTCGGCCGGCGCGGTCAGCGTCCAGCGGTTGACGGAGCCCAGCGTGAACAGGAACAGCAGCAGGGCGAGCTTCAGCAGCAGCAGGCGGCCATAGGCGGTGTTGATCAGCGCTGCCGGCTCCTGCACCTGGATGACCGCCAGCACAATGCCGCTTGCGGCAAGCACGGCAACGACGGGCAAGATCGCGCGCGAGAACCGGCGCAGGAAAACCTTCGCTTCAGCCGGCTGGTGTCGCAAAACGAGGCCGAGCGGCGCCAGCGCGCCGGTCCAGAAGGCAATGGCTGTGCCGTGCAGGAACACCAAAGGCCGCATCAGCCATTGCGGCTCGGCCGCACTTGCATGTCCGCAGGCGGCGAGCGCTAAGCCCACGCCGACAAGCCCTGCCAGCGCAAGCAGCTTGCGAGAAGCGCCCGGTGCGACAAGGGACAGCAATGCCAGCCCAAGCGCGATCAAGCCAACCAGCACGGTCCAACTGAAGCTCGTCTCAAGCGCTGTCTGCCAGACGACCGGCGTCGCGAACCGGGCGAGCGGCGCGCCGAGCGAGTCCAGTCCCTGCAAGCCAAGCGAAAACGGGGCAGCGGCCAGCCCGAAGAGCAGAGCGCCAATGACGAAGCGCCGGCCGCAGCGGCGGTATTCGACGAGCCAGGCGAGAGAGAAGGCGCCGCCGACGCCGAGAAAGAGGCCGGCATAGAGCAAGAACTTGCCGATCCAGATCGTCGTGCGCAGCGACCAGTCGACGGTTTCACCGGCGACGGGCGCCGCACTTGGCGCGCCGACGGAAAACAGCGCCGAACCGCCGACCGGATGGCCGTCCTCCGAAATAACCCGCCAGCTCAGCACATGCATGCCGGATTTGAGCGTCTCGGGATTATCGATCTCGACGGTCCGGTCGGTGAGACGGAAGGAGGTCAGCGCAAGCCGCGTGCCGTCCGGCCGCACGAGAGTGAGGACCAATGGCGAGACCGGCTCGCTGAAGGTCAGCGAGAAATGCGCAGGGCTCTGCACCAACATCGTGCCATCGGCCGGATCGGTTGCGACCAGGGCCGCATGCGCGAAGGCGCGGCAAGGCAAGACCAGCAGCGCGATCAGCACGAAGGCCGCCACCAGGCCGCTGGTGACAGGGCTGATGCGGGTGCCACTCAGGCGGGCGGGGAAAATTGCTGCGTTCATGCGGTCTTTCGAGAAGCGATGGCGCGCCCGAATGGGTCGCGCCATCAAGAGATCATTTCTTCGGCAGCAATTTGATGCCGGGCGCCGGATCTTCCAGCGCGTCCTCATCCTGGCCTGCCGCCGGAATTTCGATCCAGCGAGCGGCGGCATCGCCGCATTCCTGCACCACCGGGAAATAGAGCATCTGGCCGGCCGGCAGATCGGCCGCGAGCGAAGCGCGGAAGACGAACTCGTCATAGAAGTCGTCAGGCAAATTGCCGCCGCTCCAGTCGACCTCCTTGACGCCGGTGGTCAGCGTCTCGCCATAGAGCTGGTACGACTTTTCGTATCTGCCCTTCTTGGTCTGCAGCGTCCAGCCGGGCTTCGGCATCGGCTTTACCGAGATGACGCTTTCCGGGATCTGCACCCGCACCGCTGTCGTCGCCTTGCCTTCACAGCCATGCGGTACGCGTAAGATTGCCTTGTAGGTCGAGCCGACGGCCGCTTCCTGGGTTTCGAGCGTGATGTGGGCGAGCGCGGCATTGGTGCCAAGCGCGCAAAGCGCGCCCGCCGCCAAAAGATACTTTTTCATGAATTGTCCCTCTGATTTCGAATTGGCGGATGGCGGATTCACTCGGCGTGATCGTCCATGCCGCCCATTTCGCCCATGCCTTCGACGGCGAACTCGACGGTGACGCTGCCGGCCTTCTCGAAGGTCAAAGTGGCCGGGAATTTCTCGCCCTGCTTGGGCTGCCGCTTCAGGCCGACGAACATCACGTGATAGCCGCCCGCCTTCAGCTCGACCTTGCCGCCCGCAGGAATTTCCAGCCCGCCATTGACCGATCGCATGGTCATGACGCCGTCCTTGACGCCCATTTCATGCACCCCGGCCGTGTCCGAAATGTCGGAGGAAATCGACAGCAGCCGGTCGGGCGAGTTGCCCTTGTTCGTCACCGTGAAATAGCCGCCGGCCACCTTGGCGCCGGGCGGCGTCGCGCGCGACCACGGGTGCCCGATTTCCAGGTCGCCGGCCTTGAATTCATGCGCCAGGGCGCCGGGAACGCAGGCTAAGAGGAGAAGGAGGACGAACACGGCAAGACTCAAGTGTTCGAAGCTGCGTGAAGGCATGCCGTGATGAGCGTGCGCACGCGCTGCAGGAAGAAAATTGGACATGGTTGCTCCATGGCTATGAGGTCGCGCCGTCATCCGGTCGCGAGCAGTCTGAACTTGGCAGTCTGAACTTGGATGAATGCGCCCGCGAAAGGTTCCGCGGGTCGTGGCGTCAGACCGTAGCCGGCGGCGCTCGTGGATTGGCCGGCGAGCGGTCGCGGGCGAAATCGAGATGCCGGAAGGCGGGAAGCCGGAAAGCGACCGCCTCGAAAACGAGTGTTCTGGCTAACGCGCCGGCATCTTGCGGCGGCATATGCGCCGGCGACACCATGCTGCAGCCAAGCGAGCAGCAGGCCGGCATATGCTGCTGAGGCGGATCGCCGCCTGGAAGCTTGACCGCCCCTTCATGCGTGCAGATGACGTTGCCGAAGGCATCGAGCTGCGAAGGCGCGCCGAAGGCAAAGGCGCCGAGCGTCGACTGGAGCAACAGCAGCAGGGCCGCGACGAACGCGGCCGGCATGCTCCATCGCCTCAGCCGGATTTTCAAAGACCTGCCTCTTCCTAAAGCAATTCCAGGAAAAGTGTGTAACGGTTTTCCGTCTGGAACTGCGTAGAAACAAATAGTTAGAGCAGTTCGGCGTTTCCGTGAAACGGTGAACTGCTCTAGCAACTCAACCGACCCTAGCATGGGGGCAGCAACCGGAAAATCGGCAAAACCATCCTGCGGCAACGCGGCGCGATGTGCTGCATCAGGCAGGCTGTACCTGCCGTCCTTCCGGAATGGAGCTCAGCAGCGTCTGGCGCGCCGACTTTAGATGCTTTCGGCAAGCGGCATCCACCTTGCCGGGATCGCGCGATTTCAGCGCCGCGATATAGGCCAGATGCTCCTGGACCGCGACCTCGTTGCGCTCACGTTCCTGCGCCTTGTTCCACTGGTAATGGTAATGGAAGATCATCGCGATCACATCGTAGAAATCGACGATGAAGCGGTTGTGCGAGGCGCGGTGGATCAGCCGGTGGAAGCGCTCGTCGAGCTCGGAGAATTCGTTGAAGCGGGTGGCGATCTCGCCGGCCAGTTGGCGGTGCTCCTCCTCCAGCCTGTCGAGATCGGCCCAGACCGCGCTCTCTTCCGGCAGCGCGACGAAAGCGGCAGCCGAGCGCAGCTCGAACATTTCGCGGATTTCGGTCAGCTCCAGCGCGAAAGCGCGGGTGAAGCCCTTCAGCACCCAGTGGCTGTTGCGTCGCTTTTCGATCAGGCCGAAGCGCGAGAAGCGGATCAGGAATTCGCGCACGCTGGTGGTGCCGACGCCGATCTCGCGCGCCAGCTCCAGCTCGTTGATCTGCATGCCGGCCTCGGCGCCCTCGGCAAGCAGCCGGCGCATGAAGGAGCGCTCGATGATCTCGGCCAGCGAATCGGTCTCCTCTTCGGGAAAGAAATCTTCCGGCTTCGGCGCCCGCAGCACCGTCTTGTTGCGCTTGTTCCAGGCAATCAGCCCGGTCTCCTCCATGCGCGAAAGGATGCTGCGCACCGTGGTGCGGCTGACGCCGAGCAGCGTCCCAAGCTCCGGCTCCGACGGCAGGCTCCTGGTTTCATCGAGCAGCCGCAAGCCGCGGTTGAAGGCGTCCTTGTAGACGTTGTTGCTCTTCGACATGCCCCGTATCCCCAACGCTTGCGGCGGTCCGCCGGAAGCGCGATATGATCGGTGTTCCTAGCGCAAGCCCGCGAAATGCGGAATCGGATTTCGTCGGCTTTGCCACACGCCCAAAGGGCGCGCGGCACGCGCTGAAAAAACAATTGACGCAAAAATGTTTTTTCACGATAAAAGACATTATCCTCAAACGGGCGCATGTCAATCCGCCCACACTCCCAGGTTTACCCAGGACAGCCGCCCGTGAACGCCGCAAACACCATTCTTCTTTCCCCCGCCGACAATGTCGCGGTCGCCAATGGCCGCATCGAGATCGGCACGGCCTTGCCCGGCGGCGCGGCTGCCGTGGCAGCGATCGACCCCGGCCACAAGGTGGCGATCAAGCCGATCGCGGCGGGCGAAGCGGTGGTGAAATATGCCCAGGCAATCGGCCGCGCAACGCAGGACATCGCGCCGGGCGAGCATGTCCACTCGCACAATCTGGTGTTCGAGAGCGGACGCTTGCCGGTGGTGCCGCCGAGCGAGGCCGAGCATGCCACCGAGGCCGACCGCAAGCGCACCTTCATGGGCTATCGCCGCGCCGACGGCCGCGCGGGAACCCGCAACTTCGTCGGCATCGTAGCCAGCGTCAATTGCTCGTCCACCGTCTGCCATGCCATCGCCGACGAGGCCAACCGTGTGCTGCTGCCCAAATATCCCGGCATCGACGGCTTCGTGCCGATCGTTCACGGCCAGGGTTGCGGCATGAGCGCCACCGGCGACGGCATGATGGTGCTGCATCGCACGCTCGCCGGCTATGCGCGCCATCCGAATTTCGGCGGCGTGCTGATGGTGGGGCTGGGCTGCGAGGTCAACCAGCTCACGCTGTACGGCCAGAAAGGCGTCGCGGCGGGAAAACGCCACTTCAATATCCAGGAAGCTGGCGGCTCGCGCAAATCCGTCGAGAAGGCGATGGGCGTGCTGGCGGAGATCGCCGAGGAAGTGGGCCAATTGCAGCGCGAGCCGATCCCGGTCAGCGAGATCGTCGTCGGCCTGCAGTGCGGCGGCTCGGACGGCATGTCCGGCATCACCGCCAACCCGGCGCTTGGCGCCGCGGTCGACATCCTCGCCGGCGTCGGCGGCATCGGCATCCTGTCCGAGACCACCGAGATTTACGGCGCCGAGCATCTGCTCGCCTACCGCGCCGCCTCGCCCGAAATCGCCGCCAAGCTCGACAGCTACGTGAAGTGGTGGGAAGACCATGTCGCCAAGCACGGCGCCTCGATCGACAACAACCCCTCTCCCGGCAACAAGCGCGGCGGCCTGACCACTATCCTCGAGAAGTCGCTGGGCGCGGTAGCGAAGGGTGGCCAGACGTCGCTCAACGGCGTCTTCGGCTATGCCGAGAAGGTCAGCGGCAGCGGCCTGGTGTTCATGGACACGCCTGGCTATGACCCGGTTTCGGCCACTGGCCAGGTCGCCGGCGGCGCCAACGTCATCGTCTTTACCACCGGCCGCGGCTCCTGCTTCGGCTGCCGGCCGACGCCGTCGATCAAGGTCGCCACCAACTCGACCATGTACCACCAGATGGAGGAGGACATGGATGTCAATTGCGGCGTCATCGCCTCGGGCGAGAAGACCATAGCCGGCATGGGCCGCGAGATCTTCGAGCTGATCATCGAGACGGCGTCCGGCCGCAAGACCAAGAGCGAGGCGTTCGGCTACGGCGATAACGAGTTCGTGCCCTGGCACCTCGGCGCGACGCTCTAAGTATTTCAAAACATCGGCCGGGCGAACGGCAAGGGGAGGCTTTGATGAACAAACGCCGGATCGGCACGACTGCGCTCGAAGTGACTGAAATCAGCTTCGGCGGCGCAGCGATCGGCGGGCTTTATCGCGCCTGTCCGCGCGAGCCCGCGATGGAAACGCTGCAGACGGCCTGGGATGGCGGCCTGCGCTATTTCGACACCGCGCCCTTCTACGGCTTCGGCCTGTCAGAGCGCCGGACCGGCGACTTCCTGCGCGAGAAGCCGCGCTCGTCTTACGTGCTCTCGACCAAGGTCGGGCGCCTGTTCCGGCCGGTGCTGGAGAACCAGGTTCCCGATCACTCCTATGTCGATCCGCTGCCCTTCGCGCTCGACTACGACTATTCCTACGACGGCATCATGCGCTCGGTGGAGTTTTCCTACGCGCGGCTCGGCCTCAACAGAATAGACATCCTGTTCGTCCACGACATCGGCGTCTACACGCATGGCGTCGAGGCGACGAAAATCCATTTCCGCCAGCTCATGGATGGCGGACTGAAGGCGCTGGAAGAACTGAAGTCATCCGGTACGATCTCGGCCTACGGCCTCGGCGTCAACGAGGTGCAAATCTGCCTCGACGTGCTCCGCCGCGCGCCGCTCGACTGCATCCTGCTCGCCAGCCGCTATTCGCTGCTCGACCGCAGCGCCGAGGCCGAACTGCTGCCGCTCTGCCGCGAGCGGCAGACATCGCTGATCATCGGCGGTGTCTTCAACTCGGGCATATTGGCGACGGGCCCGGTGCACGGCGCGCATTTCGATTATCTGCCGGCGAGCAAGGATATTCTCGACAGGGTCGGCGCGATGGAAAGGATCGCCGGAGAAGGCGGCTATCCGCTGGCCGCCGCCGCATTTCAGTTCCCGCTGCATGAGCCGGTCGTCGCCTCGGTGCTGACCGGCACGGCCAAGCCCGCCAATCTGACGCGCAATCTCGAACTTCTCGACATCGAGGTGCCAGCGGCTGAGTTCGCCAAATACGATCCTTACACGATCGTTCAGCAGCTCGGCTGAGATGCTGTTGGTCGGCCCGCCGGCTATGTCGGCAGTACCGAGCTTCACAATCATGCGACTTCCATAAGGGAATGAATATTCCATATTGACAGATATATGGAATCTGTGTTCCATTTTGGAAAGGAGGAACGGAAGCATCCGGGTGCGGCCAGTGAGGAACCGGCAGAGCCGATCATACCTCGCCCGGTATCACGCAAACGGCACCAGACACCGCTTGCATCGGCCGGACTGATGCACTATCAAAATGCGGTATCTGTTTTTTATTGATAAAGTTCTGTTTGGCTCGCGCCTATCCAGATGGAGCTTCCGCAACCTTCACCAGGCGACTTAGGGAGGAACCTAATGAAATTCGTGACCAGCCTTCTCAACCGCCGCGCTTTCGTGGCTTTAGCCGCTGCCTCAATGCTGGCCGGTGCAATGCATTCCGCACCTGCCTCGGCGGCCGACGTAACCATCCCGATCATCGTCAAGGACACCACGTCCTTCTACTGGCAGATCGTGCTGGCCGGCGCCCGCAAGGCCGGCAAGGATCTCGGCATCAACGTGCCGGAGCTTGGCGCCCAGGCCGAGACCGACGTCAACGGCCAGATCTCGATCCTCGAGAATGCCGTCGCCGGCAATCCGGCCGCCGTCGTTATCGCACCGACCGAAGCCAAGGCGCTCGGCAAGCCGATCGACGAGGCCGCGTCCAAGGTCAAGGTCATCGGCATCGACTCCGGTGCCGACTCCAAGGCCTTCACCTCGTTCCTGACCACCGACAACGTCCAGGGCGGCCGCGTTGCGGCTGACGGTCTTGCCGCAGCGATCGGCGCCGCCAACGGCGGCAAGGTCGAAGGCAAGGTTGCGCTGATCACCGCGCTGCCCGGCGCCGGCTCGCTCGAGCAGCGCGCGCAAGGCTTCAAGGAACAGCTCAAGGCGAAATATCCCGGCCTCGAACTGATCGCCGACAAATATGCCGATGGCCAGGCCACAACCGGCCTCAACATCGCCACCGACCTGATCACCGCCAATCCGGATCTGAAGGGCATCTTCGCCTCCAACCTGATCATGGCGCAAGGCGTCGGCCAGGCGATCGCCGAGAACAGCCTTGCCGGCAAGGTCGGGCTGATCGGCTTCGACAGTGACGAAAAGCTGATCAAGTTCCTCAACGACGGCGTCATCTCCGGCCTCGTCGTCCAGGATCCGTACCGGATGGGTTACGACGGCATCAAGACCGCTTTAGCCGCCTCGAAGGGCGAGAAGGTCGAGGCCAATGTCGACACCGGCGCCAACCTCGTCACCAAGGACAACATGAAGGATCCGAAGATCGACGCGCTGCTCAACCCGAAGCTTAACTGAGCGGCATCGCGACAATCGTTTCCGGGGCCTCACCGCCCCGGAAACATCCACCGCAAGCGGTTTGGAAATTCGTCGGCTTGCCCTGCGCAATTCCAGGAAAAGTGTGTAGCGGTTTTCCGTACGGAATTGCGTAAACTAGCTTTAGGCTCCGCCAACAAGATGCGCGATCAAGACGCATCGCTGCGTACCCCAACGGTTGAGATCAGTCTGGGAGGATTGTCATGACGTCGACGGCGCAGGAACTGCACCCCGCACCAACGCTGGAGCCCGGCCGGACGATCCTGGAACTCAAAGGGCTCGAAAAGCGCTATCCCGGCACGCATGCGCTGAAGCCGGTGGACCTTGCCTTCAAGGCAGCCGAGATCCACGCCATCGTGGGCGAGAACGGCGCCGGCAAATCGACGCTCATCAAACTTTTGACCGGCGTCATGCCGCGCACCTCCGGCGAGGTGATCTGGGAAGGCAAGCCCGAGGCGCTGGCCACGCCGCATGAAGCGATGGCGCTCGGCATCAATGCCGTCCACCAGGAGGTCGTGCTCTGCCGCCACCTTACCGTCGCCGCCAACATGTTCCTCGGCGAGGAAGAGTCCCGCTTCGGCATCCTGCAGCAACGCGCCATGGTCAAGGACGCGCAGAAGATCATCGACGATCTCGGTTTCGACCTGCCGGCGCATGTCATGCTCGGCGACCTCACCATCGGCCAGCAGCAACTGATCGCCGCCGCCCGCGCCACGGTGCGCGGCACCAAATTCCTGATCTTCGACGAACCGACTGCCTACCTCACCCGCAAGGAAGCCGACCAGCTGTTCAAGCTGATCCGCCGGCTGAAGGGCGAAGGTGTCACCATCATCTACATCAGCCACCGCATGGAGGAGGTGTTCGAGCTTGCCGACCGCGTTTCGGTGCTGCGCGACGGCACCCTCGTCGGCACCCGCAACATCGCCGAGACCAATGAGCCGGAACTGGTCAAGCTGATGATCAACCGCTCGATTGAGCAGATCTATCACAAGGAGCATTTCACGCCGGGCGCGACGATCGTGGAGACGCGGAGCCTCTCCGGCAAAGGTTTTGAGAACGTTTCGGTGACCGTCCGCGCCGGCGAGATCGTCGGCCTTTACGGCCTGATCGGCGCCGGCCGCAGCGAGTTCGTCACCACGCTCTACGGCCGTCACAGAAAGTCGGCCGGCCAGATTTTTTGGCAAGGCAAGGAGGTGCAGGTCAATTCCGAGCATGACGCTATAAGGCTCGGTATGGCGCTGGCGCCGGAAAGCCGCCGCGACCAGGGCCTTTGCCTCAACCTGCCGGTCAGCATGAACCTCAACCTGCCGATCTACAAGCGCATTTCGAGCAATCTTCTGATCTCCGGCTCACGCGAGAAGGCCGAGGCCGACCGCCAGATCGCCGATCTGCGCATCAAGACGCCGACGCGCCATGCGCTGGCCTCCAGCCTGTCCGGCGGCAACCAGCAGAAGATCGTCATCGGCAAATGGCTGGCGCACGGCGCCAAGCTGTTCATCTTCGACGAGCCGACGGTCGGCGTCGATGTCGGCACCAAGGCCGAGATCTACCGCCTGTTCTCGACGCTTCTGTCCAAGGGCGCCGGCATCATCCTGATCTCGTCCTATCTGCCGGAAGTCTATGAGCTCGCCGACACGCTGCACGTGTTCCGGCGCGGCAAGCTGGTCGCCACGCATGGTTTCCACACTGCAAGCCACGAGGACATTTTGAGCCAGGCACTGGCCGAGAAACAAGAAAAGACGGGAGGACAAAAATGAGCACCGAGGCGATCCCTGCCGAAAAACCCAAGCGCAATTACAACGCCCTGTTCGGGCTGACACTGCTGGCGCTGCTGGTTCTCTTGTGGATCATCCTGTCGGTGGCGACGCCAAGCTTCGCCTCGGCCAACAACATCTCGAACCTGCTCCGCCAGGGTTCGATGATCGCCATCCTCGCGGTCGGTCAGACCTTCGTCATCATCACCGGCGGCATCGACCTTTCGGTCGGCGCGGTTGTCGGCTTCTGCACCGTAACCACGGCGATGCTGATCAATGCCGGAGTGCCGGTCTTCGCCGCCATCCTCATCACCTTGCTTGTGGGCGTCGCCATCGGCCTGTTCCATGGCTTTGGCATCGTCAAGATGGGCCTGCCGCCCTTCATCATCACGTTGGCGACGCTAACCTCGTTGCGCGGCATCGGCCTGCTGATGACCAACGGCAATTCGATCTCGATCAACAACGACGCCTTCCAGGAGTTCTCGCGCGGTTCCTTCGTCGGCATCCCCAACCTGTTCTGGATGGTGATCCTGGTCGGCATCCCCGCCTATGTCTTCCTGCATCACAGCCGTTGGGGCCGATATCTGTTCTCGGTCGGCTCCAACGCCGAGGCCTCGCGCCTGTCGGGCGTCAATGTCCAGCGCACCATCTATATGGCCTATACGCTATCGGGTCTCTGCGCGGCTTTCGTTGGCGTGCTGCTGGCCTCGCGCATCGGCATCGGCAATCCGACGCAGGCCGAGGGTTGGGAACTGCAGGCGATTGCCTCGTCGGTGATCGGCGGCACCTCGCTGTTCGGCGCGGTCGGCTCCGTGCACGGACCGCTGCTTGGCGCTTTCATTCTGGCCACCATCAACAACGGCGCCAACCTGCTCAACGTCAATGCCTTCTGGCAGCGCATCATCACCGGCGTGCTGATCATTGTCATCGTCTACTTCGACGGCCTGCGCCGTCGCGGCAAATAACCATGAATGACGCGCCGGCCCCGATCGACCGAGGCCGGCGCTCCTTACAAATACTGGATTAGCGCATGAAAGCCGTCGTTTGCCGCTCGCCTGGCGACCTTGTTCTCGAAGACCGCGCGGCGCCCGGCGCGCCGCCGCCCGGCTGGGCGCGGGTCGCTGTCAGCCATGTCGGCATCTGCGGCACCGACTACCACATCTTCGAGGGCAAGCACCCGTTCCTTGCCTATCCGCGCATCATGGGCCATGAGGTCTCGGGCACGGTCGTAGAGAGGGGCGAAGGCGTCGGCCTTCCCGTCGGCGAGCCGGTGATCATCAACCCCTATCTCGCCTGCGGCAAATGCATCGCCTGCCGGCACGGCAAGCCCAACTGCTGCGTCAGGATCGAGGTGCTTGGCGTACACCGCGACGGCGCCATGTGCGACGAGATCCTGGTGCCGGCGCAAAATCTTTATCCGGCAAACGGCCTCTCGCTGGCCGATGCGGCTGCGGTCGAATTCCTGGCGATCGGCGCGCATGCCGTGCGACGCTCGCTCGCCGTGCAGGGCTCCCGCACGCTGGTCATCGGCGCCGGGCCGATCGGCATTGGTACAGCGATCTTCGCGCGCATTGCCGGGTTCGACGTCAGCCTGCTCGACATGAGCACCGAGCGGCTTAATTTCGCCGAAGGCGAGCTCGGCTTTGCCGCGCTCGACGGTTCGAAAGCACCAGCCACCGACCTGGTACGGGAGGCGACGAGCGGCGAAGGCTTCGACCTGGTCTTCGACGCCACCGGCAACACGCAGTCGGTGCAATCTGCCTTCGCCCATGTCGCGCATGGCGGCACGCTGGTGCTGGTCAGCGTCGTCAAGGACGATATCACTTTCTCCGATCCTGAATTCCACAAGCGCGAGATGACGCTGGTCGGCAGTCGCAATGCGCTCCATGCCGATTTCGACCACGTCGCCGCCTCGATCCGCAACGGTGCGGTGCCGCTCGGGAAACTCGTCACCCACCGCACGACGCTTGCCGGAACGCCGCGCGATCTCGCGCGATGGGCGCATGAGAAGTCGGGGCTGATCAAGGCGGTTATTGAGGTCGGGTAAGACGCGACTAATCGCTGGCCGACAGCCTGAGCTCCACCCGTTCCGCCGGAAATCGCGACTCCGCGAACTGGATCGGCTGGCCATCCAGCGTGACGTTGACGGCGACGGTCACCAGCACGATGGCGCCCGGTTGCAAATCAAGTGCGGCGAGGTCGTCGGCGTCGGCGTGACGCGCCGACAGCACCGTTGAGTGCCTCAGATAGTCGTTGATGCCGAAGCGCTTGAGCGAGGCGGTGATCGATCCCGTCTCCGCCATC
The DNA here is from genome assembly GCF_033977165.1 of Mesorhizobium captivum. NCBI lineage: Bacteria > Pseudomonadati > Pseudomonadota > Alphaproteobacteria > Hyphomicrobiales > Phyllobacteriaceae > Mesorhizobium > Mesorhizobium captivum. Next base: position 93,722 of record NZ_JAVIJB010000025.1, read on the forward strand.
GCGGCCTCGATGCCGGCGAAACGCTTTGCATCGAACCAGGTCGTCGCGCGCGACACCGGATGCCCGTCGGCCTCGCCGCGCGTTTCCAGACGGATCACGGCCGCTCCCCTGGCAATGCCGAGCGCCTCGGCGATGCGCCGGTTGGCCGGCTCGGTCGAGGACGACAGCAGAGCGATGTGGCGCTCGGTCGTCTGGCTCTGCAGCCCGGTCGAAAAGCGTGTGCGGGCGCCGATCGGATAGGACAGGCGCTTGCGCGACAAAACGAAGGTGCCGCGCCCCTGCTCGGCCCTCAGCACGCCTTCCTGCACGAGTGCAGCAATAGCGCTGCGCACCGTGTGGCGGTTGACGCCGTAGCGTTCCGCCAACACAACCTCGGGCGGCAGCGCCGCATTTTCGGCGAAATCGCCGCTCGCGATCCCCTGTAATATCCTGTCGGCGATCTGGCGCCACAGCGACACGCCGCTGCGCCTTTCTATGCTGCTCGCAATTCCGATCATCTCCCCGCCCCCAAACTTTTACGCCCCTTTGTCATCCACCCGTCATGGACTCTCGCTAGATGATGAGTATAATTTGTATAGTTGTCTATATCAATAGACAAATCATCTTCATGCGAGGAGTGAAGCGATGCGAGGACAGGAAGCGCGCGAGCAGGCCGAGCGGAAGGCTATGATGGCGACGCTGGCGCATGCGGCGGCCGATGAAATCACGCGTCTGTGGGACAGCTCAGGCCTGCCCTCCGAGGCCGAACTGCTGCGCGGCCCCGAAACCGGGCTGGTGACGGTGCGCGGCCGGATCGGCGGCGGCGGCGCGCCCTTCAATGTCGGCGAGGCGACCGTCACCCGCGCCACCGTGCGGCTGCCCGCCGGACAGGTCGGCCATTCCTACGCGCTCGGCCGCGACAAGGCCAAAGCCAGGCTCGCCGCAATCGCCGATGCGCTCTGGCAGGACCCGGCTCACCGCGAAGCGGTCGAAACGAAGCTCGTCACGCCGTTGCGGACAGCACTCGAAGAGGCGCGCGAGAAGCGGCGCGTCGAGACGGCGGCCACGAAAGTGGATTTCTTCACCATGGTGCGCGGAGAGGACTGATGGATATCGCCACGCAATCGATCGAGGGCGGCTTCGCCGATCCCGTCTTCAACGCTCAAGTCGTGTTCCGCGCCATCATGGATGCGATGGCTCGCCCCGGCAGCGTCCAGGCGCTGCCGCCGCTCGCCCATCCGCCGGCGCCGCTGTCGGCGACCGCCGGCGCCGTGGCGCTTTCGCTCTGCGACAACGACACGCCGGTCTGGCTCGATCCGCGGCTGCAGGCGGAGGCCCCGGTCAAGGCCTGGCTCGGCTTCCACACCGGCGCGCCCTTGGCCAACACGCCGGCCGACGCGCATTTCGCTTTGGTCGCCAACCCGGCGGAAATGGCGGCGCTCGACGGCTTTTCGCAGGGCACGCAGGAATATCCCAACCGCTCGACGACGCTCATCCTTTTGGTCGATGACCTTGCTTCGGGTCCGTCGCTGCTACTCGAAGGACCAGGCATCGAGAAGACGTCTATGATCGCTCCGACAGGCATGCCGCGCCATTTCGTCGAGCAGTGGAAGCAGAACAACCAGCGTTTTCCGCGCGGCGTCGACATCATCCTGGCGGCACGCGGCAGCCTCGCCTGCCTGCCGCGCACCACCCGCATCAAGACGATGGAGGCATGACATGTATGTCGCGGTGAAAGGCGGCGAAGCCGCAATTGCCAATGCCCACCGCCTGCTGGCCGACCGCCGCCGCGGCGACCGCTCGGTGCCGGCGCTGCGCCTCGACCAGATCGTCGAGCAGCTGGCGCTCGGCGTCGACCGCGTGATGAGCGAAGGCTCGCTCTACGACCGCGAGTTGGCGGCGCTTGCCGTCGTCCAGGCGCGCGGCGACATGATCGAGGCGATCTTCCTGGTGCGCGCCTACCGCACCACGCTGCCGCGCTTCGGCTACACCAGCCCGGTCGATACAGGCGCCATGCAGGTCGAGCGGCGCGTGTCGGCCACCTACAAGGACCTGCCCGGCGGCCAGGTGCTCGGCCCGACCTTCGACTACACCCACCGCCTGCTTGACCCGGAGCTTGCCGCCGGCGCCGAAGTCGAGGCGCCCGCGCAGCGTCCGACCGAGGCGGAAGTCATGCCGCGCGTCTCCTCGATCCTCGCCCATGAAGGGCTGATCGAAGCCGACGGCGACATGCCGCTTGACCATATCCCCGGCGACATCACGCGCGAGCCGCTGCAATTCCCGATGGCGCGTGACATCCGCCTGCAGGCGCTGTCGCGCGGCGACGAGGGTTTTCTCCTGGCGCTCGGCTATTCGACGCAGCGCGGCTACGCCCGCAACCATCCCTTCGTGGGCGAGATCCGCATTGGCGAGGTCGAGTTGGAGCTGGACGTGCCGGAACTGCCTTTCGCCGTGCCGCTTGGCTCGATCCGCGTCACCGAATGCCAGATGGTCAACCAGTTCAAGGGATCGGCCAAGGCGCCGCCGCAATTCACCCGCGGCTACGGCCTTGTCTTCGGCCAGAGCGAGCGCAAGGCGATGGCCATGGCGCTGTGCGACCGGGCGCTGCGCGCGAGCGAGCTCGGCGAGGATGTGATTGCCGCAGCACAAGACGAAGAGTTCGTCATCTCGCATTCCGACAATGTGCAGGCGACCGGCTTCGTCGAGCATCTGAAGCTGCCGCACTATGTCGACTTCCAGGCCGAGCTGGATCTCGTGCGCCGCATGCGCGCCGAATACGAGGCGCGCGAACATGAGGATAAGTCCGCCGAGGAAAAGCGGGAGGCGGCGGAATGATTTTAGTGTCCGCTACCGGAATGCCCGCTGCCGGCATCGAACGAGCCGCCGCCATAACCGCCGGCGCCGGAGCCACTGGTGCCGGCAACGGTCTCGCCGTGCGGAGGCTCCTTTGGCGCGGGGAGAAACATTTTCCGAAGCGCGAAGGCCGCGACGCCGGCGAAGACCAGCAAAAGCGCGCCAAGATGCAACCAACCGGTAGAGTCCATGTGGGCATGCTCCCGCGTCTTGGGTGCCAAATCCTTAGCACGAAGCGGATGTGATCGTCATGACCGACATCGCCACTTACAACTTCGCCTATCTCGACGAACAGACCAAGCGGATGATCCGCCGCGCCATTTTGAAAGGCATCGCCATTCCCGGCTATCAGGTGCCCTTCGCCTCGCGCGAGATGCCGATGCCCTACGGCTGGGGCACCGGCGGCGTGCAGGTCACCGCCTCGATCATCGGCCCCGATGATGTGCTCAAGGTCATCGACCAGGGCGCCGACGACACCACGAATGCCGTCTCGATCCGCGCCTTCTTCAAGAAGGTCGCCGACGTCGCGGTGACGACCGATACCGCCAGCGCCACCATCATCCAGACCCGCCACCGCATCCCGGAGCATCCGCTCGATGCCGGCCAGGTGCTGGTCTTCCAGGTGCCGATCCCCGAGCCGCTGCGCTTCCTCGAGCCGCGCGAGACCGAGACGCGCAAGATGCATGCGCTGGAGGAATACGGCCTCATGCATGTCAAGCTCTATGAGGACATCGCCAGGCACGGCCGCATCGCCACCACCTACGCCTATCCGGTCAAGGTCGAGGGCCGCTATGTGATGGACCCTTCCCCGACGCCGAAATTCGACAATCCGAAGATGCACCGCTCGCCGGCCCTGCAGCTGTTCGGCGCCGGTCGCGAGAAGCGCATCTATGCGGTGCCGCCCTTCACCGACGTCGTCAGCCTCGATTTCGAGGACCATCCGTTCGAGGTGCAGACCTTCGACCAGCCCTGCGCGCTCTGCGGCGCCGAGAACGTCTATCTCGACGAGGTCATCCTCGATGACCATGGCGGCCACATGTTCGTCTGCTCGGACACCGACCACTGCGAAAAGCGGCGCGCCGATCCTACCTCCCCCTTGTGGGGAGGTCGCGCCGAAGGCGCGGGTGGGGGTGATGGCGAATTCCTCTCAACCCCCACCCCGGCGCTGCGCGCCGACCCTCCCCACAAGGGGGAGGGTAAGGAGGCAAAATGACCGACGAACCGCTGCTGCGCGTCGCAGCACTTTCCAAATTCTACGGCTCGCGCATCGGCTGCGAGACTATCAGCTTCGATCTCTGGCCGGGCGAGGTGCTGGCGGTGGTCGGCGAGTCCGGCTCCGGCAAGACGACGCTGCTCAACTGCCTGTCGACGCGGCTGCTGCCCTCTTCCGGCACGGCAAGCTACCGCATGCGCGATGGCCAGTGGCGTGAGCTCTACCGCATGAGCGAGGCTGAGCGCCGCTTCCTGATGCGCACCGACTGGGGCTTTGTCCATCAGAACCCGGCCGACGGACTGCGCATGACGGTATCGGCCGGCGCCAATGTCGGCGAGCGGTTGATGGCGGTCGGCGACCGCCACTACGGCAAGATCCGCGCCACCGCCGTCGACTGGCTGTCGCGTGTCGAGATCGACGAGGACCGCATCGACGACGAACCTCGCGCCTTTTCCGGAGGCATGCGCCAGCGCCTGCAGATCGCCCGCAACCTGGTGACGGGACCGCGCCTGGTATTCATGGACGAGCCGACCGGCGGCCTCGACGTCTCGGTGCAGGCGCGCCTGCTCGATCTGTTGCGCGGACTGGTCACCGACCTCGGCCTCGCGGCGATCGTCGTCACCCATGACCTCGCCGTGGCGCGGCTCTTGTCGCAGCGCATGATGGTGATGAAGGACGGCCGCGTCGTCGAAAGCGGCCTCACCGACCGCGTCCTCGACGACCCGCGCGCGCCTTATACGCAGTTGCTTGTTTCTTCGATTTTGCAGGTGTGATGATGGCGCCAAGTCACCCCCCTCTGGCCTGCCGGCCATCTCCCCCTCAAGGGGGGAGATCGGCAGCTTTCACGCCCCGCTCGTTCTGCAACGCAGGTGAGTGGCGAAACCGAATGGGACAGCCAATCTCCCCCCTTGAGGGGGAGATGCCTGGCAAGGCAGAGGGGGGTGCTGTCCCGCCAACGAATGACGATTGGAGGACTTTCTGATGCCAACACCTCTCGTTGTCTCCGATGTCGCAAAGAGCTTCACCATGCATCTGCGCGACGGCGTCACGCTGCCGGTGGTGGCGGGCGTTTCCTTCTCGATCCGCGCCGGCGAATGCGCCGTGCTTGGCGGCCAGTCGGGCGCGGGAAAAAGCTCGATCCTGAAGATGCTCTACGGCAACTATGCCGTCGACGAAGGCCAGATCATCGTCCAGCATGAGGGCGGCCTGATCGATCTCGGCTCAGCCAGTCCGCGCACAGTGCTTGCCGTGCGCCGTCATACCATCGGCTATGTCAGCCAATTCCTGCGCACCGTGCCGCGCGTTTCGGCGCTCGACGTCGTCGCCGAGCCGTTGGTCGAGCGCGGCGAGGACAGGGAAACTGCCCGTGGCAAGGCGCGCACCCTGCTTGCGCAGCTCAACCTGCCCGAAAAACTCTGGGCGCTGCCGCCGGCGACTTTCTCCGGCGGCGAGCAGCAGCGCGTCAACATCGCGCGCGGTTTCATCACCGAGCATCCGATCCTGCTGCTCGACGAGCCGACCGCTTCGCTCGACGCCAGGAACCGCGATGTCGTGGTCGACCTCATCGCCGCCAAGAAGGCGGCGGGCGTCGCCCTGCTCGGCATCTTCCACGATCAGGATGTACGCGATGCGGTGGCCGACCGCGTCATCGACGTCACCGCTTTCGCCGCAGGCAGGATCGCCGCATGAAGAAGCTTTCTGAGGCGCCGCTGGTTCATCCGACTGCGCAGGTCGAAAACTCGACGCTCGGCCGTTGGACCGAGATCGCCGAGCGTAGCCGGGTCTCGGAAAGCGAGCTCGGCGACTATTCCTACATGATGCAGGACTGCGCCGTCTGGTGCGCCACCATTCGAAAGTTCTCCAACATCGCGGCAAGCGTGCGCATCAACGCCACCAACCACCCGACCTGGCGGCCGACGCTGCATCACTTCACCTACCGCGCCTCGGATTACTGGGACGACGCCGATCACGAGAGCGAATTCTTCGCCGAGCGCCGTGCCAGACGGGTCACCATCGGCCACGACACCTGGCTCGGCCACGGCTCGACCATCCTGCCCGGCGTGGCCGTCGGCGACGGCGCGGCGGTCGGCGCGGGTGCGGTGGTGTCGAAGGATGTCGCGCCCTACACAATCGTTGCCGGCGTGCCGGCAAAGCCGATCCGCGAGCGCTTCGACCGCCGCACCGCCGAGCGTTTTCAGGCGCTCGCCTGGTGGGATTGGGATCATGCCCGGCTGCGCGCCGCGCTCGATGATTTCCGCGAGCTCTCGGCCGAGGCCTTCCTGGAGAAGTATGGCGGCTAACGATCGTGAATGGTGAATGGTCAATAGTGAATGGCCGACGAGGTTCGGGCTAGGAAGCCTTCTTCACCATTCACCATTCACCATTCACCATTCACCATTCACCATTCACATCCTTGACACATGACTCGGACAGTAGGCGTTCTCCCCTAGGAGATCGTCATGCTCGACAAGGTAAGACCCTCGCTCGCCTCCTTCTTCGAAGGCACCAACCCGATGCCGCCGGTGCATCTCGGCACGCGCTACGACAGATCGGGCAACTTCCTCTTCGAGCCCGGCAACACGGTGGTCAGCCACCTCGTTTCGGGCTCGCCTTCCGAAGCCGCGATCATCGCGGTGCGCGAGCGCATCCGCGCCATGCCCGACGCGAACCGCCTCGCCTTCACGCCGATCTCCAGCCTGCACATGACCCTGTTCCAGGGCATCATCGAATACCGGCGCCGCCTTCCCTATTGGCCTGCCGATGTGCCGCTCGACACCGGCATCGACGACATGACCCGTCTCTGTCTGCAGCGCCTGCAGGGCTTTGAGCCTTGCCCTCCCTTCCGCATCAAGGCCATTGGCGTCACGCCGAACGGCCTTACGGTCGCCGGTGCTTCCGACGAGGATGAGCGCATCCTGCGCACGTGGCGCGACGCGCTGTCCGTGCCGTTCGGCTACCGCCATCCCGACCACGACACCTACATCTTCCACATCACTTTCGCCTACCAGATCCGCCGCCTCGCCGATGAGCGGGTATCAGCCTGGCAGGATCTGTTCGACGACTGCCTGTCGTTCCTCGAGCGCGAGGCTCCGGTGATCGAATTGCGCCCGCCGGCCTTCTGCAGCTTCAAGGACATGAAGCATTTCGAGGAATTGCTTGTCCTTGGATGAGCCCATGCATGTCGCCCAAAAGTGCCTGGCGGTTTTGGGACAACGACATGCATAAACGAGGATTCCTGCCTGTGGGTCGTAACAAAACTGACATCAATCCGACACCCCAGCTTCATGGGGCTGCGCTAGCGAAGGTTAACGGACCTTCAAAACCGCGACGTACCGGAGTCTTGCCATGTCAGCATCATCGGCCACGCTGGAAATTCGCGGCGTAACCCGACGATTTGGCAAGAACACCGCCGTCAGCGATATCAACGTCTCGATCCCGCAGGGCCAGATGGTCGGCATCATCGGCCGTTCCGGCGCCGGCAAGTCGACGCTTCTGCGCATGATCAACCGTCTCATCGATCCCAGCCAGGGGTCGATTTTTTTTGACGGCGCCGAGGTCTCGCGCCTGCAGGGCTCGCCGCTGCGCCGCTGGCAGCGCGACTGCGCCATGATCTTCCAGCAGTTCAACCTCGTGCCGCGCCTCGACGTGCTCACCAACGTGCTGCTCGGCCGGCTCAACCACCGTTCGACGTTCTCCAACCTGCTCGGCATGTTCTCGCGCACCGAATGCGCCGAGGCGGTGGCCGCGCTCGAGCGCCTCGATATCGCCCGCACCGCGCTGCAGCCGGCCGGCACGCTTTCCGGCGGCCAGCAGCAGCGCGTGGCGATCGCGCGCGCCATGATGCAGCAGCCGAAGGTGCTGCTCGCCGACGAGCCGATCGCCTCGCTCGACCCGCTCAACGCCAAGGTGGTGATGGACTCGCTGCGCGACATCAATTTGCGCGAAGGCATCACCGTCGTCACCAACCTGCACACGCTGGACACCGCCCGCGCCTACTGCAACCGCATCATCGGAATGGCCGCCGGCAAGGTCGTGTTCGACGGCGCGCCCGAGGATCTCGACCGCGAGGCCGTGCGCACCGTCTATGGCGCCGACGCCAATGGCGTCGAGATCTCCGAGGCCATCACGTCGACCAGCGTCACCATCAAGCCGAAGATCACCGCATCCGCCGGACCGCTCGAACCAGCCTTCCCTGGCTACTGAATCCATCGCCCGGACCCGAAGCGGTTCCGGGCAAATCGCGGATTTCAAGAGAGCAACCCGGATCGCCAGCCCGCGTCAAAGGCCAGACTTAAAAATTCGAACGCCGCCGGCGCGAAGCCGGAGCAACAGGAGAGAGATCAAAATGTTCAGGAAAATTGTTCTTTGCGCCGTATCAATGCTGGCCATGGCGGCAAGCGCCGCGCACGCTGCCGACATCAAGGAGTTCCGCGTCGGCATCCTCGGCGGCGAGAACGAAACCGACCGTCTGCGCAACTACCAGTGCCTTGCCGACCATCTGAAGGCCGAATTCGGCTTCGAGAAGGTGTCGCTGTTCCCGGCCGCCGACTATGACGGCGTCATCCAGGGCCTGCTTGGCGGCACGCTCGACTTCGCCGAGCTCGGCGCGTCCGGCTATGCCAGCGTCTATCTCAAGGACCCGAACGCCGTCACCCCGATCCTCACCACCAAGCAGACCGACGGCTCGACCGGTTACTATTCTATCGGCCTGGCGCTGAAGACTTCCGGCATCACCGACATCAAGTCGGCCAAGGGCAAGAAGCTCGGCTATGCCGACCCGGATTCGACCTCGGGCTACCTGATCCCGCTGACCCAGATTCCGAAGGACACCGGCGCCTCCAACGAGACCTACTTCGCCTCGACCCAGTTCAACGGCGGCCATGAGAACAACGTGCTCGCCGTCCGCGACGGCAAGGTCGACGTGGCGGTGGACGATTCCTCCGGCATCGGCGACTTCAAGAACGGCTACACCTCCGGCACCTTCCACAAGGAAGTCGCCAAGGGCGCCGTCGACCCGAACGATTTCGTCGAAGTGTGGCGCTCGGGCCTGATCCCGAATGGTCCGCTGGTCGTCCGCACCGCGCTCGGCGCCGACATGACCGCCAAACTCGCCGACTTCTTCACCCAGCTGCCGACCAAGGACAAGCCCTGCTTCGAAGGCGTCGAAGGCGGCGATTTCACAGGCTACGTGCCGGTGAAGCCGGACTTCTACAACGTCATCATCGAAGCCCGCAAAGCCGCGATCGGCGGCTGACGGCATCAGGAAAGAAGGGCGGCGTCTCTAAAACGCCGCCCTTCTTGCATGTTCCGATCATGACAGCCTCAGCGACAATCCACTCGGAAGCGACCCGGCAGCAGGCGGACGCCTGGCGGCGCCAGACCTCGCTTCGCCGCTTCTACACCGCGCTCGGCGTCGGCCTTCTTCTGGTCGCCATGTGCGCGACCATGTGGTTCGCCGACGAGGCCAATGCCGGCCATTTCTTCGAGCGGCTGCCGCATATCCTCGACTTCCTGAGCTGGCTGATCCCGAAAGACTGGAACGACGTCTGGCGGGCGCTGTTCGACATCGCCTCGCCGCATGACAAGGGCACACAGGAATTCAATTTCCCGCTCGGCCGCGTCTATGTCTGGGGCGGCTTCTACATCCCCGAATATTTCGAGCTGATGCTGACCACCGTCAACGTTGCGCTGGTCTCGACCTTCATCGGCTTCGTTTTCGCCGTTCCCTTCTCCTTCATCGCCGCGCGCAACCTGACGCCGAGCCCGATCCTGCGGCTCATCGTCAAGCGCTTCATGGAACTGCTGCGAGCCTTTCCGGAGATCGTCATCGCCGGCCTGTTCGCGGCCATCGTCTCGATCGGCCCGGTAGCGGCGATCATCGCCATCGGCCTGCATTCGATCGGGGCGCTGGGCAAGCTGTTCTACGAGATCAACGAGAATATCGACATGCGCCCCGAGGAGGGCTTGCGCGCGGTCGGCGCCAACTGGATCGAGCGGGTGCGTTTCGCCGACCTGCCGCAGGTGCTGCCCAATTTCATGTCCTACACGCTGCTCCGGATCGAGATCAACGTGCGCATCTCGACCATCATGGGCGCGGTCGGCGGCGGCGGCATCGGCGAGGAGCTGAAGCTTTCGATCTCGCGCGGCTTCGGCGCCAAGACGCTGGCGCTGGTGCTGCTGCTCTTCGTCACCATCTTCCTCGTCGACCAGTTCTCCGCCTGGCTGCGCCGCAAGCTGGTTGGTGAGCAGGCTTTCCTGATGAGTGCTGCTTAACCATGGCTATGACAGTCGACGAAATCAGGGCCATTGAGGAACGCCACCCGCAGATATTCCAGCGGCCGGCCTACAAGCGTTTCTGGCCGCTGCTCCTGATCGCGGGCACGGTACTCTACCTCGCCTACGCCTTGTGGTTCTTCAGCCTTCCGCAAGTGTTGAAGGAATCGCATTGGGAGCGCCTGCCGCTCTTCCTGTCGCAATGGATCAGCTACGACCTGCAGCCGGAATTCCGGCTCGACCAGCCTCAGATCACGCCGAAATATCCGCGCTTCTCGGCGCTTGGCGAGAACCCCAATCCGGACTGGGTGATCAGGAATCCCGACGGCACCTTCACCGTGCAGATCGACGGCGAAGCCAAATCCATCACCTTCGACAAGACCAGGGCGACGATCGTCGCCAATGGCGAGACCATTCCGATATCGCTTACCGGCGGCAAACCGGTCGTCACGGGCCCGGTGCCGGACTGGGTGACGGTGCATGACGACGAGGTCGTCGCCAAGATGGGCTTTGCCGGCGAGGTGCGCGTCACCGTCGACCGCGTCAAGGTGCGCAAGCGCTTCCTCGGTTGGGCGAACTTCGTCTTCGACACACGCTCGCCCTTCTTCGGCAAATCGGCGGGCGAGGTGTTGTCGCTGATCGTCTCGGGGCCTGAGCTCCAGCCCGGCACGTCGAACCTCGCGCTTGCCGTCGACAACATCTGGAACAACGCCCAGTGGCAGCATGGCGACGTCTGGACGAAGCTGTTGCAGACCATCGTCATGGCCTTCCTCGGCACGCTGCTCGGCGGCATCGTCGCCTTCCCGCTTGCCTTCTTCGCCGCCCGCAACATCACGCCGAGCGGCCTGCTCAGCCAGGTCTTGAAGCGCTTCTTCGACTTCATGCGCTCGGTCGACATGCTGATCTGGGCGCTGTTCTTCACCCGCGCCTTCGGCCCCGGCCCGCTGGCCGGCAGCGCCGCGATCTTCTTCACCGAGATCGGCACGCTCGGCAAAACCTATTCCGAGGCGCTGGAGAACATTGACGACAAGCCGCGCGAAGGCGTGCTGTCGACCGGCGCCAACGGCTTGCTCGTGCAGCGCTACGGCGTGCTGCCGGAAGTGGTGCCGATCTTCATCAGCCAGACGCTCTACCAGTGGGAATCGAACACCCGCGGCGCGACCATCATCGGCGCCGTCGGCGCCGGCGGCATCGGCCTGAAGCTATGGGAGGCGATGCGCACCAATTCGAACTGGGCCAACGTCTTCTACATGGTGCTGCTGACGCTGCTCGTCGTCTTCGTCTTCGACAACATCTCGAACTTCCTGCGCCGCCGGCTCAGCCGCACGCTGCATGATTATAACCGGCTGCAGGCGGCGCAGGGTTAACTCACGCAGCGCCATCACTGCCGGTGGCCAACCGTGCGCTTCGTCATCCACGGGCGGAGCAAGGAGCGAAGCGACGCGGCGCAGACCCGAGGATCCATTCCGTGACGTCTGCACTAGGATGCAGCTGTGCAGAAGAGACGTTTATTCGCATCCCCTATCCAGTACTGTTGCGGAGCCTCGACGTCACGGCATGGCAACTGTGTTCATGCGAATGCGGTTTTGTCTCTGATGATGGCATTGAGGACGACCAGGAGCTTCCTTGCGACGGCGATGATGGCGAGTTTTTTTGGAACCCGAGCGGGCGGCAAGGTCGGTGTAGATTTTTTTGAAGCGGTCGCAGGTTCGAATGGCACTGAGCGCCGCCATGTAGAGGGCGCGGCGCACGCGCGATCGCCCGCCCTGGATCTGGCTCCTGCGGTTGAGCTTGCCGCTCTTGTTGTCGA
>NZ_JAVIJB010000026.1:0-105325 GCF_033977165.1 Mesorhizobium captivum
CTTGCAGCACGCCAGGGTGCCGCAAGCGATCCGGGCTTTTCTTTTGCCGGCGGCAGCGCCAGGCAGAAGTTCAGAACCGTTAGTCTGCGCAGGAAGTGCCGTTCAGGACGTAGGGCGCGGCCCGCCGGCGTCGGGACTCCCGGGTCCGGGCCACGATAAGGGTCGGAGATATGGGGCGGGAGTTGGCTCGGCACCAATCGGGCCCGGGCCCATCCCTTTCGAGCCGGGCATGACGCGCTCCGGGGGCCTGAAAGATCGCACCTGACGGATCAGGCGAGCAGCCAGTCATTCAAATGGAATTCATAGATCTTGCCGTCGTTCTCGGTCGGATTCGAGTCGTTGTCCACTCCCCGATCGACGATATAGAGGCTCATTTGATGGCTCGGATCGTCGCTGCTCGGCGCCAGCGCCAATCCCGCCGGTTTCTTCGCGTGGGCGGCGGAGATATCGAGCGTGCCCAGCAGATCCCCGGTTGGCGTCACCATTGCCACCGAGTTGCGTGACGCGATGACATAAAGCAGGTCGTGGACCGGATCATACGCGATGCCCCCGTCAGAAGGGGTTCCGAGCGATTGTACAGAAAAACTCGTCACGACATCATCGCCGCCCGTGCTCGGGACGCCGTCGAATTTGCCGTTCTGGCCCGGAGCGATGGTGTAAATCCTATGGGTCGAGCCATCCTCGAGATAGAGCACTCCGCGGTTTGTGTCGTAGGCAAGACTCTCCGAATCCGAACTCCCGAACGCGGCCGTCTTGAATGAGGTCACGATATCGTCGGACGTATTGTAAAGCCCATCCTTCCCCGGGTTCAACTCGTAGACGCTCTTCGTGCCGGTATCATCCGAGAAGAAGAGATGGTGGTTCGTCGGGTTATATGTGACCCCGGCCGGCTCATCGGAGAACTTGATGGTGGTGAGCGTACCAGCCAGGGTGCCGTTCAGATTCATCTGATAGAGATTCTTGCCGGTGAAAATGGACATTTCATCGACTTCGCTGTCGGCAACCAGCAGCGTGCCGAGATGAGAAATATAGACGATATCGGTTGGATCGGGACTTGGCGGCGACCACTGCGAAGTCAGTATGGTATGTGCCAAGGTCACCGATGTCGGCAACTGGCCGCTGCCGCCGGTGACGTCAACGGTGAAGGTGTGCGTGGCGGCGCTGCCGTCGGACGAGGTCGCTGTCACGTGGAGATTGATCGACGGTTCGGATTGGGCATCGAGCGCGCCATTGCTCGATCGCGTGATGACGCCGGTGCTGGAATTGATGGCAAAGCGCGAGTCGTCGATCGTGTAGCTGACCGTCGATCCGGCATCGGGGTCCTTGGCCGAAGCGGTGATGCCGACGGCAGTGCCGGCGGCGGCATTCTGGAGGATCTGGTTGGCCGCGGTGTTGGCATCGGGCGGAGTGTTGAACGCGACCGGTTCCGGGCTGTCGAGGACGGCGAGAGTGAAGATCTTGTTCGCGGTGCTGCCGTCGGAAGACTTAGCCGTCACCGTCAGATTGATGCTCGACTGCGTCTCGAAGTCGAGTGTGCCGATGGCCGAGCGCGTGATGACACCGGTGCTGGAATTAATGGCAAAGCGCGCATCGTTGATGCTGTAGGCGACGCTCGATCCGGCATCGGGATCCGAAGCCGAAGCGGTGATCCCGGTGGGTGCCCCCGCCGCGGCGAGCTCGGCTATCTGGTTGGTTGCGGAATTGCTATCGGCGGGTGTGTTGAAAGCCACCGGATTGCCGGATCCCGGCAAGGTATATTCGATGTGCAGCAGTGGCGCACCGGCGGGATTGTATTCATATGAATCGGCCGTGCGCGTGCCGGTGCCGGTGATCAGGAACGCCATATCGTTGAGCGCCGCCCAGCCCGATCGGTTGACGATCTCCTGAACGATCGCAGAGAGGTCCGGTGTGCGCTCGGCCAGGCCTTGTTCGCCCACGATATTCCACGGGTCCGGCGTCCAGGCGGTGGACGCCGTCGTCCGGGAAAGCGACGAGACGTTGAACGCCGTGCTGGTGAAGGGACTGGCGTCGTCGGTGTCGTCGCCCTGGATCAGCAGGGAGGCCGCGCCGGTCTTCACCTCGTTGGCCTGGAACTGGATGTAGGCGCTGGTGATGATCGCGCCTTGCGGGATATCGATGCCGGTGAAGCGGATGCCGACGGTCTGGCGGGTGGTGCTGTCGTAGCCCAGCTCCAGGTCGCCGGTGTTGGTTCCGATCGTACCGGAGCCTTTCTCCTCGACATCGTCGCCTGCTGTCGCCACCCGCGTTTCGAATAGTTCAGCCATGATACATCTCCTTTCCGCATTTCCCCTCGATTAACAACGAAACCTCCAGGTGCCCGACCCGGGTCAGGCCGACCCATGATCGAGCAAGGCGATGGCGTCGTTGCGCGTGAAGAACGTGATCCTCGGAACTGACCTCGGGTTCCGCCGCTGATCAGTCTGTTGCCTGCTTCATTCTTGGCCATGCGGGCACGACTGATGCGAGCAGGCGCAGCAGTGACAGGCCTTCCCGCCCAAGGAACAGCGACGGCAGGAGCCAGCACAACAGCAGGCCCCCCGCAGACGCCAGCAATGCTGTATCGATGAGCAGCGGAAGAGGAGACAGATGGAGGGCGCGAAGCCAGTCCACGAATGCCCACACACCGGTTCCGACAACGCCCGCGAGCGCGAGGCCAGGCAGGTGCGCCAGGAAGAAATCCGCCCACGTCATCCCGGTCACGCGGAGGCTCAACTGCGCCATGAGAAAGAAATTGGCTCCGAATGCCAGGCCGACACCGAACGCCACCCCTTCCACGCCCCAGAATTGCCCTATGAAGGCTCCGATGCAGACACCGACGGTGAAAACAGCCTGGCGCCAGGCCCGGGCGTAAACCGTTCCGGTTGCCCGCGAGACAGAGTCGCTAAGCTTGTAGCTCGTGCGGAACAGCATGCTGAACGCCAGGATCTGGAGGGGGGCTACTACACCCTCCCAGCCCCGTCCGAGAATGACCCGAACCAATTCGGGCGCCATGATCGCCACAACCACGCTGGCCGGCAGGACAAGCAGGGCGCAGCCTGCGACGGCGCTGCGATAGGCGCGAGCAAGCCGCGCGGGCTGCTCCTGGACCAGCGCCATGGTGGGGAACAGCACGCGATCGAGAACCTGGCCGACGATGACCGCCGGAGTGGTCATGAGCTGGGACGACAAGCCGTAAACGCCGAGCGCATCGGCGCCGAGGTAGCGGCCTACGACGAGCCTGTCTACCTGAGTGGCGAGGTAGTTGCAGACCCGGGCAATCGTAAAGCCGCTGCCGAAATAGAGCAGTTCGACGATGGCGCGCCGCTCCAGCAAAGGCCGCATCGGATGCCTCTGGCCGGCGAGCAGCGCGATCATGCGGATGAACTGCTGGATCAGCAGCGCGCCGACAAGTGCCCAGATGCCGAAGCCAAGCCAGGCCAGCACCGGACCGACGACCACATAACCGATTGCGAAAGCGACCGCGTCGACGAGCGCGAGCCAACGGAACCGCAACGCACGCTGGGCCGAGGCCAGCGCCACCATGGAGGCTCCCTGGAAAAGAAAGATGAAACAGACCGCGCGCACGATCGGAGTGAGATCGGCGAGGCGAAGAAGGCCGGCAATAGCGGGTGCCAACGCCCATACCAGGGCGGATACGGTAAGACCGAGGAGGAGCGACAGGGTGTATCCGACCCGAAGATGCCGCTCCTCCAGTATAGGCCGCTGCACGATCGCAGGCGTAATGCCAAGGCCCTGGAAGATGGCCGAAAACTTGATGACGATCAGGGCTGCCGAGTAAAGGCCGAACTCATTGGGCGAGAGCAACCGGGCCAGGAGGAGAAGGGCGACAAGCTCCGCAACCGCCAGGGCGCCCATGGATAGGCCCGTCCAGAACATGCCCACGACACTGCGTTTTGCCAGCCCGCGCCGGATGTCGCTCACGCCAATCTCCACGTGCAGGTTACTTACTCGACCGACCAAGGTGGCCGTGCATCTTTCCCGGAACCGCTCAGCGGGGGGATGGAATATCCGGATGGCCCTGCTGAAACGCCAACGGAGCCCCCGTTGGCCGCGAGCCATGTTCAACGAGAAGGGACGGGATCTCGTAGCGGTAGAAGTCCATCTCATCCCGGACCTCGGGAATGATCGCCGCCAATTCGTTCGGATCCAGCCGCAGCCATTTCTGCTGGCGGCCAGGATCGATCATCTCCTTGGCCGTGCGAACGATGCCGTCGGTGCAGTTCAGCCCGCAATGGTCAAAGATGCGCCGCAAGACCAGCTCGGGATCCTGGATCAGATCTTCATAGCGAAACGACAGCACGCGGCTGTTGCCCAGCCTGGCGAGATCTTCTCGAGCCTTCCGATTGCCGCGCGCCCATTGGCGCGCGATCACCGTCAGTTTTTCTTGCTCCTTCAAATCCCGATCTATCCCGTTGTAGCGAGGGCCATAGATGGAGGTGTATTTTCTTCTTAATATTCTTTTCGCAACGATCTGTTTTGCAAGATCTGTTGCATAGTAATGAATCTGAGTGACGGGGGTCATTTTCAGGAGACGCAGAAGCCCCTTGAATGATTTGGCTCGCTGCCATTTGAGCTCCATCGAGCTTATGTAGGAGAATGGATTCCTCGTAATATATAGAAATATGGCTTCAGGAAATATTTCGTGGACAAACGGCACGCGCAAGACATTGGCGGGCGTGTTTTCCATGATCTGCCGATTGCCATTTCGTAACTGGTATTCGAGGAACCGGCCTCGAATGTAACGAGCGACTTTTTTCGTGGCATCGATTTCGCCAAATTCGTCATGACGCCGCGCCGGGTCCGCGTAAAGCCACACCGTTTTTGGCTCGTACCAAGTAACGATGTCGGGGTGCAGCCCGATCAATTTCTGCGCAATCGTGGTGCCGGACCGATAATTGCCAATCAGAAAAATCGGAGGTTTCAGCTCGGTTGTCATCATGACAAGTCTCCGTCGCTAAACATGAATTAAGATTTGCGCGATCCGCACGGCAAGCTGCGCCGCTACTGGTCCCTGAAGGCGCGCATCATCTGGTCCGTCAAAGGCTTCATCAGGTAGGAGAACACCTTGCGGTCACCGGTTCGGATGAACGCCTCCACCGGCATGCCGGGAATAAGCGAGACAGGACCGAGTTTCTTCAAGTCCTTCAGGTCGGGCGTGATGCGCACCACGTAGTAGACTTCATTGGTGTGCTGATCGCGCGTCACATCGGCCGAGATCATGGAGACCACACCTTCGGTTTCGGGCGTGGTGCGGACGTTGAAGGTGGTGAAGCGAAGAAGCGCGCGTTGGCCGATCGAGAGCTGGTCGATGTCCTGCGGAGCGGCCTTCACCTCGACCGTGAGCGTGTCGGTGTCGGGTACGATCAGCATGATAGGCTCCCCAGCACCGATCACGCCGCCCACGGTATGGATCGAAGATTGATGAACCGTGCCGCTGGAAGGGGCGCGAATGTCGATGCGCGACAGCTGGTCCTCGGCGGCGACTTTTTTCTCCTCGAACTCGGCGATCTTGGCTTCGACATCGCGCAGTTCGCTCCCGGTCTGGCTGGAAAATTCCTTGTCCAGCTGCAGGACCTGCAGCTCGACTTCGGCGATGGCCCCTTTCGCCTGCGCCATGCTCGATGCAAGTTGCGCCCGTTCACCCTCGATGCGTGTCGCCTCGCGTTCATATTCGGTCAGCTTCGACTTGAGGGTGAGTTTCATTTCGACGAGGCTGCGGATGTCGACGAGCTCGTCGTTGATCAGCTCGATCTCCTTGGTCTTTGCCGATTCCTGGGCCGAGTAGCCTTCGATCTGCTTGCCGAGTTGTTCGATGCGTTCGCGCAAGCGTGCCTTGTTGCCGGACACCTCGACCCGGCGAAGATCGAACAGACGTTGCTCGCTGGCCGCCGTGGCTGCAATCTCGGGGTCGTTCATTCGCGCGGCAAGCTCGGCAGCAAGCACCATCCGCTCACTGCCGTCACGCTCGGCCTCAAGCCGCGATTTTCGCGCATAAAGCTCGTCCAAGTTCTTCGTCACGTAGGCCAGGCTGGCGCGCGGAATGGTGTCGCTGAGCTGGACCAGAATGTCTCCGGCGCGGACACGATCGCCGTCGCGCGCGAAGATCTTGCCGACAACGCCGCCGGTCGGATGCTGCACCTTCTTCTCGCTGGTCTCGACCACTACCGCGCCACGCGAAATGATGGCTCCGGAAATGTCTGCGGTTCCGGCCCAGACTCCGGCCCCGCCGACGAGCAACGCGACGACGGTTGTCCCGCCCAGCAGGTTGCGGCGAATGGAACGCCAGTTGGAAGAAGGCCGCTTCAAGTCCGTCGCCTTGCTTGCCCGAGTCCTGTCTTCAGTTCCGCAATTGTGGGGCGCTTGCTACCGGCTGCAGGCCCTCGGCACTGACTTGTGGCATCGGCAGGAGCTTCGACAGGACGCACTCCCTGGTGCCGAAGATCTGCATCTGCCCCTCTTTCATCAGCAGCAGGAAATCCACGGTGCTGAGGATGTTCGGCCGATGCGCCACGATCGCCACGATGCCGCCGCGGGCCTTGATTCCGAGGATGGCTGCGGCAAGCGCCATTTCGCCTTCGATGTCGAGATTGGAGTTGGGCTCGTCGAGGACGACCAGGAACGGATCGCGATAGAGCGCGCGTGCCAGGGCAACGCGCTGGCGCTGCCCTGCCGAAAGCGCGGTTCCGGCCTCTCCGATCTGCGTCTCGTAGCCGTTGGGAAGACCGATGATCAGCTGGTGGACACCCGCCGCGCGGGCGGCGGCGACAATAGCCTCCGGATCCGGTCCGGGATCGAAGCGGGCGATATTGGCGGCAACGGTTCCAGCGAAGAGTTCGACGTCCTGGGGCAGGTAGCCTATGTAGCGGCCAAGGCGTTCCGACGACCACTGATCGAGTGCGGCGCCATCCAGCTTGATGCGGCCTGCCAGCGGTCGCCACGCGCCGACCAGCCCACGAACGAGGCTCGATTTGCCGGAGCCGCTTGGTCCGATGATGCCGAGCACCGAGCCGGCGTCCAGGCTGAACTCCACACCTTGCACGATGATCTGCGCGCCCGGCGCGCCGATCGCGATGCGCTCCACCGTCAAATTCGCACCGGGAACCGGAAGTGCCATCGGCTGCGCGTCCGGCGGCAATCGGGCGAGCAACTTGCTCAGCCTGCTCCAGCTCTGACGTGCGGCCACGAAGTTGCGCCAATGGGCGATGGCGAGATCGACAGGCGCCAGCGCGCGGCCGGCAAGGATGGAGCCGGCGATGATGATCCCCGACGTCGCCTCGCCCTGGATCACCAGCCAGGCGCCCACACCCAGCATTGCCGACTGGAGCATCAGCCGCAAGGCGCGGGCGAAGCTGCCAAAGCCGCCTACGATATCGCTGACACGCTGCTGTTGCGCCAGATATTCACGACTCGCCTCCCGCCAGTGGTCGTGCAGGCGGTTGCCCATGCCCATCGCCGCAAGCACCTCCGCGTTGCGGCGGCTGGCCTCGGCGAGGCTGTTGCGCCGCACGCCAGTCACAGCCGCGGCGCTTATCGGTTTGCGCGTAAAGACCTCGGTCGCGGCCGTCAGCGTCACCAACAGGATCGCACCACAGGTGGCGGTGATCCCGAGGGTCGGATGAAGGCTCCAGATGATCGCCAGATAAAAAGGAAGCCACGGAAGGTCGAAAAGCGTGCCAGGCCCGGCGCTCGACAGAAATGTGCGGATGCCGTCGAGATCGCGCTGCGGCTGCAATCCATCGCCCTGCTGGCCGATATACAGAGGCAGCCTTGAAACAGCCGTGAAGACACGCCCCCCTACCGCGTCGTCCAGCTCGGCGCCGATCCGGGTCATGATGCGGCCGCGCGCAAGGTCGATGAGCGCCTGTCCGACAAACAGAATGCCGGCCAATATCGCCATGGCTATCAGGGTCGGGACGCTGCGGCTCGGCAGCACGCGGTCGTAGACCTGCAACATGAACATCGCGCCGGTCAGCATGAGGATGTTGCTCACCCCGCTGAAGAGCGCGACGCCGGCGAACGCTGCCCGGCAGGAGCGCAATGCGTCGGCCAGTTCCGAACCGGGCGCCGGTTCCGTGACCGAGGACTGGGCGCCGGCGTTCGCGAACGCGCCTGGCAAGTTGCCTTTTCGTTTCCGCCTTGCGTAGCGCGCGACCGCCACGAGCAAGGCAAGGGCTGCGATAGCCAGCCAAATCGGCAGCGTGCCCGGACCGGCCAGCAAGGCCAACGGATCGGAAAAATAGCCCCAGCCAGTCCCGAGATCGCCCCATGGACGGGCCTGCGAGACCCCGCCGAAATCGAAGAAGCGCGGTAAAAGATCGGCCCCAACCAACGCAAGGGCGAGGACAAACAGGATTGCTCCGGGGATGTGCGACCGGACGACGGGTCGGCGCAGGGCGCGACGAGACGTTTTGCGGCGCACCGTTGCACGGAGGAGGCTGAGCGGCCTCTGCTCCGTTTCGGCATCCGAATTCGCCTTGTGGAGTCGGCTCCCCAAGGCGGTCAGTCCTGCCCCCAAGGTCATTGTCAAAGTTCCGAAGATGAGATCTTAACCCCTAAGTGCAGACGGCCGGAGACCGATCAAATGCACAGCTCATCCAGAGCATTGCGGAGCGGCGACAGCAGGCTCGAAGCCTAGCGCTGCTTTAGAAAGCGAGGCTCGTCTTATTGGCCGATGATGCCGGGCTGGGTGGCCGCACCTTCCGTATTCGGAGGCGCCATTGTTCCGGAGTCCGGAGCGTAAAACCCCTTGTTGGCCGCAAGCGAGACCTCGATGACGTCGCCGGCTTTCACTTCCGTATTTTCGTCGGCGACGAGGTCGTGAGCGATCTTCTGGTCGCGCCTGAAAATCGAAATCTTCACCGAACCTTGCAAGTCGTCAAAGGTCCTCTGTTCGCCGTAAGTAAAGATAAAGAGAAGCTTGTCGGCGACATACCTGATTTGACTTTGGACTTTTCCAAGCTCGACCTGCGTGTCCTGGGTCTGTCCGATCAACTCCACTTCGTGGCTTTGACGCTTTTTTCGCAGTTCGCTCTGCGCGTTCAGCATCTCCTGCTGGGCCTGCTCCTGCTGCAGCTCGGTCTGCGCCAGTTCGGCCCGATAGCTGGTATGCGCTCTTTCCGCCGAATTGACATTCGAGTTCGTTATCAGCCCCTTTTCCCGCAGCGAGCGGGCAGACTGTAATTCTTCAAGCTGAAGGTTTGCGGTCTTTTCCCGTTCCTTTCTGGTGGCGGCGACCATATCAGCTTCCTTTTTCGCCCGATCCAGCGAGGTCTGGAGATAGGAGATGTCGTCCTGATACGCGGCAAGCCGCGCGTTCAACTGGGCTTGCTCGGAAGCGATGATGTCGGCAATCAGGTGTCCGCCGAACTCGATCGGCGGATCCGCCGGAGCAACGAAGGATTTGTCTTCCCGGATTTCCGCCTGGAGCCGGGCGAGCCGAACCTTGAGGCGATATTCTTCGATCGCCAGATTCGCGCGAGTGCTGCGCAGATCGGCTATTTGCAGGGCCGGCTCCGTGTTTCCCACCGCGCTAGCCCGAAAGCCGCCCGCTATGGCGAGCGCATGGCGAACCGTTATTCCCGGTTGGAACGGGTAGGATCCGGGGTGGGCCACCGTTCCGGAAATGAAGAATGGCCGGTATTGACCGATCTCCACCTTCACGAACGGCTCGAGGATGAGCTTCTGCTGCCGAAATGCATGCTCAATGGCTTGTGAAAGGGCGACGGTGGTGAGGCCACGCGCTTGAATATCGCCCAACATGGGCAGGGATATCGAGCCCCGATCGTCGACCACCACATCCAGCGGATAGGATGCCTCGCCGATCACCGATATCCGCAAGACGTCGCCGGTGTCGAAAGCATAGCCATCGGCGCGGGATGCATGCGCGGTGAGCAGGACAAAGGCAATTGCGAGGCCAGCGATCATTGCGAGCACGCGGCCGGCCGCCGGTTCGAATCCGGTAAGGAGCCATCGGCTCCAGCTTCGCGAAGGCTGGGAGGGAAATTGCTGGTCAGCACGCAAACACATCGTCTGTACTCCGCTTGCCTTGACAACTGCCTTCACGGCCAGTCGACCCGCGTCGACCAGGGCGTGACAGCAGGGGATCCGTTCGGTTGGAAAAATAAGCTTGCAACTCCGCGCTCGCTCGAAGGAGCGAACGGCTGATTAAAATCCGGGCAGCCCCAAGGTTTGCTTGGCCAGGCCGTCGCGAATTCGCGCCTCGGTTGGCCTTGCGGCTGCAGGGGCTGACTCCAGGACGGATTGATAAATCAGCTCTACCCTTTCGCACATGGAATCCAGTCCCCAGGACGAAAGATCGGTGAGTTTCGCGCCGTCAGCCAGTCGAGCGCGATAGTGCTGGTTCTCGAGAAGATCGGCGACCGCAGCCGCGGCGGCGCCCACGTCTTCTGCCGGCGCCACAATTCCATTCACGCCATGCTTCACGACCTCTTCCACTCCGGGCAGGTGAGAGATCACACTGGCTCGACCACCCGCCAGATACTGCATCATGACGCGGGGCAACCCTTCCCGCATGGACGTCAGCACGCACACGTCCGCCAGGCTGATCAGCCTTTCCGGCTCGCGATGATGGCCGATCATGCGAACGTTGTTCGCGAACGGGGATCGTTCGATCGCCGATTCAACTGCGGCGCGCGCCGACCCTTCACCGGCCACGAGCAGTCGCACGTTCGGAATTCGATCAACGACCTGCCCGAATGCTTCAATGAACTCGACGTGGCGTTTTCTCGGTTCCAGCGCGGCCAGCATCAGGACCACCGGTGGCTTTGGTTCGCCGGCCGCCGTCCCCAGGAGCAGATGCGGTTCTTGCGGCCATTTCGCGTTCGCGAAACGTGCCAGATCGAAGCCGGAGTGGACGATGTGATGCTGATCGGGGCGGCCCAAATGATTGGCGATGCAAATGTCGCGCATGGCCTGGCTGACATCGATGTAAGCGCGCGTGAACCTCGCCGCCAGGCGTTCGGCAGCCAGGAATATCAGCCTCTGCGCAGTGCCCACATGCACGAACGGCAAAATGTGCACGCCATGCACGATGCCGGGGATATGGGCTTCCCTTGCGGCGAGACGGCCGACGATGCCGGCCTTGCTTTGATGTGTGTGCACGATGTCGGGCTGCCAATCGCGCATAAGGCGCGTGAGCTGCCCGAACGCAGAAATGTCGCGCGAGGGCGAAATCGAGTTGATGAGTTTTCCGAGCGTCACCACTCGAAGGGCTCCGGCGACGGACACCCGCAGACTCGGGTCGTATTCCTCGCCGTGAACCAGCAGCACTTCGTGGCCGTGCCGCGCCTGAGCGAGACAACAAGCCAATGTGTTCTCTTCGGAGCCTGCCCGAAGCAGTCGGGTGAGCACATGAACGATCTTCATTTGCCTGTACCTCAGGGGACGTGAAATCCGGGCTTCGGGTAGAGGATCGAATGCATCGAGCGAGATGCCTGGCGGCTCCCGCCTTTCGCGCGCATGGCCGGGATCGCTTGTCGCCTGGCGCGATCGCGGGGGAGGTTGCGTCTATTGTGGGAATGGATGTGGACCGAGGACTCCGCGGCCGCCTGTTACAAAGATAGCCAGATGTGCCTGAACAGTTCTCGGCCGACGGCCTCTACGTCCGTGCTGGCGTCAACGGTCCGGATGTTCTTGTCCCTGGCTCGTAGCTCCGCCATCAGTGACAGCCGCGCATCGAACGCTTCTTTCTTGATGTCTCCCGGCTTTCGCTGCTCGGAGACGGCAAAATCTGAGACGAGGTGCAAAGTGAGGTGCGGTCGGCACTCCGCCATCTTCTGGTAGAGCCGCTGCTCGAGCCGGGCGAGAGCTGACAAGCCCGGGACGGAGAACAGGTGCGGTGGGATGGTCGGCCCGTCTAGATATCCGCTGCGGAGCGCCTGCGGCCACCTGTCGCAAATGACTATCAGCCCGCGCGTCGCCCACCGATGTGCGCGTTTCACCACAGCGTATCGTTCAAACGCGATCAAAACCGCCCACAATGCCAATGCGGCGGCGGCAACGCCCTCCTTGGCTCCGCTCCGGCCGAGGGAATCCTTGCTGTCGTGGCGGGCCAAGGACTTGAGGCGGCGTCTATGGGGAAAAACCAGAGTCTGCAGCGCCTTGCGAAGCCACCATCCATTGCCATCGCCGGTTCCGACATAGGCTTGCGCGCAGCCGAATTTCCATCGAAAAATCTGGGTCAGCCGGTCAGCCTGGGTACTCTTGCCCATGCCGTCGGGGCCTATGAGCGCCACCACGAACCCACCAGCCGCGGGCCGTCTCTTTGGCGGAAAGCTGCCGGGCATCAAGCGCTGAAGGAACCGCAAGCCGAGATATGAGGTCTTGCGGGTCAGATGGACCGCGGCATCGGCTATCCCATAGCGCCCCGTGAAGCCGCACATTTCCCGGATCGAACGCCGCAGCCTGGCGAGATCTCCGCGATGGGCAGCCAGACCGTCGGCGCTTTGCAGGAACCGGCAGTTCACCGGTCCCCCGCGGCCAAATTCGCATTCCACGACGCGCAATCCGGACTCGCCGGGCAGAAATGGCAGGCGTGCGATTTGGTCCTTCCAACCATCGCCGACGGTGATCCATTGCCTCCACGGTGGCGCCCAGGCCCGGAAGGCGAAACGGGCAATCGTTATTCGAAGCTCGTCTTGTGGGGAGACTACCGGAATCGCTACGCCGTCGACGCTGACCGACTCCCACCGCGTGATCGCCGCATAATCGAACACCGGATAGCGCTTACGAAATTCCCTGCCGACCCGGCAGCCGATATGCATATCGAGATGGAGATAGCGGCCACGCGAAAAATCAGGCAGGAACCAGTCTTCCCGTCCGGCGCAGACATTGTCGTAACAGGACAGGCTGACGCTGCGACGGCCGTGCAGCTGACTTACGATCGAGCAGAAGGCCGGGTAGTCGTGCTTGTCCAAGAGGACATCCAGATCGTCTCGGCCGGACAGTCCGTCATGTAGAGATGCCAGATCCTGAATTATTCCGTATTTCAGGCCGGCTTCATCGAACGCTCGAAACAGTTCCACGGCAATCGGCAGCACCGGTGCCGTTTCGCGGGGCCGCAAAGCGCTTCCGTTGGGTTGAGAGGACCTTGCATCTGCTTGGCTGCCCGACGGGCCCACGCCAAGCGAAGGGGCTGGCGCCGAGACATTCGCCCCCGGCGCCAGCGCTTCCGTCACCATCCTTGCCTTGGCGTCCGGGGACCAGCGACGATACCGATGCGGCCGCAGGCCATCGTGAAGCTCCCCGGGCCCGTCGGGCCGGTAGCTTCCTGTTTTGGATTTGGGTGCGGGCTGCAAGACGTCTCCTGCAATTTGTAGCGGCTGGCGTCATTCGCTCGACGTCGTTGGATGACGTGAGGCAATCCAATCTTTGGCGGCTGACTTCGCTGCAATGTTGCGACACCAAGCCTCTCAATGCCGGCCCGCGAGTTCGGATGTCGCCTTTGCAAGCTGCCGCACCCAGGGTGAATTGGGTGCCAATCGGTTCGACTTTTTTCCCACCGGCAAACAGTAAATGAAAGCTCACAATAAGTATTAAGAAATTACCGATATTTTATCTCTGCCGATAGTAATCGGAATCGAACGGTTCATAATATCAAGAAGAATTCTGACGGCCCCAGCACTGCCGACCTGGTCAAGAACCCCCAACTGGTCCGAAAACGGTCCGTCTGTGATCCTTATTCTTTGACCCGGCCTCAACAGAATGTCCGGATGCAAAATTCCGTCATCGTCGGTTGCTGATATCAACGACTCAACCACACCGTAAGGTGCCGGTATCGGCATTCCTTTGCTCATGACCAGCTTCCGGACGCCGACGGTCGAGTTGATCGGGTACCAGCTCTGCTGATGAACAGCCAGTGAGACGAACAGATAGCAGTCGAAATACGCACTGGAGACGGTTTTGACACTGCGCGCGTGCCGGACAGTTCGCCTTCGCTTGGGCAGATAGGTTCGGAAGCTTTGCGATAGCAGGTGCCTTTCGGCGAGGCTTTCGGAATGCTGGTGTGTCTGGACCACGCACCAACGGGCAGGTTCGCCGTCGTGACTTTGTCTCGCCAGCTCCAGGGGCCGATTGTGGTATAAGTCAGCGTTCAGCATGGCGCAATATTGTCTCTCTCCTAATTGAGATAGTAACTGTCCGAGACACTGCTTTCGAGCGACGTGTAACGGCCGTATCTCGGCAGCTTTGGTTCCTCCACCATTGTCAAGGCGATACCGGCAATCCTTGACCGACCGCCAAGATGTCGAATTCCTTCGGCAACGGCCTCGCGCGAAGTCTCGCGCCACTTCACGACAAAGACGACTTTGTCGACATGCCTCGCCAGGATCGTGGCATCGGCCGCAGGCCCAACAGGCGGTGCGTCGATGATCACTGTGTCGAATTTTCCGCGAAGCTCATCGAGGATCGAGCGCATTCGCGCCGAAGCGAGAAGGGCAGGCGGGTTGCGGGTCCTTGCGCCGGCAGGCAGAACGGAAATCCCCGAGCGTTCGTCCAGGTGAATTGCGTTTGCAGCCTTCACCGGCAAAGTGAGAAGGTCGACCAGTCCGACCTTGTCCGCCATGCCGAAAAAGGCCGTGGTAGAGGACAGCCGCAAATCCGCATCGATGACCAGAACCCGTTTGCCGTCGGCCACGGCGGAGCAGGCCAGGCTCAACACCAGAGTTGTCTTTCCCTCGCCGGGCATCGCCGACGTCACGAGCATGAGGCGCGGTGAGCGGTCCCATTCCGGGGTCGCCTCCAGGCCAAGGCGGAGCCGCCGTACCGCTTCGCTGTATCTGGATAGTGGTTTGCGCTCGAGGTAGGCCACCGGCTGCGCCTGGGACTGGGCGTCTTTCGACCAGCCCGACATCCTTGGCATGGACGCAAGAACCGGAACGGCCAGTTCGTCCTCGATCTGCTTCTTTGCCATGAAGCCGGAAGCGAAAAGCTCGCGAAGAACGGCGCCGGCGCCGCCGAAGAAAATGCCGAAGACCAGACCCAGAGCCGCAAAAAGGGATCTGTTCGGGAAGCTCGGAGCACCCGGAACGCTGGCATCGGTGATCACGCGCACGCCGCTGTTGAGGAGGGTGGATTTTTCCTCGGTGAGCTTGGCGCGTGACAGGAATGTCTCGAAGAGTTCCTTGTTCGCGGCGGCGATCCTCTCCAGATCGCGTAACTGAACGCCAACCTGACCTTCGATCTCGGATCGGTTGGATACCGAGTCCAGGGCCCGAGCCAGTGAAGCCTCGCGGGCTTCGGCGGCGTCGACTTCATTCTTCAGGTTGCCGATGAGGCGCTGGACCTCGGCGGCGATCTGCCCCTCGATGTCGTGGCGCTCGGCCTGGGCCGCCATGACATCGGGATGCCGTTCGCCGTATTTCAATTTGAGGTCGGCTTCCTTCCGGCTCACCAGGGACAGCTGTGATCGAAGTGCGCTGACCACGACGGATTGCAAGACGTCGGGCATCGACTGGATGTCGCCGCCGGCAATCTGCAGCTTGTCGACTTGTTGATATTGCGCCCGTTTCTCCGACAATTCGGCGCGCGCATTGATCAAGGCGACGTTCAATTCGGACAGCTGTTGGTCGGTCAGGCTGCCCGCCGGCGTCGCCAGCAGATTGTGATCGATCCGAAATTTCTGGACTGCCTGTTCCGAACGGCTGAGCTCCGCCCGCAAATAGGAGGCCCGCTCGCTAAGCCATGTGGAGGCTTTCTGGACCCCTTCGTAACGGGACTTTATTCGATCGTTGACATAGGCCTGGGCAATGGCATTGGCGAGCGATGCTGCTTTTTGCGGGTCGTAGGTGCTCACATCAAGCTCAATGACGTTGCCAAGCCCGACGCGCGAGACTCCCAGCGCGCCTTGGAGCCATACCAATGCCGCCGGCCCGATCTTGGGGTCTTCCGTCAGCTTCTGGCCGTCGACGACCTGTTGAAGAAGTGAGGCGGATCTCAGGACTGCTATTTGACTTTCGATGAATGTTGGATTGTCGGCAAAATCAGAATTGGAATAGTCTTGCGGCGTCATATAGTCGATCGGTGCGTCAAGTAAGATTTGCGCAACACCCGTATACGATGCCGGAATAACATAGGCAGCGCCTAGAAATAAACTGAAAGTGAGCGCTGCAATACTGCACACAAGCTTCCAACGCCGGAGAAAGAAATCAACGACCTCCCTGACGTCGAGCGGCAAAAACTCCCGGATCATGGTCGGATTGTCAGTTGGACTTGCCATCTCGGAATCCTTGCGATCAGCAGCACAACGCCCACCCCTTCAGCGTCGGCTGAAATGGCTTTCTTTCCAAAAGGTTCGGGCAGTTAGCTGTTAGGCGCGCTCAAACTCATCGCACGGGCCTTTGTGCCCCGCCGGCATGTCCAAATCGCTGTTCCACCCACCTGACCGATCGCGTCACCGGTCGGTTTAGAAACATATCAGCTTCGCGGACATCCTCGCCATTACCATTATTGAGTAGTAAATCGGCTAAAGGTCGATCTGGTCTACCCGGCAGGCCTTTCAGAGCTTTGGGACGTCGCCTGGACACCTTGCTTCCGCTCTTCCGAGAGGTCCACAACACTGCTGACGTGTAGCGTCTCGCAGGAGAACCCTGTGCCCTGGACGACAAGAAGGCGGCCGGCCGCCGGCGGGTCTGAGATCGATGGCGAGTCCGAGGTTGATATGGACACTTACAGCGAAATCGTTGTGAAATTTGCGGATTGGATCGCCAACAGACCGGGAGCCATTCTGATGCTGTCAACAACCTTGCCGTTGATGCTCCTTCTGCAGAAGGGTCGGCTGCTGGGCTATGGCGCCCTCGCCGTGCTTATTGGGGCTGTCACATTGATCTCTTTCGGCATTGAGAGTCCGACCGGAGCAGTCATCGTCTTTCTTGCCTATAGTTTGCTGGTTTCGGTTGCTCTGCTTTCCATCCGGAGGCGTTTGAAGCAGATCGAGGATCGCCTCGCATCGGTCATGTCGGCGCTAGGCGAACTGGAAGTTGCCGAGGAAAGACGGCAGACTTACAGCGCCAAGCATCCCGCGGTCTCGCGATTTCAGTCGCGCAGGAAGCGGCCGGCCGCAACAATGGAGCAAACCGCTTCGGTCAGCGCAGCGGAGAGGCCCGGAGGAGAGGAGCAGTCGATCCCCGGTCCGCTTTGGCAAGAGCTACAAGCGCTCGACGCCCGATTGGACTCCGCGCTTCCGGCATCAACTCGACCGGCAGAACGCGATCCGCTTTCGAAAGAAGTCAAGGAAGGGCTGCGATCGAGTTGAAGGATTATGCTGGTAGTGGTTCGAGCCGGTTGAAGTAGCCGCAAGCATGTCGTCCGTGGGAACTAACGGTTTGCTGGCAGGCCCACGGGCAACTTGCCGAAGCCGGTCCGGCAGGCGGGACTGCACGAGCCGCCATCGATCATGGCCGAGATGGCCGGCATTTTGATTCGACCCGATGCGGAAGCTCGCGCGGGCAGCAGTGCTGCGCCGACAAGATGCAGTTGGTTTCCCAAGAAACTTGCCGATGGCCACACGGCCACTGCCGCCCGAGCGAAGGCGCCGCGCGGACAAAGTCGATGTCTGGTCTTACGCATGTCGTGCCGGTCTGCCGCGACTGCCCAATGCCAGCCGCTGCATTGTCGTGTTGTTCCGGGAGTCATGGTAGCCTTCGAGAGAAGGGGTTCCGATCACCCCAGTGGTAAACTTGTGCCCAAAGGTGGTAGACTGAGGTGCAATTCGGATGAAAGGATGGATGGAACCTTTTGTGTAGTTGATGGTTGCAGCTCGAAGTTGATCAGGGGGTGGTCACGAGTTGGGGATGCTCAAAACAAAATGGGCTTATCAAAGCTGGCTCTTGGATTGGCGCGGGGACCTACGCTTGCTGAGGCAAGTTGGGAACGGGGGATATCTTTACTGCCGGGAGCTATGCGCCGCACCTATCCGGCCAACACGACGATTGCAGGCGAGTATCAGGCCAGATCCTGTATCCTGATCATGACCGCCGGGTGGGCCGCATTCGCCAAAACGCTGTCGAATGGTTCGCGTCTCATCGTCGATTTTGCGCTTCCTCGCGAAATTGCCATGATCGAATTTGCCGGAGAAGCCGGCGAGACGGTAACGGCTCTATCGGACGTGACTGCGATCGAGCTGGCCGGTCCTGTCCATGCTTGTTTTTCGCGCTACCCGCAGTCGATTTGCGAGGCTATCCTGGTGGCTCAGGCAAGCCGATACTCACGGCTCGCGGAACATCTGGCCGGGGCCAGCAGAAGGGGGGCCGTGGAGCGCACGGCCCATCTTCTTCTTGAGCTGGCCTGCCGCGTACATCGATCGGCAACGAGTTATCCGGACCGCTTTGCATGCCCGCTGACCCAGGCGGAACTGGGCGACGCGCTCGGGCTTTCGGCTGTGCATGTGAGTCGTGTATTGAAGGCATTGCGGGAGACCGGGCTGGCGTCATTCCGCAACGGCGTGGTCGAGTTACATGACCACGCGGGACTGATCGAAACAGCTGGATTTGATCGGTCCTACATTTCGAGCTGACGTCAAATTGGCGCCAAGTGAAAATAATCATTTTGGAGCAGTCGATTACGGCAGTTGGACGGACTGCCTTCGGTTCTCCATGCCAGTCCTGTATCAGCCGGCACCGCTTGCGGTTCGAGCGTCCATCAGCGCTCCAGGGCGAGGATGTTCGTCACATGCTGTGCGGTTGCCATGCACGAGGTCAACCCAGGGCTTTCGATTCCGAACAGATTGACCAAGCCCTCGACGCCATGGGTCGCCGCATCCTGGATCACGAAGTCGCTGTTGGGCTCGCCTGGCCCGGAGAGTTTCGGCCGGATGCCACTGTAGGCGGGCTGCAGGCTGCCGTTGGCTAGGCCCGGCCAATATTTGCGGATCGCGTCGTAGAAGCGCTCGCCACGCGCCGGATCGACGCGGTAGTCCAGCGTCTCAGTCCATTCGACATCAGGTCCGAAGCGCGCTGCCCCGCCGAGGTCGAGCGTCAGGTGGACGCCCAGGCCGCCGGGTTCTGGCACGGGATAGACGAGTCGCGAGAAGGGCGCGCGTCCGGCCACCGAAAAATAGTTGCCCTTGGCGTAACGAAGCGTTGGCAGGAATTGCCGGTCGAAGCCTTTCAGTGAGCCAGCCAGCGCCACAGCGCCAAGGCCGGCCGCGTTGACGAGACGCGATGTGGCGATCTCGAAACCTTCGCCGGTAGCCGTGTCGGTCGTCTGCAGAACGATGCGGCCGGCTTCGATATATCCCGAAACGACTTGCGTGTTGAATGACAGCATCGCGCCTTTTTCCTCGGCGTCGCCGCGTAGTGCCAGCATCAAGGCGTGGCTGTCGACGATACCGGTTGAGGGCGAGAACAGCGCCTGCGTGCAACGCAACGCCGGTTCCAGCGCCCGCGTCTCGGCAGCGGAAAGAAAACGCAGATCGCTGACGCCGCAAGCGGCGGCATTGGCGCGAATGGTCGCAAGCACCGGCTCCTGTGCCTCGCCGGTCGCGAGGATGAGCTTGCCGCAGCGCTTGTGCGGGATCGAGCGCTCCGCGCAGTAGCGGTAGAGCATGTCGCGGCCGGCGACGCAGAGACGAGCCTTAAGAGAGCCCTCGGAATAATAGATGCCGGCATGGATGACTTCCGAGTTGCGCGAGCTCGTTCCAGTGCCTACGGCCTCCGCCGCTTCGAGGATCAGCGTATCGAGGCCCTTCGCCGCAAGGCTACGCGCAACCGCAAGTCCGATGACGCCGGCGCCGACAATTACGCAGTCGACCTGTTCCATGCCACGTTCCTCCGGTTGCGCATGCGTCGCGCCAAGCCCCTGCAACCATACAGTCTCTGTCCACCTCGGAAACCTCATGGCGCTATCGATTGTGACACAGCGGCTCTTGCGGCGGCATCCCGCCATGATGCATCAGCAGTGCAGACGTGAGGCGGATTTTGTGAACTTCTCCTTCAGGGAGACAGTCTGTTTTCGCTTCGAGCCTGCAAACAGGAGCCATCATGGACGCCAGACCGAATTCCCCTGAAGCCCGCGATATCCGCTACCATCTGCATGCCTACACCAATGCCCGCAAGCATCAGGAGACCGGACCGCTGGTCATCGAGAAGGGCGACGGCGTCTATGTCGAGGATATTGCCGGCAACCGTTACATCGAAGCGATGGCGGGCCTGTGGAGCGTCGCCGTTGGCTTTTCGGAAAAGCGGCTGGTCGAGGCTGCCACGCGGCAGATGTCGAAGCTGCCTTTCTATCACGACTTCGGCTCGAGGGCGCATTCGCCGCTGATCGACCTGGCGGAGAAGCTGGTGCAGATGGCGCCGGTGCCGATGAGCAAGGCCTATTTCACCAATTCGGGCTCGGAGGCCAACGACACCGCGATCAAGATGATCTGGTACCGGTCGAACGCGCTCGGCCAGCCGGCGCGCAAGAAGATCATCAGCCGCAAGCGCGGCTACCATGGCGTCACCATCGCCGCCGCAAGCCTGACCGGGCTGCCGAACAATCATCTGTCCTTCGACCTGCCGATCGCCAATATCTTGCACACCTCGACGCCGCATCACTGGCGCGAGGCCGAGCCCGGCGAAAGCGAAGAGCAGTTCTCCGCGCGGCTTGCCGACGATCTGGAAAAGCTCATCCTTGCCGAGGGGCCTGAAACGATCGCGGCCTTCATCGGCGAGCCGATCATGGGCGCCGGCGGCGTCGTCGTTCCGCCGGCCGGCTACTGGGAGAAGATCCAGGCGGTGCTGTCGAAATACGACATCCTCTTGGTGGCCGACGAAGTGATCTGCGGCTTCGGCCGGACCGGCGAGATGTTCGGCTCCCAGACCTTCGGCATCAAGCCCGACATCATGGTGCTGTCCAAGCAGATCTCGTCTTCCTACCTGCCGATCTCGGCGCTTATCATCAACGACAAGATGTTCGAGCCGATCGCCGACGAGAGCGACCGCATCGGCACGTTCGGCCACGGCTTCACCGGCGGCGGCCATCCGGTCGCCGCGGCCGTCGCTCTGGAAAACATCAAGCTGATCGAGGAGCGCGACCTCGTCGGCAATGCGCGCAAGGTCGGCGCCCAGCTTCAAGCGCGATTGCGCAAGCTTGCCTCGCATCCGCTGGTCGGCGAGGTGCGCGGCGTCGGTCTCATCGCCGCCGTCGAGCTGGTCGCCGACAAGGCGAGCAAAGCGCCGTGGGGCAAGCCCGCCGCACTCGGCGCACTGGTCAACGGCCTGCTGCAGCAGAACGGCGTGATCTCGCGCAACATGGGCGACGCCATCGCCTTCTGTCCGCCGCTGATCATCACCGAGGCCCAGGTCGACACGCTTGTCGATGCGTTCGAGCGGTCGCTCGACGCCGCCCTGCCGCAGGTCCGGCCGCAGGGCTGAGCCAATCCGAGGCGGTGACACCGTCTTTTCCGCGTCGCCACATAAGACACCGCTAGCCTTCTGCCAGCCGGCGCGACG
The DNA here is from genome assembly GCF_033977165.1 of Mesorhizobium captivum. Lineage (NCBI taxonomy): Bacteria > Pseudomonadati > Pseudomonadota > Alphaproteobacteria > Hyphomicrobiales > Phyllobacteriaceae > Mesorhizobium > Mesorhizobium captivum. Next base: position 21,471 of record NZ_JAVIJB010000026.1, read on the forward strand.
ATCCGGGCCCGACGGCGCGTCTCCTTCCGAGGCGGCCAAGTCGTTGATGGACCATCCGAGGACGGCAGAGGCTGGCATCTTACCATGCGTGAAAAGGTGTTGACGGCGAGATCAGCGCCGGTTTGGAAATAGCGCTTCAGAGTGCGCGCATTGTCCGCCAACAGGAGCGAGGCAAGTATGAAATTAGCGGTTCCGGAGACCAGCCGGCTGAAAATCGGTTTCATTCTCGCCCGTTCGTTCACTCTTTCAGCGTTTGCTCTGTTCGTCGACACGCTGCGCCTGGCCAGCGACGAAGCAGACAGATCCGGCAGGGTCTTTGCCGACTGGCAGGTTCTGGCGAGCACCAGACACCTGATCACCGCCAGTTGCGGCGTGCAGGTCGCGCCGACATCGGATTTCGTCGATCCCGGCCTGTTCGACTACATCGTCGTCGTCGGCGGATTGCTGAACAATGAATTCCCGGTCGACGACGAAACCGTCCGCTACCTCAAGAAAGCCGCGGCAGCCAAGGTTCCGTTGATCGGAGTTTGCACGGGTACCTTCATCCTGGCGGACGCCGGCCTGATGAAGTACCACCGGACCTGCGTCAGCTGGCTGCATTATCAGGCGTTCCGCCAGCGTTTCCCTGATCACGAGGTCCGGGCCGACCGCATTTTCAACCTCGATCGGACCAGGGGATCATGCGCCGGCGGCAGCAGCGCGGCCGACATGGCGGCGTCGATCGTGAGACGCCACATCAGCGAACGGGCGGAGCGGAATGCGCTCGAAGTGCTGCAGATCGACAAGGCACGATCGGCTTTGCACATCCAGCCGCGCAGGCCGCTTGCCATCGAATGCGACGACCCGCGGCTCCAGGCGGCGCTCATCATGATGGAGAGCCATATCGAGAACACGATCTCCATTCCCCAACTGGCGGCATCGGTCGGCTTATCGCGCAGGCAACTGGAGCGTCTGTTCATGGAGCAAACAAAGAGCTCCCCGGCGCTCGTGTACAAAAGACTGCGCCTCGAGCGGGCGAAGCAGCTGCTGCTCGAGACCAGCGTTCCGATGGTCGAGATCGCGATTGAAGTCGGCTTCGAGAATGCCTCGCATTTCTCCAGGGCGTTTCGCGAGACGTTCGGCGTGCCGCCCAGCAAGGTCAGGTCGGCAATGCCAAACTGAAGAGCGGTTCCCCGTTTCACGGAAACGCCGAACCGCTCTATTTTTTTCACGCAATTCCGGACGGAACGCTACGGCGAAGGTGCCGAGCCCAACCGCTCAACACTTTTCCTGGAATTGCTCCAGCGGGGGTCACGCAGGTTTGTCGTCCGGGTGCCCGAGCTCGCAGAACCAGCCGCCGAGATATTTCACCGACGGCTTCGTCGGGTCGAGAACCGGCGTCTTCGCCTCGACGGCAGCGCGGAACGGCTCGGCGCTGTCCTGCGGGATGAAACCGAGGTGGTCCGCGCCGCTGTTGTCGATCATCTTCAGCTTGTTGTCGGAGATGCCGAACGAGATGGTGTGGCCGACACGCGGGGCGGTCAGCGACGCCTCGACCAGGCGCACGCAGTCGGCGAAGGAGAGATAGGACCATAGCATGCGGCGGTCGGCTGGCTCCGGGAAGGACGAGAAGATGCGCAGGCACACGGTCTCGATGCCGAATTTGTCCCAGTAGAGCCGGCTGAGGCTTTCGACGAAATTCTTCGACACGCCATAGAGGCTGTCGGGGCGCACCGGCGCATCGACGCCGATATGCGCCTCGATCTCGTGATAGCCGATGGCGTGGACCGAAGAAGCGTAGACGACGCGCTTCACGCCGTGTTTCCGGGCGCCTTCGTAGATGTGGTAGGAGCCGCGGATGCTGGAATCGAGGATCGTCTGCCACTCGCATTCGAGCGGCGCGCCGCCGAAATGCACGATCGCGTCGCAGTCCTTGGTCGCGGCGATCGTCGCCTCCATGTCGGCGAGGTCGAAGACGGCTTCCTCCTCGTGAGGTGCAAGATCGCCGAACGGTTCGCGTCCCGCCAGGCGGATCGTTTTTGCCAGCGGCACCAGGCCTTTGCGCAATTGCGAGCCGAGCCGGCCGGCGGCGCCGGTGATCAGGATACGTTCGTAGTGCGGCATCATTTACTCCACTTGCGCGACGGCGGCGTTGATCCGCGAGATCGCCTCGGTCAGCACCTCTTCGCCGGTCGCCGTCGAGATGCGGAAATAGGGTGACAGTCCATAGGCGACGCCCGGCACCGACGCCACTCGTCCTTCGTTTAGAAGATAGTTTGCCACGGCCGCATCGTCCTCCAGCGTAACACCTTTGGGTGTCTTGCGGCCGATCAGGCCGGCGCAGCCGATATAGGCGTAGAAGGCGCCTTCCGGCGGCGACAGCGTCAGCCCGTTGATCTTGCGGATGCCGTCCACGACCAGATCGCGACGCGCCTCGAAGGCATGCCGGAAGCGCGCGACCTCGTCCTGCGGGCCGTTGAGCGCGGCGACCGTGGCCGCCTGCGCGATCGAGCACACGGAAGTGCAGGACTGGCTCTGAATCGTCGACATCGCCTTGACCAGCGGCGCAGGGCCAGCGGCATAGCCGACACGCCAGCCGGTCATCGCGTAGGACTTCGAGACGCCGTTGACGATGAGCGTGCGGTCCTTAAGTTCGGGGCACGCCTTGCCGAAGGAAACGAACTCGCGTCCGTCGAACAGGATGTGCTCGTAGATCTCGTCGGAGAGGACAAGCACCTGCGGATGTTTTGCCAGCACGGCGCCCAGCGCCTCGAGGTCTGATTGCGAATAGACCGCGCCGGACGGGTTGCCTGGCATGTTGAGGAAAAGCCACTTAGTCCTTGGCGTGATTGCCTTTTCCAGCAGAGCCGACGTCAGCCGGAATTCGGTTGTCTCCGGGCACTCGACGACGACTGGCGTGCCGCCGAGCAGCTTCACCATCTCGGGATAGGAGACGAAGTAGGGCGCCGGAAGGATCGCCTCGTCGCCGGTCTCCAGCGTCGCCATCAGCGCGTTGAAGATGATCTGCTTGGCGCCGTTGGCGACGACAATATCGTCGGCCGTATAGTCCAGCCCGTTCTCGCGGCGGAACTTGCCGGCCACCGCCTCGCGCACCTCGGCCGTACCCGCTGCCGCCGTGTAGAGCGTCTGACCGGCCTTTGCCGCGAAATGGGCGGCATCGATGATGTGGAGCGGGGTCGGGAAATCGGGCTCGCCCAGTCCGAGGTCGATCACGTCGACGCCCCTGGCACGAAGCGCCTTGGCGGCCTGCGAAGCCGCCATCGAAGCCGAAGGCTTCACCACCGACAGGCGCGAGGCAATATAGCTCATCATTCGCTCTCCGAGATGTATCCCTTGGATCGGTCATTGGCTCGCGCTTCGGCGCTGCGCTTCAACGGATCGCCATAGCCGCCGCCGCCCGGCAACTCCAATATCAGCCGGCGTCCTGCTGGCACATGCTGCCAGCCCTTCGGGCGCATCTTCGTGCCGTCATCGAGCCTCACCACGCCGGCGACGCCGGGCTTGCCGCCATCGCGTCCGCGAGGAGGATGGTTGACGCGGTCGAACATGGCCGAGAAGTCGAACTCATGACCTTCGGTCGCCGCGATCTCGATGATCTGCCCGAGGCCGCCGCGGAATTCGCCGTCGCCGCCGGAGTTCGGCCGCAGTTCCTTGCGCCAGATGACGATCGGGCCGGTGTGCTCCGTCGCCTCGATCGGCATCGTGTGCACGCCTGAAGGGAAGGCCGTCGCCGACAATCCGTCGAGCTCGGGGCGAGCGCCCATGCCGCCGGAGTTGAACATCAGCACTTCGGCGCGGCGGCCTGATGCTCCGGCGACAGGCCGTGCCGAAATGTGGATGTTCCACAGCGCGCCGGCGCCTTCGGCGAGAATCTTGCCGGGCAACGCCTTGGAAAACGCCCCCAGCACCAGATCGGGAACCATGTGGCCGAAGATGTGTCTGAGCGCCACCGGCGCCGGCCGCACGGCGTTCAGAATGTTGACCGGCGACGACACGGTGAAGAAGGCGAGCGAGGCGGCATTGTTCGGGATGTCGGGCGCCACCATGCATTTCAGCGCATAGCAGGCATAGGCCTTGCTGTAGATGATCGGACAGTTGATGCCCCAGCGGCTCATTGGGTCGGTGCCGGTGAAATCGACATCGACATGGTCGTCGCGCACCGAGACCGTGGCCGCGAGCTTGACCGGCTCGTCATAACCGTCGGTCACCAGCTCGTTCGACCAGCTTCCCTTGGGCAGCGCCTCGATGCGTTCGAGCATGGCGTCGCGGGTGCGCGAGAAGATGAACTCGCCGAGCCCGTCGAGCGAAGTCAGGCCGATCTCCTTCATCATGTCGACGAGCCGTCGGTGGCCGACCTCATTGCAGGCGGCGAGCGAATAGAAGTCGCCGACGACCTGGTTAGGCTCACGGACATTGGCGCGCAGGATCCTGACCAGATCGAGATTGACATTGCCCTTTTCCGCGAACTTCATGATCGGGATCTGGAGGCCTTCCTCATAGACCGACTTGCCGTCGGCGCCGAAGCCGCGCCCGCCGACATCGACGACATGCGCCGTGCAGGCGAAGAAGGCCACGAGCTCGCCGTTCAGGAAAGACGGCGACACCATGGTGATGTCGTGCAGATGGCCCGTGCCCTGCCAGGGATCGTTGGTGACGTAGGTGTCGCCCTCGAACATTTGATCGCGCGGGATTTCGTTCATGAAATGCAGCACGGCTTCGGCCATGGTGTTGACGTGGCCGGGGGTGCCGGTCACCGCCTGCGCCAGCATCTGGCCGCGCGGGTCAAACACGCCGGCGGAAAGGTCGCCGGATTCGCGCACCGAGGTCGAGAAGGCCGTGCGCAGCAGGGTGAGCGCCTGCTCCTCGACTACCGAGATCAACCGGTTCCACATGACCTGCATGCGGATTTCGCCAATATCGCTCATGCCTGACTGCCTTTGCGGATCAGGAGGATTGCGCCGTCGCTCTGGACGACGGCGTCGAAGCTGGTGGTGACGACGGTGGACGTTTCGCGTTCGACGATGACGGCAGGGCCCGCAACACGGTCGCCGGTGCAGAGTGTGTCGCGCTCGACAATGCCATAGCTGCGCGGCGCGCCGCTGACGGGATCGAAGACCTCGCGCGTCGTGGTCGGTTCGCTCGTCTTCTTGCCGGTGGTCAGCTCGTGCCTCGTAACGGCGGGACGAACATCCGTCGCCTTGACCGACCAGGTGACGATCTCGATCTCCAGCCCGTCGAGCCCTTCGATGGCGCGGCCGAAGAAGCGCTGGTAGTTCTCCTCGAACAGCTCCTTGAGCTTGGCGACGGCGTCGTCGCCGAACGGCTCGTCGGCCAGCGGCACCGGGATTTCCCAGCCCTGGCCGGCATAGCGCATGAAGGCGGTGATCTCGCAGACGATTTTACCGCTGGCGCCGGTGCGCACGAAACCCTCGGCGGAGTTTTTGAGCTCGGCAAGCAGCGTATTCACCTCTCCCGGCTTGAACCGCGACAGGCGCGTCAGCTTCGAAGCCAGCGCCTCGTAACCGAACGGAGCCTTGAGGAAGCCGATCGCCGATCCGACGCCGGCGCCTCGCGGCACGATGCATTGATCGATGCCGAGTTTTTCGCACAGCCTGGCCGCGTGCAGCGGGGCCGCGCCGCCGAAGGCGATCATCAGATTGTCGGAAATATTCTTGCCGTTCTCGACGGCGTGGACGCGGGCGGCATTCGCCATGTTCTCGTCCACCACCTCGCAGATGCCGAAGGCCGTCGACATGGCATTCAACGAAAGTCGCTCGCCGACATCGAGCAGGATGGCCTGTTCGGAAGCGGAGGTGTCGAGCCTGATCGCGCCGCCGGCGAAATTGTCGGGATCGAGCTTGCCGAGCACCAGGTCGGCATCGGTGATGGCCGGGCGCCTGCCGCCGCGGCCGTAGCAGGCGGGGCCTGGTTCCGATCCGGCGCTTTCCGGCCCGGTCTGGATGCGGCCCATGGCGTCGACCCAGGCGATGGAGCCGCCGCCGGCGCCGATCTCGATCATCTCGATCACCGGGATGGAGATCGGCATGCCGGAGCCTTTGGAGAAGCGATAGGTGCGCGCCACTTCGAAGGTTCTCGCGGTGCGCGGCGCGTAATCCTCGATCAGGCAGATCTTGGCGGTGGTTCCGCCCATGTCGTAGGAGACGACCTTTTCCAGACCGAAGCGCCTGGCGATGTCGGCGGCGAAGATGGCGCCGCCGGCCGGGCCGGACTCGACCAGCCGCACCGGGAATTCCGACGCGGTTTCCACCGAAATCAGGCCGCCGCCGGAATGGATCATGAAGACCGGGCAGTCGGCGCCCATGTCCTTCAGCCGCGTCTGCAGGCGGGCGAGGTAGTCGGCCATCTGCGGTCGTACATAGGCGTTGGCGCAGACGGTATTGAAACGCTCGAATTCGCGCATCTGCGGCGAGACTTCGGCGCTGATCGAAATCGGGATGCTGAGTTTTCGAGCAAGGATCCTGCGCGCCCGGCGCTCATGGTCGAGGTTGGCGTAGGCGTGGATGAAGCCGATCGCCACCGAGCCGAAGCCGCCGGCCGCGATCCGTTCGGCGATTTCCTCGAGCGCGGCTTCGTCGAGAGGCTGCAGTTCCTGGCCTTCGGCGCCGATGCGACCCTTGACCGTGAAGCGATCCTCGCGCGGGATGAGCGGCGTCGGCAGCTGCAGGTTGAGATCATATTGCTCGAAGCGGTTTTCCGTCCGCATCTCGATCACGTCGCGGAACCCTTCCGTCGTGACCAGCGCGGTCTTGGCGCCACGGCGCTCGATGAGCGCGTTGGTCGCGAGCGTCGTGCCGTGGATGATGATGCCGATTTCAGCCGGAGAAATTCCAGCATCGCGGATGACGATGGCGATGCCGTCGAGGATCGCCTGTTCGGGCGCCGAATAGTTGGTCAGCACCTTGGTCGAAAACATCGTTCCTCTGACGTCGAGGGCGATGTCGGTGAAGGTGCCGCCGATGTCCGCGCCGAGACGAATGTCGTCAGTTCTGGAGGTCATGCCTTGGCCTTCTGGGAAGCGAGCGCGGCGTCGCGCATCTGGGAGAGGGTCTGCCGGGGCGTGAGCGCTTCGGGCGAGATGGCGATGTCGAGCACGGCGCCTGTTTCGGACTTCAGCGCCCGCTCGAACGCCGCCGCAAAATCTCCGGTGGATTCGACCCGCTCGGCGTGGAAACCGTAGGCCTTTGCCAGCGTCACGAAATCCGGATTTTCGAGCGATGTTCCGGAGACGCGGGCCGGATAGTTGCGCTCCTGATGTGCGCGGATGGTGCCGTAGATGCCGTTGTTGATGATCAGCACGATCGGCTGCGCGCCCGCCTGCATGGCGGTTCCGAGTTCCTGGCAATTCATCTGGAAGTCGCCGTCACCGGCGAAGCAGACGACGGTGCGCTGCGGGTAGGCGACCTTCGCTGCGATCGCGGCCGGCAGGCCGTAGCCCATGGCGCCGGATTGCGGAGCGAGCAGCCGCGCTTGGCGTCCGAACTTGAAGAATTTGTTCGGCCATACGGTGAAATTGCCGGCGCCATTGGTGAGGATGATGTCGGCGGGCAGGGTCTCGCGCAGCCAGGCGCTGACCGCGACCATGTCGACTGGACCGGGCTGGACGGGAGCTGCGAAGGCGCCCTCATAGGCTTTGCGCCCAGCCGCGCGCCAGTCGGCCCAGGCGCCTTTGACAGGGGTCAATGCCTTAGCGAAGGCATTCGGGCCGGCATGGATGCCAATCGCGGGCACATAGATCTTGCCGATCTCGCGGTCGGAGCCATGGACATGGATCAGCTTCTGGCGCGGCACCGGCACCGAGAGCAGCGTGTAGCCGTCCGTCGTCATTTCGCCGAAACGGACATTGACGGCCAGGATCACGTCGGCGTCGCGGATCAGGTTCTTCACATGCGGCACCATGCCGACGCCGGCCTCGCCGACGAAGACCGGCGAGTGGTTGTCGAACTGGTCCTGGTAGCGGAAGGCGGCGATGACCGGGATGTCGGAGGCTTCGGCGAAGGCCTGAAGCGCAGCACGTCCGTCCGCCGTCCAGTTCGTGCCGCCCATGAGCAGGACCGGCCTCTCGGCAGCCGCCAGCAGCGTGAGCGCCGATGCGATCGCATCCTGTGCCGGCGCGGCTTCGAAGATCGCCGCCGGGCCGCTGAGTGGCGCAGCTTCGGTCATCGTGGTCAGCATGTCTTCCGGCAGCGCGACAACGACCGGGCCAGGCCGTCCGGTCAGAGCGGTGGTCCAGGCCCGCGCCACGATCTCGGGCAGGCGCGAGACGTCGTCGATCTCGACCGCCCATTTGGCAACGGTCCCGTACACCGCCCGGTAGTCGATCTCCTGGAAGGCTTCGCGGCCCTTCATGTCGGTGCCGACCTGGCCGACGAACAGGATCATCGGCGACGAGTCCTGCATGGCCGTATGCACGCCGATGCTGGCGTTGGTCACTCCCGGGCCGCGGGTGACGAAGCAGATGCCCGGCGTGCCGGTCAGCTTGCCAAAGGCCGAGGCCATGAAGGCTGCGCCGCCTTCGTTGCGGCAGAGCACGTAATCCAGTTTGCCGTGGGTGTCGTGCAGCGCGTCGAGAACGGCCAGATAGCTTTCGCCAGGAACGCCGAAGCTCTTGGTCGCGCCGAGCGCGATCAGGCACTCGACAAGAAGGCGACCGCCATTGCGCATCATGCTTCGAACACCCCGCTGTGTCGGCAAGCGGACCGAGCCTGCCCTTCGATCTATACCTGCACGCTGGCGGACCGCGGCGAAATCAAGAAATGCGGTCTAATCGAAAGTTTTTCTTTACTCTGGCGAACGCACCAGAACGCCGGGATTCATCGTGTCCGACGGATCGAACGCAGCCTTCAGCCGCGCCATGAGCTCCCGCTCCCGTACACCCCTGGTCCGGTCGGCCATGGCGATCTTGGCGCGGCCAAGCCCATGCTCGGCCGCGAAGCTGCCGCCCATTTCGGTGGCAAGCGCAGCCAGCGCCTCGGCGAACTCTCCGGCCTTGCCGTCGAAATCGGCGCGACCTTCCGGCGGCGACAGATTGTAGTGGATGTTGCCGTCGCCGAGATGCCCGAACGGGTTGATCCGCACGCCCGATAGGATGTCGTCACAGATCTTTGCGCCGGCCTCGATGAAGCGGGCGATCGCGCCCGGCGGCACGGAGATGTCGTGCTTCAACTGCTCGCCTTCCAGCCGCTGCCCCTCGGGCTGCTCTTCGCGCAGACGCCAGAATTGCGCCCGCTGCGCGCCCGAATTGGCCAGCGCGCCGTCCACGACCAGGCCTTGCTCCATGCCCCATTCCAGCGCCGAGTTCAGAATCTCGTCCAGCGGCACCCGCGGCGAACCCGAGGCCAGCTCGACGAGCAGGTAGACGTCGCCGCGTGTCTCCAGCTGATAGGCGAGGTCGGGCAGGTGCTTGAGCGCCAGCGCCAGGCCGACATCGGAGAAGAATTCGAGCCCGGCGATGAACTCTCCGGCCTCGCCGCGAAGATAGGCGCCGAACGACACGGCGGCGGCGAAGTCGGACATGACCAGCAGCGCGCTCGCCTGCTGCTTTGGCTTGGGATAGAGCCGCAACACCGCGCGCGTCACGACGCCCAGCGTGCCTTCCGCGCCGCAGTAAAGCTTGCGCAACTGGTAGCCGGCATTGTCTTTCTGCACCGCGCGCAGCCCGTCCCACACTGCGCCGTCCGGCGTCACGACCTCGAGACCAAGCACAAGATCCTGCATCATCCCGTATCGGAACGCCTGGCTGCCGCCGCCGTTGGTGCCGATCAGGCCGCCGATCCTGGCGCTGCCTTCGGCGCCGAGATGCATCGGAAACATCAGGCCATGCGGCTCCAGCGCCTCATGCAGCGCGGCGAGCACGACGCCCGCGTCAACCGCGATCGACCCGCTCTCCGGATCCGGTTCGCCGATCGCCGTCATGCGCGAAAGCGAGACGATCACGGCGTTCGGCCGATCGGCGACGGCGCCGCCGCACAGGCCTGTGTTGCCGCCTTGCGGGATCACCGCCACACCCGCCTCTCGGCACGCCTTGACGACCGCCGCTACTTCAGCCGTGCTCGCGGGCCTGGCAACGCCCAGCGGGGCGACACCATATCGGTTCAGCCAGTCGCGCTGGTAGGGCTCGGCGTCAGTGCCCGAAAGCCAGCCTTTCGGTCCGAGAATCTCACTCAGAGTGGCGACGGGGTCGGTCATTGGGATACCTGCAATGTGTGGCACGCCGCGTATAGACAGCAGCGGCGCCCGGCTCAATGACCCAGGACCTGCGACAGGAATTGCCGCGCGCGCTCGTTCCGGCAAGAGATGAAGAATTCCTCCGGCGGCGCTTCCTCGACGATCTCGCCGCCGTCCATGAAAATCACCCGGTCGGCGACGCGGCGCGCGAAGCCCATCTCGTGGGTGACGCAGATCATCGTCATGCCTTCCGAGGCAAGCGTGACCATGACGTCCAGCACCTCGGCGATCATTTCCGGATCGAGTGCCGAGGTCGGCTCGTCGAACAGCATGATCTGCGGCTGCATGCAAAGGGCGCGCGCAATCGCCACACGTTGCTGCTGGCCGCCGGAGAGCTGGCCGGGAAACTTCATCGCCTGCTCGGGAATGCGGACCTTCTCAAGATAGCGCCGGGCGGTCGCCTCTGCTTCCGCACGCGGCCGCTTGCGCACGATCATCGGCGCGATCATGCAGTTCTCCAGCACGCTCATGTGCGGAAACAGGTTGAAGTGCTGGAACACCATGCCGACTTCGCGCCTGATCCCGTCGATGTTCCCGACATCGTCGTTGAGCTCGGTGCCGAGCACGGTGATGCGGCCGCCATTGTGCTGCTCGAGCCGGTTGATGCAGCGGATCATGGTCGACTTGCCGGAACCGGAGGGGCCGCAGACGACGATCTTTTCGCCCCGCTGCACGGACAGGTTTATCTTCCGCAGCGCATGGAACGTCCCATAGTATTTGTCGAGGTTTTCGATGCGCACGGCGGCGCCGGATGACTGCGTCGAGTTCATTTGCGGGTCTCTCCTATCGTTCGCCGGCCGACATGCGTCGCTCGAGGAAAGCGCCATAGCGGGACAGGCTGAAGACGAAGACGAAATAAATCATGGCGATGAAGGCATAGACCTCGACATAGGCGAAGCGCCATTCGCCGGTGCCGTAGGCGGCGTTGCCCGAAGCCAGGATCTCGAAGAAGCCGACGATCACCACCAGCGAGGTTTCCTTGAACGAGATGACGAACTGGTTGATCGTTGCCGGCAATGCGTTGCGCATGGCCTGCGGCAGAAGGATGCGGCCGATGCGCTGCCAGTAGCTCATGCCGAGAGCCATGGCGGCCTCTTCCTGTCCCTTCGGAACGCCTTGCATGCCGCCCCTGACGATCTCCGCCTGATAGGCGGAGAAGAACAGGGCGGAGCCGATGATCACCCGGTAGAGCTTGTCGCCTAGCAGCCATTGCGGCAGCGCGAAGGGCAGGACGACGGCGAAGGTGAACAGGATCGAGATCAGCGGCAGCGAGCGGACCCCGTCGATGATGAGACCGGTGGTCCTGGAAATCCACGGCAGGTCCGACCGGCGCAGCAGCGCCAGGCAGATCGCCAGCGGGAAGCCGATCAGGCAGGTGGTCACGAAGATGAAGAGGGTGAGCGCCAGCCCGCCCCAGGCTTCCTCGCCGACATAAGGCAGGCCAAGCACGCCGCCTTTCATCAACACGTAATAGAGGACTGTCCCTGCCCCCCAGACGAGCGCGATGCGGCGGCCCGTCCAGAAGGCTGGAATGCAGCTCAGCACCGTCATCACCACCACGGCCACACAGGCCAACGCCGAACGCCATTGCTCCTCGAAGGGATAGAGGCCGAAGAGAATGATGCGCCACCTTGCAGCGATGACCGACCAGCAGGCTCCCGCCGCCACCTGGCATGCCTCGGGCCCGCCGCTGGTCGTGAACACGGCAGAGAAGACCGCCCAGTCGAGCAGCTTCCAGACGACGAAAGCCATGATCGCCACCGATATCAGCGACAACAGAGCCTGAAGCGGCGTCGCAAAGAAGCGCCGCTTCAGGTCCTTGATCTTCCCCGGGGCAGGGGGAGCGATAACGACCATCTCCATCTCTCACCCCCTCAACTGATTGCCCTTGAGGGCAATGGCTTTGTTGATGCGATTGAAGACCGCGGCAAGGCTGAGGTTGATGGCAAGGAATCCCGCCATCAGGATGCCGATCGCTTCCAGCGTCTGGCCGGAATGGTTGATGGTCAGCGCCACGATCATGAAGAAGTCGGTGAAGCCCACCGCGATGCCCATGGTCGTCGCCTTCATCAGCCAGACATACTGGTTGGCGAGGATCGGCAGCATGGCGCGCAGCGCCAGTGGCAACCGCACCAGCGTGAAGACCCGCCAAGGGCTAAGGCCAAGCGAGAGCGCCGCCTCCATCTGACCCTTGCCGACCGCCTTGAAGCCGCCGCGCACGATCTCGGCGATGTAGGAGCCGCCATAGATGGCGATGGCGATGGCCAAAGCGGAAAACTCCGGCGGAATGCGCAAGCCGCCCTTGAGGTTGAGGCCTTGCAGGGCAGGGAAATCGAGCGGCGGCAGGTCGGGCAGGCGGCCGGCCGTCAGGATGATGACCGCGCAGGCCAGCGCCGCCGCGACACCGGCGAATTGAACGCCAAGGCGCTCGCCGACAGGCCGGCTGAGGCGTGATGTCCGTCCGAGCCAGACTGGAAGCGCGATCGCCGCGATCACCGCCATAGCGGTCGCCGCCAGCGCCAGACCGCCGACGTTGGGGACCGGCACGTAAAGGCCGCGGCTGGTCAGCAGAATGCCAAAGGCCTCATGCGCGGCGCGCGGCGTCGGCAGATGCGTAATGACGGCGTACCAGAAGAAAACCTGGAGGATCAGCGGGATGTTGCGGAAGATGTCTACATAGGTGCGGCCGAGCAGCCGCGCCAATTCATTCGAAGAGGTGCGCGCCAGACCGATGATCGTGCCGACGATCGTCGCCAGGATCAGCCCGGTGGTTCCGAGGAACAGCGTGTTGATGATGCCAATGAGGAAATACCACCAGTAGGGATCATTGGCTGTGGCGGGCAGGAGCGAGAAGTTCACGTCCCAGCCGGTCGACTTGAACAGGAAGTCGAACCCCGAGGTTATCCCTTGCTCCGCCAGGTTCCGCCTTGCGATCATCACGCAGGCAAGGATCATCGCGACCAGCGAGCCGACGTAAAGAACCTGCAACAGCGTGTTGCGTACCCTCTGATCTCTCAGCAGGCTGATCATCAGCGTCTTTCCCGAATTGGCGCCAGCTCCGCCTGGCAAGAGCCAGGCAGAGCCAAGAGCGGGATGCGTTCAATTTTGCTTGGTCGCATTTCTGCGGCGCCAAATCGATTTCATTTGGCTGCAAATGCTTAGGCGGATCAGTCGATCACCAGTGGGAACACGACGCCGCCATTGTTCCACAGGTTGGTGAGCTCGCGATCCATCTTGTAGGGCGAGTCCTTGCCGAGATCGCGCTCGAAGATCTCGCCGTAATTGCCGACCTTCTTGATCACGTTGTAGGCCCAGTCGTCGGCGAGACCGAGACCCTTGCCCATGCCCGGCGTGGCGCCGAGGAATTTCGCCACCTGCGGCGAGGTCGGCTTGGCCTTGATCTCGTCGACATTCTTGGAGGTGATGCCTTCCTGCTCGGCGAAGATCAGGGCGCTGAGCGTCCAGTTGGCGATGTCGACCCAGTTGTCGTCGCCCTGCCGCATGATCATGACTTCGGGCTCGACCGCGAGCACGTCGGGCAGGATCACATGGTCTTCGACCTTGCTCTTGGCGATGCGGGCAATGGCGAGCGTCGGTCCCCACTGCGCATAGAGATCGCAGCGGCCGGAGAAGTAAGCCTGTTCGAGCTCTTCCGTCTTTTCGATGAGCACGGGCTCGAGCTTAATACCGAGCTTCTGGGCATAGGCGGCAACCTGCTGTTCCTGCGAGGTGCCGGCGGGGATGCAGATCGTGCCGCCATTGGCGTCCTTGAGCGACTTCAGGTTGAGCTCCTTGTGCGCCATTACCTTGGTCGTGCCGAGGTAATAGGACATGGAAAATTGCAGGCCGAGTTCGGTGTCGCGGCTGAGCGTGCCGCCCGAGGCCTTGATGATGATGTCGACATCGCCCGACTGGAGCGACGGCCAGCGCTGCGCCCAGCTGATCGGCACGATTTTCAGCTTTGCCGGATCGCCGAACACGGCGGTCGCCACCGCTTTGCAGAGGTCGATGTCCATGCCCTTCCAGTTGCCCTTGTCGTCCACCTCGGCAAAGCCGAGATAGGAGCCGTCATGGCCGGTGCAGTTCAGCACGCCGCGCGCCTTCACGGTCTCCAGCGTCTTGCCGCCCGCCGCTTCCGCAGGCACCGCGAAATGCACCAGGCCAAGGGCCAAGGCGGCAGCCCCCCATTTCATCATTTTCATGTTGTTGTCTCCACTGTTGAGGTTGTTTTGGTTCTTGTTTTTGGAGGTCCGGAAGAACCCTTTCGGAACTCGGTCGCGAAGCCGCTCCTAGTCGGAGAGCGGGGTCGGTTTCGGCACGGAGGAAATCTTCAGGTCACTGCCCCAGTCCTGCTGGACGAGCCATCGGTGGAGGGCAGCCACCGCCTTCACGCGCAGATGCCCGCGTGGGACGATCAGGTAAAAGCCGGGGACTTCCTCAGGCTTCATGTCTGAAAGCGCGTCACGGCCAAGCGGCGCCACCAATGCGCCCGACCGAAAGTCCTCCTCGGCGTCGATGACCGAGACCAGTCCGATGCCTATGCCCTGCAAGGTCGCACGGCGCATGGTCGCGGCATCGTCGAAGCCGATGCTGCGGTCGCCCTCGGTCTTCTCGACGGCAAGGTGGCGCAATATGTCCGGCCACAGCCGCTTCGACTTGACGGTGTCGAGCAGCGTGAACCGCGTCAGGTCCTGCGCCGACTTGATCTTCTCACCGATCGCCGGCGTGCAGCAGATGATCTTCGGATCCGGCACCAGCAGCGTGGTCTCATAGTCCGGCCAGTTGCCGTAGCCCCACTGCACCGTCATATCGATGTCGTCACGTCCGAAGTCTGGGAGGTCGACCATCGTCGTGAGACGCAGATCGGCGCCCGGCAGGATCTCGCGGAACAGCGAAAGCCTGGGCAGCAGATAGTGCGTGGCGAAGTAGGGGCTCGCATTGAGGTTGATGCGGTCACGGTAGTTCGACTTGGTGACGCGGCGAACGCCTTCGGAAAACTCGTCGAAGCCGGCCTTGACGTAGTGCGAGAGCAGGATCGCCGACTCCGTCAATTCGATCGAGCGGCCCTTGCGCTCGAACAGCGTCACCTGAAGCGTGTCTTCCAGGAGCTTGATCTGCTGGCCGACGGCTTGCGGGGTCACCAAAAGCTCGTCGGCGGCCTGCCGGAAGCTCTTGTGCTGCGCGACGGCGTGGAAGACGCGGAGCGCGTTCAGCGAAGGAAGGCGAAGCTTGCCGCTCATCGTGAAGTCCGCCTCCTTTCGTTCGAGACTCCGTTGATCATGCACTGCCGTATTTCAGTCGCCGCCGGCTTCTGAAAATTGGTTCAAGCGTAAATGTAACCGCCCGAGACAATTACGTTTTCACCCGTCATGTAGGTGTTCTTCGGGCCGCCGGTCATGAGCACCCATTCGGCGATCTCGGTCGGCTCGGCGCCGCGGCCGAGCGGGCTTGCCTTGGCCAGTTCCTCGAGGAAGCCGAGGGCCTTTGCCTTCTCGGTGGCCATGCCGGCGGGCGCGACGGAATTCACCAGGATGCCGTCTTTGGCGACATAGTGGGCAAAGGAGCGGGTCAGGCTGACGACTGCGGCTTTGGTCGCCGCATAGTGAGCGTTCTGCGGGTGCGCCTTGAAGGCGTCGACCGAGGTCAGGTTGACGATGCGGCCGCGCACGTGGCTCTTCGGCTCCTGCGTCTGCATATGGCGAACGGCCGCCACCATCATATGGTAGGTGCCCTTGATGTTGATGCCGGTGGAGGCGTCCCACTCGGCGTCGGTGATCTCGAGGAGCGGACGGCGAGGATAGATCGCGGCGCAATTGATCAGCGTGTCGACGCGCCCGAGCTTGGCGACAATGGCCTCGAAGGCGGCATGACACTGCGGTCCGACCTGGATGTCGCAAGCCGCGGCCGCGCTTGGCAGGCCCTTGGCCCTTGCCGGTTCGAGCGCGCTCTCGGCAGCTTCCTGGTTGATGTCGATGATGCCGATCTTGGCCGCACCGGCCTCGACGGCCATACGGGCGAGAAGGGCGCCAAGGCCGGCGCCGCCGCCAACGATCAGAACGGAAAGGTCTTTCATCCTATTTTCCTTGCTTGCTGCCAATCGGCGTGGTCGGCCGGGTCGGCATGATGTCGAAGCGGGTAACGTCGGCCCATGCGGGCAGGCCGAGCAGCGCGACGACCATCTTGGCCACGTCGTCCGGCTGCACGGCGACATTGCCGGCGTACATCGCCGCTCGCGCCTCCGGGTCGAGGATATCCTTGTAGAGTTGCGTCTCGACGCGGCCCGGAACAATCTCGGTGACGCGAATGCCGTGTTGCGAGAGATCGGCGCGCAACGCGGCGGCAAAGCCGGCGATGGCCGCCTTCGTCGCCGAGTAGACGGCGACGTTGGGGAAGGCCGCATGGGCGGCGGAGGAGCCGGTGAACAGGATGTGCCCCGACTGCCGCTCGCGCATCTGCGGCACGACAAGGCGGGTGAGCAGGATCGCGGCGCTGAGGTTCACCTCCAGCGTGGTGTCGATGTCGGCGATCTTCATGTCGGCGAAGTTGCCGAGCGGCGGCATCATGCCGGCATTGTTGATCAGCACGTCGATGGCGAGATCGGCCAGAACCGATTCCAACGCCTCGCGGTCGGTGACGTCGACCGCAATGGGAACGATGGCCGGCCGCTCTGCCTGCAGTTCCTTGAGCGCCGCCTGGCTACGGCCGACCGCATAGACGTCGTAGCCCGCATCGCTCAACGCGATGGCAATCGCTCGTCCTATGCCGCTCGTCGCTCCTGTGATGAAGGCTGTCGTCACCTTGGTTTCCCCGATTGCGGCTTCCCCAATTGCCTGGCGTCAGTGTGCGGCCTGGGCCGATGCCGCGAAACCAAGAAAAGCAGCAAAAAGGAAAGATAAACTTTCGAAAGCCGTTTCGGAGGTTAAAACGTTCTGTGCCGACCGCACGACCTCGAAAGCCGCAAACCAGAGGAAAACAAGATGTTCGGCGCAGGCGAGGGGCTTCCAGCCGTTCGGCCAAGCAAAAACATGGCTTTCGCAATCGCCCGGCGGTTGCCTTCAGCGCAGGCTCTCCGGATCGCAAGTCGTCGCGGCTTATCCGCCGGTCGATTCCGGCCTTTTCATTTTGGTGAAGAGCGAGGCCGCGGCGGCCTTTTGCTCCGCGTCCGTCGCCTCGACGCCGGAGGCCCTCGCCAAGGCGCGCACGCGTCCCAGGCTGTTGTGCAGATGCTTGCGCATGGCCTGGCGGGCGGAGCGGCCGTCCTGCCTTTCGATGGCGTCGACGATTGCCTGGTGCTCGTTGTGGATGCGCGCGTAATAGCTGTCCTTGAGCGCGGGCTCGACGACATAGCCGAGCTGGAAGCGCGGCACGATCATCGGCCCGAGATAAGCGAGGAAGCCGTGGATGAATTCGTTGCGCGCGGCCTTGGCGATCGCAAGATGAAAATCATAGTCGTAGTGGATCTGGACGGCGTCAGGATCCGCCTGCTGGGCGTCAACCTGTTCCATCATGGCGCGGATATCGCGCGCTTCCTTGTCGGTGCGGCGCTCCGCGCAGAGCCCGGCGGATTCCACTTCGACGCTCAACCTGAGCTCGAGCAGCGCGATGGTTTCCGGCAAGGTTCGGAGCGCCTCGTCCGGTATCGAAAAATTGCGTGGCACGGGCGTTTCGCTGACGAACATGCCGCGGCCCTGCTGCGGCACCACCATGCCCTCCGAGCGCAGCCGCGCCACCGCCTCGCGCACGACGGTACGGCTGACATCGTACTCGGCGCAGAGCTCCGCCTCGGTCGGCAGTTGCGCGCCAGGCTGCAACCGTCCGGAGCGGATCTTTTCGGCCAAGCTCTCCGCCACGACGGTGGAAAGCGGCTTGCGCTTCGTCATTTAGGTCTTTCCGTTCAAGTTCAGATTCGGGCCGTTCAAGTTCAGATTCGGGATGATGCCCGAACCGGCAAGACCATTCAAACCGCCGCGGTGACGATGAGTTCGACCAGCATGCCGGGCTTGGCCATCCGTCCTTCGCCGGAAGAGCGCGCCGGCGCGTGTTCCTTCGGCATCCAGGCGTCCCAGACCGCGTTGACCTCATCGAAGTCGCGGACGTCGTCCAGCCACATCTGGACGTGAAGGATGCAGGTCTTGTCTGTGCCGGCCTTGGCGAGCAGCGCGTCGATCTTGCCGAGCGCCTCGCGCATCTGCTCGGCCGCCGACTGGCCTGGTCTCGCGACCTGGCCGGTGAGGTAGAGCGTGCCGTTGTGGATGACACCGTGATGGATGCGGGTGTCGAAGTTGAAGCGCTGGATATCGGTCACGGAAATGCCTCTCAGATTGCCGGCGTCTGCCGGATGGGGTTGCCCTGCAGGTACTGCGCATAGGGCGCCTGGACGAGCCAGCCGGCATCGACGGGCAGCGTGATGCCGGTGATCGAAGCGGCACGGTCGGAGCAGAGGAACAGTGCCGCCTCGGCGACATCGCGCGGCTCGACAAAACGACGCAGCGCAGTAGTGGCCTGGATGGCTTCCGGGTTGCGCTCACCCTTGGCGATCCTGGCCTTCAGCCCATCGGAAAGCGTGTAGCCCGGCGCCACGGCGTTCACCCGAACTCCATGCGGGCCTAGCTCGGCGGCCAGAATCTGCGTCAGGGCCAGAACCGCATGCTTTGCGGGCGTGTAGGCCGGGAGCGAGAGCGGCGCGAAAGAGGCGAGGGAGCCGACGTTGAGGATAGCGCCTCGCCCGGCCGCCGACATCAGCCGCCCGAACACCTGGCAGCCAAGCAGCGTGCCGCGATAGTTGACGCGCCACATCTGCTCGTCTTCGTCGAGATCCTGGTCGAGCACATGCTTGCCGCTCTGCAGGATGCCGGCGCAGTTGACCACGACATGCGGCGTGCCGAACGCTTCCGCGACGTTCTGCGCCAGCGCCTCGACGGAGGCGGGGTTGGCGACATCGGTCTGCACGAAGAGGGCGCGCGGCGCGCCCGCTGCCTCGCTGGCGCCGGCTGCCTCCTTGCCTCGAACGGTATCGCGGCCTGCGACGACCACCTGATAGCCGTCCTCGGCGAAGCGCAGCGCGATCGCGCGACCGATGCCGGACGTGCCGCCGATAACAACCGCCGTCGATGCGTCAGCCATTGCGACGGTCCTTCCGCTCGATGTCGAAGAATTCAGACATGGCCTCGACCTGGAAATCCATCATCGGGCGCCCCGGCTGGATGCGGCAGCCGATCTCCTTCGCCGCCTTGAGCAGCGCCGTCTCGGCCGGTTCCATGATGATGTCGACCACGGTCATGTCCGGTGTCAGCTTGCTCACGTCCATCGGCAGCGGATCGGTGGCCTTCAGCCCGGACGGCGTGGCGTTGATCGCCATATCCATTCCGGACGGATCGGGATCTGCGACCTCGATGCGGCAGTTGGGAAAAGCCTTGTTGACCAGCGATGCGAGCCTTGCGGCGCGGTCTCTGTCGATGTCGGCCAGGCGGATTTCCGCTGCGCCTTCTTCAGCCAGGCAATAAGTCAGCGAGGCGCCTGCGCCGCCGGCGCCGACCTGGAGGATGCGCTTGCCGGCGATCTGGTGTCGGCCTGCCTTCAGCCCGTCGATGAAGCCTACGCCGTCGAAGTTGTCGGCATACCAGGTGCCGTCCGCCTGCCTGCGCACGGAGTTCGCGCTCTGCACCCGAGCGGCGCGGTCGTGAGCGGCGGCGCATTTATGAAAGACCGCCGTCTTGTAGGGGACCGAGATGATGACGCCCCGGATGTTCTCCGCTGCGGTAATGCCGGCCCAAAAAGTGTCGAAATCCTCCGGACGGCAGCTCAACGGCACCATCAGGCTGTCGAGCCCTTTCTGCTCGAAGATATCGTTGAAGATACCAGGGCTCTTCGCATGGCCCACGGGATGGGCCAGCATGACGAAGATTTCGGCCTTGCCGGTTCCGCGCATCGGTTCACTCCTTTTCCTTTGACAGTTCATGGTCGCTCAGGATCTCGAGAGCCCGAACGAGGGACGAATGGTCGGCGTCCGCGCCGCCCGTTCGGGCCGAGCAGGCGCGATCGGGCTGATCGAACTCATGTCGATGACCAGCTTGCCGGCCGAAATGCCTTCGAGCACGCCGCTTGAGCCGAACAGGACGCGCTCCACGTCGGGCGTGTCGGGCAACATGGTGATGATGATCTCGCATATCCGCGCCACCTCGGCGGGGGAGGTGACCACAGATGCTTTCAGATCCGTCGGAAGCGGGGAGCGGTTCAGGACCGTGACGATCTCATGCCCGGCACCGGCGAGATGCCGCGCCATCGGCGCACCCATGACACCAAGCCCGATGAAGCCAATTTTCATGCTCAACTCCCGTACGGCGTCAGAGCGCCTTGCAGCTCAAGTAAGGCGTATGATATAGGACATCATACAAATTTCAATGCACCTTCTTTCCGACTGGAGGCCGATCGTAAAATGCAGGAGCGCGTCAATTCGCTGAAGGCTGCCGTACAGGCCGGCCGGCCCCAAGTCGGCATCTGGTGCTCGCTGGCTTCGGCGCTCACCACCGAGGTCGTCGCCGGTTCAGGAGCCGGCTGGCTGCTGATCGACGGCGAGCACAGTCCGAACGATCTACGCAGCATCATGGCGCAGCTGCAGGTCGCGGCGGCGTTTCCTTGCGAAGCCGTGGTGCGTCTGCCGTCGGACGACGCGAATCTGATGAAGCAGGCGCTGGACGTCGGCGCCCGCAGCCTGATGATCCCGAATGTGCGGACGGCGGGTCAGGCGCGGACCATTGCCGCCGCCATGACCTACGCTCCGGGCGGTTTTCGCGGCTTCTCGGTCGGCCATCGCGCCAATGCCTTCGGCCGCATCGCCGGCTATCATGCCAAGGCGCGCGAGCAGCAGCTTCTCGCCGTACAGATCGAGGATGAAACCGGTGTCGCCAACGCGGCAGAGATCGCGGCGGTTGACGGCGTCGATGTTCTCTTCGTCGGCCCGGGCGACCTCTCCACGAACATGGGCGCGATGGGCAATCCCGGCGCCGAGGATGTGCAGGAGGCAATCGCATCCGTGCGCAAGGCCGCAGCTGCGGCAGGCAAGGCCAGCGGCATCCTGGCGCCTGTAAAGGCCGACGCCGACCGATATCTCGCCGACGGCTTCACTATGGTTGCCGTCGGATCCGACCTCGGCCTGCTGGCGCGGGGCTCGGATGCGCTGATTGCTTCCTTTAACCAGTAGACTCGGAGACGATCGTGGCGATCCCCCCTTACAAAGCACCGTCGCGCAGCGCCTATGACATTGTCATTGTCGGCGGCGCCGTCATCGGCTCGTCGACCGCCTATTGGCTAAGCCAGGCGCTGGGCAACGGCGCTTCGATCCTCGTCGTCGAGCGCGACTCAAGCTACGAGTTTTCCTCGACGGCGCTTTCCACCAGCGCCATCCGCCAGCAATATTCCAATCCGATCAATGTGAAGATCAGCCAGTTCGGCATCGAGATCATCCGCGGCTTCCAGGAGCGGATGGCGCCTTTCTACACGAACGAGCCGGCGCCCGACCTTGGCTTCAAGGAGCACGGATATCTCTATTGCTGTTCGCCCGAAGGCGTGGAAGCGGCGCGCGAACGGGTCGAGCTGCAGCGCAGCCTCGGCGCCCATACGGTCTTCCTCGAGCCCGGCCCTCTGAAGGAACGCTTTCCCTGGCTGAATGTCGACGACCTCGGCGGCGGCTCCTGGGGCGCTCGCGAAGAGGGCTGGTTCGATTCCATGGGCCTCTTGAACGGCTTCCGCCGCGCGGCGCGCGCCAGCGGCGTCGAATATATCGACAATGCCGTGACAGGGCTGGAACTTGCGGGTGGGCGGGTGGTCTCGGCCCGCCTCGCGACAGGCGAGACGGTGGCTTGCGGCACGCTGGTCAACGCGGCTGGCCCGCGGGCGCAACAGGTCGCCGGCATGGCCGAGCTGTCGATCCCGGTCGCGCCCTACAAGCGCTACAGCTTCGTCTTCGCCAGCGCCAATCCGATCCCCGGGCGGATGCCCAACGTCATCGATCTCTCCGGCACCTTTGTGCGTCCGGAAGGCGAGCTCTTCCTCACCGGCAACACGCCGCAGGGCGACGGACCTGCCGATTACGACGACTTCGAAATGCATTTCGAGGAGTTCGACGATTATATCTGGCCGGCGCTCTGGCACCGTATTCCGGCCTTCGACGCGTTGAAGGTCCAGACCAGTTGGACCGGCCATTACGAGTACAACATGCTCGACCACAACGGCATCGTCGGCTTCCACCCCGAGGTGACGAACTTCATGTTCGCCAACGGCTTCTCAGGTCACGGCCTGCAGCAGTCGCCGGCCGTCGGCCGGGCGGTGTCGGAGCTGATCGTCCAAGGCGCCTTCCAGACGCTCGACTTGTCGCCGTTCTGCTACGAGCGCATTCCGCGCAACGAGCCGTTCCTCGAAGAAGCGGTTATCTGATTCCGCGGCCGCTCACTCGGCTGCCTGAACGTGGTGGGCCTCGATGATCGCCCTTATCTCTGAGCGGCAGGAACCGCAATTGGTGCCGGCGCGTAGCGTCGACCCGATCGCCTCCAGACTGTCGCATCCCGTGGCGACCGCCGAAGCGAGTTGGTTGACGCCGACATGGAAGCACGAGCACACGACCCGCCCGATGGCGGGCGTCGGCGCGGGTGAGCGGCCCGACAAAAGCGCGTGGCGATCGGTGGCCGACAGCGGCTGATGCGTGGCGAGCAGCGACACCAGCCAGTCCTGCGTCGGCAATTGGTCCGGAGCGGCAACCAGCAAGGCTTCTGACATGGCGCCGCCTTCGTCGATGGCCGCGGCGCGATAGGCGAGCCCGCGGCGATCGGTGTATTCCAAGAGCTGATCCTGCCGAATGACGCCGAGCAGCTTGCGCGCCAGGAGAATGCCCTGGTCCGGCGGCTCGGTTCCGGTCAGCTCGTAGACCCAACCGCCCTCGACCGCGTGCCGGCTCCAATGGACGAAACCTGTCGGTCTGAGATCGCGTCTTGTGATAAGCACACCGGCCCAGCCGATGTTTTCGCGCACGATCCTGACCGGGACATGCTTGAGCTCCGGCTGGCCGGAATGCGGATCAGTGACAGGCGCGCACAATAGGCCGGCCGCGGCCCTGGCCGCGAACTGGCCGCTCCAATGCATGGGCATGAAGGCCTGGCCGCGCCGCTGCGCGTCGGCCACGCGCACCCTTGCGCGCACGAAGCCGAAGCGCGTCGACAGATGGGCGAGGTCGCCATCCTTGAGATGGTGCGCGGCCGCATCCGCCGGATGGAGGTCGACCGCGGGCTCCGGTGCGTTCGCCATCAGGCGCGGCACGTTGCCGGTGCGCGTCATGGTGTGCCACTGGTCGCGCAGCCGGCCGGTGTTCAGAGCGAGCGGATAGTCCGCGTCGACCGTAAAGGCCGTTGCCTCCTGCCGCACCGGCACGAAGCGCGCGCGACCGTCGGGCGTCGGGAAACGGCCATCGGCAAACAATCTCGCCTGCTGCTCGCGCGGCTTCGGTGCCGGCCAATGGCGCGGAGGGAAGGCGGCGTAGTCCACGTCGCTGATATCGGCAAGGCCGCCGAGATCGAACAGGCGCTCGCCATCGTTCTCGAAGGCAGAGAGCTTTGCATGCTCGCGGAAGATCTCGGCCGGCGTCCGGTAGGCAAACGCATCGCCGAAGCCCATGCGCGCGGCGACCTCGCAGATGATGCGCCAGTCGGCTTTCACCTCGCCGAGGGGCTGCAGGAATGGTCTTTGACGCGAGACGCGCCGTTCCGAATTGGTGACCGTGCCGTCCTTCTCGCCCCAGGCGGCGGCCGGCAGCAGGACGTCGGCATAGCGCGTGGTGTCGGTGCGGGTGACATCCGAGACAGCGACGAAATCGCATTTGGACAGAGCGGCGCGCACGCGCGAAGCGTCCGGCATCGAGACCGCGGGATTGGTGCCCATGATCCACAGTGCCTTGATGCGGCCGTCGGCAACTGCCTGGAACATGTCCACGGCCTTCAGGCCGCCGCGGCGCGCAATGTTGGGCGCGTTCCAGAAGCGGGAGACACGGTCGACGTTGGCCTCGTCCGCGAAGTCCATATGCGCGGCAAGCTGGTTCGCCAAGCCTCCCACCTCGCGGCCGCCCATGGCGTTCGGCTGGCCGGTGACCGAAAACGGCCCCATGCCGGGCTTGCCGATGCGGCCGGTGGCGAGATGGCAGTTGATGATGGCGTTGACCTTGTCGGTGCCGTGCGCCGACTGGTTGACGCCCTGGCTGTAGACTGTGACCGTCCGCTCGGTCTCGGCGAAGAGATGGTAGAAGGCCTGAACATCGGCGGCAGCCAACCCGCAGCCTTTCGCGACGCGCGCGATCGACGGCGCATCGGCGCTGGCCAGCGAAGCTGCAGCGTCGAAGCATGAGGTGCTGTCGTGGACGAAGCCGGCATCGATCTTTCCGGCCTGCACCAGATGCGCGAGCAACCCGTTGAACAGCAGCACGTCCGTGCCGGGATCGAGCGCCAGATGCAGGTCGCACTCGTCGGCCGTGGCGGTGCGGCGCGGATCGATGACGACGATCCTGGTTCCGCGCTCCCTGCGCGCCGCGAGCATGCGCTGGTAGAGCACGGGATGGCACCATGCGGTGTTGGAACCGGTGAGCACGATGAGATCGGCGCACTCGAAATCCTCATAGACGCCGGGTACGATGTCCTCGCCGAAAGCACGGCGGTGGCCGGCGACGGACGAAGCCATGCAGAGCCGCGAATTGGTGTCGATGTTGGCCGAGCCGACAAAACCCTTCATCAGCTTGTTGGCGACGTAATAATCCTCGGTGAGCAACTGACCGGAGACGTAGAAGGCTACCGAGTCCGGCCCATGCTCGGCAATTACCCGCGAGAATTTCGCGGCTACGAGATCGAGCGCCTCGTCCCAGCCTGCCTGCTTGCCGCATATTTCCGGCTGGAGCAGGCGGCCTGCCAGGCCGAGCGTCTCGCCGAGAGCCGTTCCCTTCGAGCAAAGCCGGCCGAAATTGGCCGGGTGCTCGGGATCGCCGCGGACGGTTGCCTTGCCGTCCGCGGCGATCTCGGCCAGCACGCCGCAGCCCACCCCGCAATAGGGGCAGGTGGTCCTCACCTCGCGTGCCTCTTCCATGCCTCAGGCCGCTTTCGAGGCCAACGCTTCAAGCGCGATGAAGAGCCTTTCGCCCTCGACCTTGACCGGGATCGTCCGGACCGAGCCTTGGTCGGGGCCCAGCGCCTCGCCCGTCTCCAGCGAAATCACCCAGTTGTGCAGCGGGCAGGTCACCGCCGCGCCATGGACGATGCCCTGGCTGAGTGGCCCGCCCTTGTGCGGGCAGTGGTCGTCTATGGCAAAGACCTGCTCTTCCGCAGTGCGGAAGACGGCGATCTTGCCTTGCGGTGTGGCTACGCAGCGCGCGCCGCGGCGAGGGATGTCGGAGAGGGAGCCGATAAGTGTCCAGGTCATTGGGTCGCCTTTGCTTGATAGGAATGCGCCCGGGCACCCCCCTCTGTCCTGCCGGACATCTCCCCCTCAAGGGGGGAGATTGGCAGCGTCGCCTTTGGCGTTCGTCCTGCAGCGTTGGAGATTGGCGAAGGCCGCAATGAAAGCTGATCTCCCCCCTTGAGGGGGAGATGGCCGGCAGGCCAGAGGGGGGTGCCTCGCGCAACCATCTCCATCATTCCGCCGCCTCGGCGAATCCCACCGAGGCCATCGGCCGGAACTCGTGCTTGTCCTTGCCGGACACGCGCTCGGACCAGGGATCGACCTGCGCGAATTTCTGGGAAAAGACGAAGCGGTCGAAGAGGGTCCTGCGGCGCCCGGCGTCGTCGAGGATCTGCCTCTTGATCTCGGGGGTGCCGACGCGCTTGGCCCATTTGTAGATGCGCTCCAGGTAGCGGGCCTGCTCGCGGTACATCTGGACGAGCGCCACGATCACCTCCAGCGCCTCGTCTTCGGTCTTCACCAGGCCGAGCACTTCGGTGCCCTTGATGTCGAGGCCGGCGGCGCCGGCGAAATGGATCTCGTAGCCGCTGTCGACGCAGACCACGCCGACATCCTTGCAGGTCGCTTCCGCGCAGTTGCGCGGGCATCCCGACACCGCCATCTTCACCTTGGCCGGCGTCCAGGAACCCCACATGAACTTCTCGATGCGGATGCCGAGCCCGGTCGAATCCTGCGTGCCGAACCGGCACCAGTCGGAGCCGACGCAGGTCTTCACCGTGCGCAAGCCCTTGGCATAGGCGTGGCCGGAGACAAAGCCGGCCTTGCCGAGATCGGCCCACACCGCCGGCAGGTCTTCCTTGCGGATGCCCAGCATGTCGATGCGCTGGCCGCCTGTCACCTTCACCGTCGGGATGCGGAACTTGTCGACCACGTCGGCGATGGCGCGCAATTCGCCGGCGCTGGTCACCCCGCCCCACATGCGCGGCACTACCGAATAGGTGCCGTCCTTCTGGATATTTGCGTGCACCCGTTCGTTGATGAAGCGCGATTGGTAGTCGTCGGCATATTGGTCCGGCCAGTCGCAGACGAGATAGTAGTTGAGCGCCGGCCGGCACTTGGCGCAGCCGCAGGAGGTCTTCCATTCGAGTTCCTGCATGACGGCGGGTATAGTCTTCAGGCCTTTCGCCTTGATCAGGCGCCGCACATCGTCGTGGCCGAGGCTGGTGCAGCCGCACATGGGCTGCACCGCCGCCGGATTGTAGGCCTCGCCAAGCGTCAGCTTCAGCAACTGTTCGACGAGACCCGTGCACGAGCCGCACGAGGCCGAGGCCTTGGTGTGGGCGCGCACGTCGTCGAGCCCGGTCAGCCCCTTGGCCGTGATCGCGCCCGTGATCTTGCCCTTGCAGACGCCGTTGCAGCCGCAGATTTCCGCATCATCCGCCAGTGCCGCAACGGCCGCCAGAGGGTCCGAGGAAGCGCCTCCCTGGAACGCCTGGCCGAAGATCAGCGTATCGCGCATCTGAGAGATATCGGTGGCCTTCTTCTTGAGGTCGTTGAACCAGGCGCCGTCGGCGGTCTCGCCGAACAGCACCGTGCCGATGATGCGGTTGTCCTGCAGCACGACGCGCTTGTAGATACCGGCTGACGCGTCGCGCAGAATGATCTCCTCGCGATCGTCGCCGTCGGCGAAGTCGCCCAGCGAATAGAGGTCGATGCCGGTGACCTTGAGCTTGGTCGGCGTGTCGGAGTGTACGAAGCGCCTGTCCTCGTCCGCGAGCCCGGCTGCCGCGACGCGTGCCATTTCGTAGAGAGGCGCGACCAGCCCGTAGACATGGCCGCCGACCTCCGCGCATTCGCCGAGCGCCATGATCGCCGGATTCGAGGTCCGCATGCGGTCGTCGACGACAATGCCGCGATTGACCTCCAGCCCGGCTTCCTTGGCCAGGGCGGTGCTCGGGCGAATGCCGACCGCCATCACCACCAGCGTTGCGGGGATGACCGTGCCGTCCATGAGCTCGACGCCCTCGACCTTGCCGTTGCCGATAATGGCCTTGGTGTTGGCCCTGGTCACGACCTTGATGCCGCGCGCCTCGACCGCTTTCTGCAGCAGGTAGCCGGCGGCCGGGTCGAGCTGACGCTCCATCAGCGTCGGCATGACGTGGAGCACGGTGACATCCATGCCGCGCTCCTTGAGCCCGGCCGCGGCTTCGAGGCCGAGCAGGCCACCGCCGATGACGATCGCCTTGGCGCGTGACTGCGCGGCAAGCAGCATGGCGTTGACGTCGTCGAGATCGCGATAGGTGAGCACGCCGGGCAAGTCCTTGCCGGGCACCGGAATGATGAAGGGAACCGAGCCGGTGGCGATTACGAGTTGATCGTAGCTCTCGGTCACGCCGTGGTCCGAGGTGACGGTCTTTGCGTCCCTGTCGATGGCGACGATCCTGTGGCCCTTGTAGAGGGTGATGCCGTGCTTGATGTACCAGCCGTCGCCGTGGATGACGATTTCCTCGAACGCCTTCTCGCCCGAAAGCACCGGCGAGAGCATGATGCGGTCGTAGTTCACCCGCGGCTCGGCGTTGAAGATGGTGACGGCGTAGCGGTCAGGCGCGGCCTCCAGCAGGTGCTCGAGCATCCTGCCCGGCGCCATGCCGTTGCCGATGATGACGAGTTTCTCGGTCATGTCCGGTCTGCTCCTATCTATTCGGCGGCGTAGGAGAGGGACGCGGTCTCGGCCGCGCGCTCCATCCGGCGGATGGCGAGGTGCATCCAGACCAGGCAGGAGACAACGATCAGGAAGAGCAGCATGAAGCAGCTCGACCAGACGCCCGTGAGGTCATTCAACGCGCCGAAGGCGATTGGCAGGATGAAGCCGCCGAGGCCGCCGATCATGCCGACCACGCCGCCGACCGCGCCGACGCTCTGCGGATAGTAGACGGGGATGTGCTTGTAGACGGCGGCCTTGCCGAGACTCATGAAGAAGCCGAGCACGAAAGCGACGGCGATGAAGGCGAGCGGGCCGATCTCGACGTGGAACGGGATCGGCCCGCTGATGCCGCGCACGACGTAGTCTGCCGAGGGGAGAGACAGAACGAGGGTCGCGACGGCACAGACGGTGAAGGTTGAGTAGAGCACGGTGCGGGCGCCGACGCGGTCGGAAAGCACGCCGCCATAGGCGCGGAAAACGCTTGCGGGGATCGAATAGGCGGCGCCGATCATGCCGGCGGTGGCGATGCCGAAGCCGTAGACGCCGATCAGGTAGCGCGGCAGCCAGAGCGACAGCGCCACGAACGCGCCGAAGGAGAAGAAGTAGTAGAAGGCGAAGCGCCAGACCTGCAGGTTCTTCAGCGGCGCGAATTCCAGCCAGAAGCTCCTTACCGGCACGGCCTTGCCGGCACGGCGCTCGCGGATGACCGGATCGTCGCCGGTCGTGAACCAGAACACGATGGCCATGACGACCAGCGCCGCCGCCCAGATCAGCGCGACCGACTGCCAGCCCCAGGAAAGGAGCACGAACGGCGCCAGAAACTTGGTGACCGCGGCGCCGACATTGCCGACGCCGAAGATGCCGAGCGCGGTACCTTGTTTCCCAGCCGGGAAGAAGCGCGAGACATAGGCGACGCCGACGGCGAAGGAACCGCCGGCAAGCCCGACGCCGAGGGCCGCGATCAGCATCTGCTCATAGGTGTGCGCGAAGGCGAGCAGGAAGGTCGCGACTGCAGCCGCGAGCATGGTCATGGTGTAAACCAGGCGGCCGCCATAGCGGTCGGTCCAGACGCCGAGCACCATGCGCACGAGCGAGCCCGTCAGGATCGGCGTGCCGACCAGCAGGCCGAATTCGGTCTCGTTGAGCCCAAGCTCCTGCTTTATGCGCACGCCGATGATGGAAAAGATCGTCCACACCGCGAAGCAGACGGTGAAGGCGATGGTGGACATGACGAGCGCCTGCCGGGAGCTACTGTCCTGGCTTTGCGCGGCTGGGAGGTTTGCGGTCATGGTCGGCTCCGGTTTGCGGCGTGGGAGGCGCCGCGTGCTGTGTTGATCAGAGGCGTGGCATCGGTCAGCGCGGTGAGACCGGGACTTGCGCGGTCACTTGCGAGCCCTTGCTCTCTGTCTCGTGACTGGTGGGAAACAGCAGTAGCGCGGCGATGAAGAGCGCTGCCGTCAGCGCACTGCTCACCAGGAAGTCGCGGCGGGTGAAGTCCTTGAGCGAAGGTCCGATCCGTTTCGTCATCATCGTCTCCGGGTGGCGCCGCTTGGGATCGGCGCCTTCGATTGCGTTCGGGTCCAAAAACAAAAAAGCTGCCGTCCAGGCCTCGCGTCCGTACATCCGGGATCGCGTGGTGACCTGAGCGGCAGCTTTGCCTGTGGCGCCCGCCATTGGACGCCTTTTCTATTTGCCCGCGAGGGCTCGATTATTTCAAAGCACGAAGCGTGCCAGTTTGGCCTTGAATATGAAATTCAAATGAAATCAACGCGGTAGGCGCATCGCGCGCCAATCCGGGGAAGCGGGAAAGCGGTCAAACATTGATCAACAGCGCGGGCAGGGCGCATAAATTTTGTGCAATGCACAAGAATGGCGCGCAAATGATCAGGCGCGCTCCTGGCCGGCGATGTAGGCGTCGATTTTGTCCGGATCGAAGATTTGGCCGTCGAAGAATCCGTCCGGGCCAAGCACAAGGCTCGCCCCCGCCGAACCGACCGGCGTCGCGACCTTCAGCGCGCCCTCGACCTTGGCATTGGCGCCGGGGAGCGCCACGCCGAGCGGCTTAAGCGCCGAGCGGTAGAGGTCGGGCCGATAGCAGTCGCGGGCAATTGCCAGGTTGCCTGGTGTGTGTGGCAACTGTCCCCAGCGCACCATCTGCGTGTAGAACCACAGCGCGTGGCTCTTCCAGGGGAAATTCGCCGCCTTGTCGAAGGGCAGGAAGAAATCCTCGACGCGCCGTTCCGCGCCACCGCCGAGCTGAAGGCGTCCGGTGAGAACCGGCATCTGGATCGCCTCCGGCTGCCCGAGAAAGGCAGGCCTCGCCATCAGCGCGGCCAGCTCGCCCCGGTTTGCCGGATCCTGGCACCAGCGGGCGGAGTGATGCAGCGCCCTCAGCAACGCGGCCAGCGCTTCCGGGTTCTCCTCGGCCCAGGCCCTGCGCGCGCCAATCACCTTTTCCGGGCTGTTGCGCCACAGCAGCGCCTTGACGGTGACGATACGGCCGGTGCCGGCAGCAGCAGTGGCGCTGTTCCAGGGTTCGCCGACGCAAAAGCCGTCGATGCGGCCGGCGGCGAGCGCGTCCGCCATGAAGGGCGGCGGCACGATCACGATCTCGATATCGCGGTCGGGATCGATGCCGCAGGCGGCAAGCCAGTAGCGCAGTTCGTAATTGTGCCCGGAATGCGGGTGCACGACCGCGAAGCGCAGCGGCTCGCGGCCGGCACGCTCGCGGATCAGCGCGCCAAGCGCCGCCCCGGCACGCGCCGGATCGAGATCAGGCGTGGCGCCGCTCGCCGCCATGCCTTGCCAAACCGTGTTGGAGACGGTGACGCAGTTGCCGCCGAGCCCAAGCGAGAAGGGCACGATGGTTTCCGACGCAAGCGGCGTGAGGCCGAGGCTGCAGGCGAGCGGCATCGGTCCCAGCATATGCGCTACGTCGAAATGGCCGATGGCGATGCGGTCGCGGATGTTGGCCCAGGAGGTCTCGCGATGCAGCTTGAGCTCGATGCCCTCGCGGGCGGCAAAACCCATCTCGCCGGCCGCGACCAGAACGGCGCTGTCGAAGAGCGGCATGAAGCCGGCGGTGATCTGATGCCCAGCAGTCATGCTCATTCGCCCTCCAGCGGTCCCAGCAATCCCGCCGCGGTCACCAGGCTCTGGGCGATCTCGGCGATCTTGCGGTTCTGGTTCATGGCGGTCTTGCGCAGAAGCGCGTAGGCCGCCTCTTCGCTCAGGCCGCGCGACTTCATCAAGATTCCCTTGGCCCGATCGATGACCTTGCGGTTCTCGAGCTCGCTGCGCGCCTCCTCCAGTTCGCGCGCCATGCGCGAGAAGGCATTGAAGCGGCTGATCGCCATGTCGAGGATCGGCTTGATGCGCTCCTTCTTAAGCCCGTCCACGACATAGGCGGACACGCCGGCATCGACGGCCGCCTCGATCGAGGCCTGGTCGGAGCGGTCGACGAACATGGCGATCGGCCGTTTCACCGCGCGCGACAGCTGGAACATGTTCTCCAGCATGTCGCGGTTTGGATTTTCGAGATCGATGACGATGACGTCCGGCTCGATCTCGGCGATGCGCCGGGCGATGCCGGCCACGTCGTGGACCACCGTGACATGGCGATGGCCGGCGTCCCGCAATCCGGCCTCGATGATCGAGGTGCGGATGCGGTTCTCGTCGATAACAAGGATGGTCAACGAACCGGCGGACATGCGCCTATTGTGCAGTCGAACCGAAATTGTGCAATGCGGCAGCGTGGTCCGAAGCGAACTTTCCCCGCCCAAGCGCCGTTGGCCAATCCCGAACGTTCGCGGCGTCTAATTTTCGAAGATGCGATCTTCGTGGCCCAAAATGGTCAAAAACGTATCAGTCAACGCGGCGTGGCGAGGTGGCGGACCTGCTTGGCCGCGGTTATCCTGACCCTAGATGAGCCAAACAACGGCCGCGGTTCGAAGGCTGAAGCACCCGACAGCCTCCGGGAGGAAGCATGGGACCCGATCTGGAAGTCATACAGATAAGGCCTGGCGAGTCGTTCGCGGTGAAGTGGCACGGTTATCCGTACCATACGGTACGCTGGCACTTTCATCCCGAATACGAGCTGCACCAGATCGTCGCGACCAAGGGCCGCTATTTCGTCGGCGACTTCATCGGCGAGTTCGAGATCGGCAATCTCGTGCTGGCCGGCCCGAACCTGCCGCATAACTGGATCAGCGAGGTTCCGGAAGGCCAGTCTGTTCTGCTGCGCTGCAGGCTGGTTCAGTTCAGCGAGGAATTCATCGGCGGCGCGATCACGACTTTTCCGGAGCTAGGCGTAGTCTCGCCGCTGCTCGACCTGGCGCGGCGCGGCGTCCTGTTCGGCAAAGGTGTGAGCAGACAGGTGATGCCGTTGCTGGCGGAGATCACGCATGCCTACGGTGTGCACCGGATCAGCCTGTTCATGTCGATCATGGAAGCGCTGAGCCGCGAGACCTCGCCGCGCGTGCTCGCCAGCGAAAACTACCTGCCTGACCCGTCGGGCTACATGTCGGCCGGCATGAACCAGGCGCTCGCCTACATCCGCGAGAACCTGACCCAGCAATTCAACGAAGGCGACCTGGCGGCGATCGCGGGCCAGACGCCGAGCGCGTTCTCGCGGTCCTTTCGCAAGCACACCGGCATGTCGCTGCTGCAATACATCAAGCGCCTGCGCATCAATCTCGCCTGCCAGATCCTGATGAGCGACGAGCAGGCGCAGATTTCCGATATCTGCTTCGAGGTCGGCTTCAACAACCTGTCGAACTTCAACCGCCAGTTTCTGGCCGAGAAGGGGATGCCGCCGTCGCAGTTCAGACGATTGGTTGCGGATAATTTCGCGGCCGCGCGCGCCGCATAGAAAGGAGTTTGGGAGGAAAAACAAGCCTAAGTAAGAACCAAGACGAAGCGATGGGTCGCGCGAGCGAACCACGACGGACGAGCATTGCCTCGTGTCATGCCAGCGGGAGGAAGCCGTTAGGCTGCTGCACGAGTTCGCTAGACTTCCGATCGGGCGACACGAGCAGACATCCATAGCCCGATGTCGAGGTCGTTACATCAAACAATGGGAATGGAGAAGACCTTATGTCCAGATACATGTCCAGATTGGCCGCGGCTGCTTTGGCCGTCTCGAGCCTCGCTCTCGGCGCGACGTTTGCCAATGCGCAAGATATTGCCGGTTCCACCGTCGCGTTCCTGATGCCCGACCAGGGCTCGACGCGTTACGAAGAGCACGATCATCCCGGCTTCGTCGCCGAAATGAAGAAGCTCTGCGACAGCTGCAAGGTGCTTTACCTCAACGCCGACGCCGACGTCACCAAGCAGCAGCAGCAGTTCAATTCGGTGATCACCCAGGGCGCCAAGGTGATCGTGCTCGACCCGGTCGATTCCGCGGCAGCGGCGTCGCTGGTGCACAACGCGCAGGCGCAAGGGGTCAAGGTCATCGCCTATGACCGGCCGATCCCGGATACCAAGGCCGATTTCTACGTGTCGTTCGACAACAAGGCCATCGGCAAGGCGATCGCCGCCTCGCTGGTCGAGCATCTCAAAGCGAAGGGAGTGTCGAGCGACGGCGATGTCGGCGTGCTGCAGATCAACGGCTCTCCGACCGATGCCGCGGCGGGCCTGATCAAGGACGGCATTCATGAAGGCCTCAAGACCGGCAGCTACAAGACGCTGGCCGAGTTCGACACGCCGAACTGGGCGCCGTCGAATGCCCAGCAATGGGCGGCGGGGCAGATTTCGCGCTTCGGCAACAAGATCGTCGGCGTGGTCGCCGCCAATGACGGCACGGGCGGCGGCGCCATCGCCGCGTTCAAGGCGGCCGGCGTCGATCCGGTGCCGACGGTGACGGGCAACGACGCCACGATCGCCGCCTTGCAGCTCATCATTGCCGGCGATCAGTACAACACTATCTCCAAGCCCAGCGAAATCGTCGCCGCGGCAGCCGCGAACGTTGCGGTGCAGCTTCTCAAGGGCGAGACGCCCAAAGCCGAGACGACGCTCTACGACACGCCCTCGAAGCTCTTCGTGCCGGCGGTGGTGACGCAGGAGAACCTCAAGGCCGAGATCATCGACAAGAAGATCCAGACCGCAGCCCAGCTCTGCACAGACCGCTACGCCGAAGGCTGCAAGAAGCTCGGTATTGAATAAGGAGCAATGCCGCCTGGCGGCATTGTCTCCAGAGCGATGCGGCGAAAGCCGCGTCGCATGCGATATGCTCGGCAGGCCCATCTGGGCTGACAGCCGGGCGTGTCCGGCCGCTACCTCCTGGCGGCCGGACATACCGAACCAAACGCGGGAAGAGTAACAGCGCCATGGCAATACCCGACACGCCGTCCACGACAAGCCGCCAGCCGGTGCTCAGCCTGCGCGGCATCTCGAAGAATTTCGGAGCGGTGTCGGCGCTCACCGATGTCGATCTCGACATCAACGCCGGGGAGATCGTCGCCCTGGTCGGCGACAACGGCGCCGGCAAGTCGACGCTGGTGAAGATCCTCGCCGGCGCGCATATGCCGAGCTCCGGCTCGATCACCTTCGACGGCCAGCCGGTGACATTGGCCAACCCGGCCGCGGCACTAAAACTCGGCATTGCCACCGTTTTCCAGGATCTCGCGCTTTGCGAAAATCTGGATGTCGTGGCCAACATCTTCCTCGGCCGCGAGCTTCATCCGCTTCGCCTTGACGAAGTGTCGATGGAGGTCCGCGCCTGGACGCTGCTCAAAGAGTTGTCGGCGCGGATCCCCAGCGTGCGCGAGCCGGTGGCGTCGCTGTCGGGCGGCCAGCGGCAGACTGTCGCGATCGCCCGCTCGCTGCTGATGGAACCGAGGGTCATTCTCCTTGACGAACCGACTGCGGCCCTTGGCGTTGCCCAGACTGCCGAGGTGCTGAACCTCATCGAGCGCGTGCGCGACCGCGGGCTGGGGGTCGTCATGATCAGCCACAATATGGAGGATGTGCGCGCCGTGGCCGACCGCGTCGTGGTGCTGAGGCTCGGCCGCAACAACGGTATCTTCCTGCCCGGCGCATCCAATCAGGAACTGGTGACCGCGATAACCGGCGCCGACGATAACGCGGTCTCGCGGCGCGGCAGGCGCACAGCCGAGAAGGTGCAGGGAGAACAGCCATGACGACGGCTTCCGATCGCAATCCCGGCGCGCTGCTCGATCGCAGCGACGAGCGGCTGAAGGATCGCAGCGGCGCGAAGGGCGCCATCAGGGGCTTTCTCGACCGCGTCCGGTCCGGGGATCTCGGCTCGCTGCCCGTGGTTGTCGGGCTGGTCCTGATCTGTGCGATCTTCCAGACGCTGAACCCCGTATTCCTGCAGCCGAACAACCTGGTCAACCTTTTGTTCGACTGCTCGACGGTCGGCATCATCTCACTCGGCATCGTCTGCGTTCTGATGGTCGGCGAGATCGACCTGTCCGTCGGCTCCGTCAGCGGCCTGTCTTCGGCGCTGCTCGGCGTGCTTTGGGTCCAGTGGGGCTGGCCGGTCGCGCTTGCCATCGTGGCGGCGATGGCGGTCGGGTTCGTGACCGGCTGCGTCTATGCGCTGCTGCTCAACCGGCTCGGCATGCCGAGCTTCGTGTCGACCTTGTCTGGCCTGCTCGCCTTCCTCGGATTGCAGCTCTACATCCTCGGCCCGACCGGCTCGATCAATCTGCCTTACGATTCGCCGCTGGTGAATTTCGGCCAGCTCCTGGTGATGCCGCATTGGGTGTCGTACACGCTGGCCGTCGTACCCGGCGTGCTCGCGTTGCTGCTCGGCTACCGCAAGGCGCAGCGCCGCCAGGCCGCCGGGCTGTCGTCGCGTTCGTTCGGGGGGCTTCTGCTCCAGGCCGTTGTGATCACCGTCGCGCTCGAGCTGGTGACTTATTACCTCAACCAGTCGCGCGGCGTGCCCTGGATGTTCGCCTTGTTCGTCGGCCTGGTCGTGGCGATGAACTATGCGCTGAAGCGGACCCAGTGGGGCCGCTCGATGACCGCCGTGGGTGGCAACCGCGAGGCGGCGCGCCGCGCCGGCATCAATGTGCGGCTGATCTACGCCAGCGCCTTCGCGCTCTGCGCCACGCTGGCGGCGACCGGCGGCCTGCTGTCCGCCGCACGTCTCGCCACCGCCAGCCAGCAGGCCGGCACAGGCGACGTCAACCTCAACGCCATCGCGGCGGCCGTCATCGGCGGCACCAGTCTGTTCGGCGGCCGCGGCAGCGCCTATTCGGCGCTGCTCGGCATCATCGTCATCCAGTCCATCGCAAGCGGCCTGACGCTGCTCGATCTGTCATCCTCGCTCCGGTACATGATCACCGGCTGCGTGCTGGCGATCGCGGTCATCGTCGATTCTCTCGCCCGCCGCTCGCGCGTCTCACACGGCCGCGCCTGACGGCTCATCGAAGAGGATCGCAATGTCTGAAAGTCTCTCCGGCAAGGTTGCCGCAATCACTGGTGCTGCCTCGGGCATCGGGCTGGAATGCGCCCGCGCCATGCTCGCCGCCGGCGCGAAGGTCGTCCTGGTCGATCGGGCCGAGGATCGGCTGAAGGCGCTCGTCGCGGAGCTCGGCGACGCTGCTTCAGCGGTGGTCACCGACCTGCTCGACCCGGCGAGCGTCGAGCGCATGATGCCGCAGATCCTGGAAAGGGCCGGCCGGCTCGACATCTTCCATGCGAATGCCGGCGCCTATGTCGGCGGCGAGGTGGCGACCGGCGATCCCGACCAGTGGGACAGGATGCTCAACCTCAATATCAACGCCGTGTTCCGCACGGTGCACGCCGTGCTGCCGCACATGATCGAGAAGAAAAGCGGCGACATCATCGTCACCAGCTCAGTCGCCGGTTTCGTTCCCGTGGTCTGGGAGCCGATCTACACCGCATCGAAATTCGCCGTGCAGGCCTTCGTCCACACGGTCCGCCGCCAGGTGCTGAAGCACGGCATCCGCGTCGGCGCCGTCGCGCCCGGTCCCGTGGTGACGGCGCTGCTCAGCGACTGGCCGAAGGCCAAGATGGAAGAAGCGCTGGCCGCCGGCAGCCTGATGGAGCCGAAGGAAGTGGCCGACGCCGTGCTCTTCATGCTGACGCGGCCGCGCAACGTCACCATCCGCGACCTCGTCATCCTGCCGCAGAGCGTGGACATCTGAGCCGTCCCTCCAACTCCGGACGATGGAACGACAATCATGATCCTCGACCGCTTCCGACTGGACGGCAAGGTCGCGCTCGTGAGCGGCGGCACGCGCGGCATCGGCCTTGCCATAGCCAAGGCGCTCGGGGAAGCGGGAGCGCGCGTCGTCGTTGCGGGCCGGACCATGAAGGATGACGCACGGCAGGAGCTTGCGGGCTTTGCCTTCGATTTCCTCGCCGCCGAAATGCTGGACGAGAAGGCGCCGGACCGGCTTGTCGCCGATACGCTCGCCAAGGCGGGCCGGCTCGACATCCTGGTCAACAGTGCCGGGATCGCAGTCCACGGCGACAGTGGCGACTATCCCGAGGACATCTGGCGGCAGACGATGGCGATCAATGTCGATGCCGTCTTCCGGTGTTGCCGGGCGACGTTAGCGCCGATGCGGCGCCAGGGCGGCGGTGCGATCCTCAATGTCGGCTCGATCTCGGGCATCGTCTCCAACGTTCCGCAGAACCAGGTCGCCTACAACAGCTCCAAGGCGGCCATGCACATGATGACCAGGAGCCTCGCCAGCGAGGTCGCCGCGGAGAACATCCGCGTCAATGCCGTCGCGCCCGGCTATATCGAAACCGATCTTTCGCGCGGCGGCATCGAAAATCCGGAATGGTTCCCAATCTGGCGCGACATGACGCCGATGGGCCGCGTCGGCCAGCCCGAGGAGGTTGCGGCGGCCGCACTTTTCCTGTGCTCTCCAGCATCAAGCTATGTGACCGGCGAAGTGCTGGTCATCGATGGCGGCTATACCACGCGTTAAGACAGGGCGCTGAGACAGGAGAACCGGCATGAAACTCAAGGACAAGGTCGCCGTCGTCACCGGCGGCGCTCAAGGCATCGGGGCGGCCATCGTGCGCGGCTTCGTCGATGAAGGCGCCCACGTCGTCATCGCCGACCTGGTCGTAGACAAGGCGGAAGCGCTGGCGCGCGAACTCGGCGGCAAGGCGACTGCCGTCCGGCTCGACGTGCGCGATCTCGCCTCGATCGAAGCGATGGTCGATTCGGTGACACGGACGCATGGCGGCATCGACATCCTGGTCAACAACGCCGCCATCTTCGACATGGGGCCGCTGCTGGAAATATCGGAGAAGAGTTTCGACCTGCAATTCTCGGTCAACGTGAAGGGCCTGTTGTTCACGCTGCAGGCGGTGGCCAAGCGCATGGTCGCGCAAGGGCGGCGCGGCAAGATCATCAACATGGCCTCGCAGGCCGGACGGCGCGGCGAGGCGCTGGTCGCGGTCTACTGCGCGACCAAGGCCGCGGTGATCAGCATCACGCAATCGGCCGGCCTTGCGCTGATCAAACACGGCATCAACGTCAATGGCATCGCGCCGGGCGTGGTCGACACGCCGATGTGGGACCAGGTCGACGCGCTGTTCGCGCGCTACGAGAACCTGCCGGTCGGCGAGAAGAAGCGGCAGGTCGGGCTGGCAGTGCCGGCCGGACGCATGGGCGATCCCGACGACTACCGGGGCGCGGCCGTCTTCCTGGCGTCGAGCGATGCCGACTATGTCGTGGCGCAGACGCTCAATGTCGACGGCGGCAACTGGATGAGCTGATCGGCAGAAGCTGGAGGGGCCGGCCGTGGCCGATTGCGAGGAACGATCTCGCGGCTGACGCATTTGGTTTCCGTCAATAGTTTTGAGGGAATCCATGCGCATTGCCCATGTCGCGCCGCTCTATGAATCCGTCCCCCCGAGATTTTATGGCGGCACCGAGCGCATCGTCTCCTATCTCACCGAAGCGCTGGTGGAACTGGGGCATGATGTGACGCTGTTCGCGAGCGGCGACAGCGAGACCTCGGCGCGGCTGGTGCCCGGCCGCGACCAGGCGATCCGTCTCGATCCGCGGCCGAAGAAATCGGAGATCGCGGCGCATATGGCGATGCTCTGCGATGTGCGCGAGCGGGCCGGCGAGTTCGACGTCATCCATTTCCATCTCAGCCATTTCGTGCATTTTCCGTTCTTCGAGCACATGGCGGAACGAACGGTGACGACGCCGCATGGCAGGCTCGACTATGTCGACCTGGCGCCGGCCTACAAGCGCTTCCCGCGCTTTCCGATGATCTCCATCTCGCATAGCCAAAAGCGGGGGTTGCCCGACGCCAACTGGCTGGCGACGATCCATCACGGGATTCCGGTCGACGCCTATCCGCCTACCTATGACCCATCGACCGAAGAGCCGTACCTAGCCTTCCTCGGGCGACTGTCTCGCGACAAGCGGCCGGATCGGGCGATCGAGATTGCCCGCCGTTCGGGATTGAAGCTGAAGCTGGCGGCCAAGATCGGCGACGACGACCGCGCCTATTTTCGCGACGAGATCGAGGCGCTCATCGACGGCGACCGCGTCGACTATGTCGGCGAGATCGCGGAAGACGAGAAGGCGGAATTTCTTGGTAACGCCGCAGGCCTCCTGTTTCCCATCGACTGGCCGGAGCCGTTCGGCCTTGCCCCGATCGAAGCCATGGCCTGCGGCACGCCGGTGATCGCCTGGAACTGTGGCGCCTTGCCGGAGATCATCGACAAGGGCGTGACCGGCTTTGTCGCGGACTCCGTCGATGAGGCGGTCGCTGTGCTGCCTGCCCTTCTCCAACTTGACCGGCGACAGGTGAGAGCGGTCTTCGAAAAGCGGTTTTCGGTCACCAGGATGGCGCGCGACTATCTCGCCGCCTATATGCACCTGATCGGTGCCTATGCGGTGAAGGCTTCCTAAACGCTATTGCCTTGGGGGGCGCAAGCAACGAAGAGGTTACGAATGATGGAACTCGACGAGCGCAAGCTCGATCCCGCCGTGGCCCTTGCCTCGCTGGACGAAACGGCGCCGCGGGAGCCGCACCGGCTGTTTGCCCTCAAGCAGGGCGACTGCTTTGCCGTCACGGACGCCTATGGCGACATCCGGGGCGCCGGCGACGGTTTCTTTCGCGACGATACGCGCGTGCTTTCCGAGTTCCGCCTGACGGTCGGCGGCAGGCCGATGTCGCTGCTTGGCGCCTCGCTCAGTCAGGACAATGTGCTGTTCACCAGCAACCTGACCAACTTGCCGATCCAGAGCGCCGCCGGCCGCGACATTCCGCAGGGCGCGATCCACATCGAGCGCGTCAGGCTGATCTGGCAGGACCGGCTGTTCGATCGCATCACGCTTTCCAACTATAGCCGCGAGCACTCGACCATCGCCGTCTCGTTGCATTTCGCCGCCGACTTCCGGGACATGTTCGAGGTGCGCGGATCGACGCGGCCGAAGCGCGGAACGGTCCATGTCGCCAAGACCGACAAGGCGTCGGTGCTGCTCGGCTATGACGGTCTCGACGGGCTGCCGCGCCTGTCGGTGATTTCCTTTTCGCAGGCCCCCGACCGGTTGAGCGACAATCGCGCCGATTTCCTGATCGCGGTCACCAAGCGCAGCAGCAAGGTGCTTTATGTCGAAGTCGGGCCGGAGGTCGCCGACATACCCGGGCGTGACCGCTTCCGCGCTGCCGCGGCCCGCGCCCGTTTCGGCATGCGCGCCAAGCGCCGGCATGGCGCCACGGTGCACAGTTCGGGACGAGTCTTCAATGACTGGGTCGAGCGCGCACGCGCCGATGTCGCGCTGCTCACCACCGAGCTCTCGACCGGGCCCTATCCTTACGCGGGCATCCCGTGGTTCTCGACGGCTTTCGGCCGCGACGGCGTGATTTCGGGGCTGCAGATGCTGTGGCTCAATCCCGGCTTGGCGCGCGGCGTGCTTGCGTTTCTTGCCGAGCATCAGGCGACGGAGACGTCGCCCTTCATCGATTCCCAGCCGGGCAAGATCATGCATGAGACCCGCAAGGGCGAGATGGCGGCGCTGCGCGAGCTTCCCTTCGGCCGCTACTACGGCGGCGTCGACACGACCCCGCTCTACATTCATCTCGCCTGCGCCTATGCCGACCGCACCGGCGATGTGGGCTTCATCGACACGCTCTGGCCATCGCTCAAGGCGGCCGCCGAATGGATGGAAGAGGCAAGCCGGGCGACGGGTTTCGTCACCTATCAGCGCGCGGCCGAGTCCGGTCTTGCCAATCAGGGCTGGAAGGACAGCATCGATTCGGTCTTCCATGCCGACGGACGCATACCCAAGGGGCCGAT
This sequence comes from Mesorhizobium captivum, assembly GCF_033977165.1. NCBI lineage: Bacteria > Pseudomonadati > Pseudomonadota > Alphaproteobacteria > Hyphomicrobiales > Phyllobacteriaceae > Mesorhizobium > Mesorhizobium captivum. The sequence continues at coordinate 63,124 of NZ_JAVIJB010000026.1, forward strand.
CGCTCTGGTCGAGGTGCAGGGCTATGTCTTTGCCGCCTACCGCGGCCTTGCCGCGCTCGCGCGCCGCCGCGGCGAGTTCGCCGATGCCGAGCACTGGGAAAACCGTGCCGAGGAAATGCGGCTGGCCGTAGAGCGCGACTTCTGGATAGAGGATCTCAACTTCTACGCGCTTGCCATCGATGGCGAGGGCCAACCCTGCAAGGTGCGAACGTCGAACGCCGGGCATCTGCTCTTTGTCGGGCTGCCGCAGCCGGAGCGCGCCAAGATGGTCGCCGACCAATTGCTGTCGGCCCCCTTCCATTCCGGCTGGGGGGTGAGGACGCTCGCCGACGACGCGATCTTCTTCAACCCGATGTCCTATCACAATGGCTCGATCTGGCCGCACGATACGGCGCTCTGCGGCGTCGGTCTGGCGCGTTATGGCGAGCGCGAGAGCGTGGTGCGGCTGATGAGCGGCACCTTCGAGTCGGCCGTGCATTTCAACATGCGGCTGCCGGAACTGTTCTGCGGTTTCACCCGAGCGCCAGGCGAGGCGCCGATCGCCTATCCGGTTGCCTGCCTGCCGCAGGCCTGGTCGGCAGGCTCAACCTTCATGCTGATGCAGGCCTGTCTCGGCCTGGAGATCGATGGCTGGGAAGGTGAATTGCACATTACGCGCCCAAGGCTGCCGGCCGGCATCGACACGCTCACGCTCCGGCATCTGTCGGTCGGCGATAAATCCGTAGACCTTACCTTCCAGCGTGTCGGCGACCGCGTCGTTGCCTTCCTCGCCGATCGGCACGAGGGCATGGTGCCGCTTATCGTGCGCACCTAAGCGGAATTCCGCAAGTGCGCGTCGGATAATCGAAAAATGTCGGAACCGATGACCGGTTTACGCGTTTGCAGACCTGTACCGGCATACCGTTCCGCAGCCGGCAAGAATCAAAACAAAATAGCGGGCAGCCGGAGGCAACCTGGCATCAATGATACAATATGACGTCGACTTTTTGTGGGTTCTCATCCTCATAAGTCTCGGACTTTCCGCTCTCGCGATCTTCGTTTCAATATTCCAGCACCGCCGTCGGCATTCGAGGGCAGCGAGCATGCCTGCCGCGGGTGACGACGTCACCTCCGAAGCCGCGCGCCAGGTGATGCGCGAATTCGAGAAGAACGGGCAGTCGGTCGACGCGGCGCTCGTCACCTGGTCGCCGGAGACGCTGCGCAAGATCCTTACCGAGGATCTGCCGGACGCGCAGGTCATCGTCGTCTCCAACCGCGAGCCCTACATCCACAACGAGGACAAGAATGGCGAGGTCGAACTGGTCGTGCCGGCGAGCGGACTGGTCGCGGCGCTCGAGCCGATCACGCGCGCCTGCGCCGGCACATGGATCGCCTATGGCGGCGGCACCGCCGACCGCGAGGTGGTCGACAGCAACGACCGGGTGCAGGTGCCGCCCGGCAATCCCTCTTACACTCTGCGCCGGGTCTGGCTGACGGAGGAGGAATATCAGGGCTACTATCTCGGCTTCGCCAATGAAGGCCTATGGCCGCTCTGCCATATCGCCTTCACCCGTCCGATCTTCCGCGATTCCGACTGGGAGGCCTACGAGGCCGCCAACCGAAAATTCGCCGATACGGTGGTCGCCGAGGCTCGCAACGAGCGGCCGATCGTTCTGGTCCAGGATTACCACTTCGCGCTTCTGCCGCGCATGATCCGGGAGCGCCTGCCGGAGGCGATCGTCATCACCTTCTGGCACATCCCATGGCCGAATTCGGAGGTGTTCAGCATCTGCCCATGGCGCGAGCGCATCCTCGACGGGCTGCTCGGCAGCTCCATCATCGGCTTCCACACGCAATTCCACGCCAACAATTTCACCGAAAGCGTCGACCGCTTCATGGAGAGCCGGATCGAGCGCGCGGATGCAGCCGTGTCCTATGGCGGCCAGACCACGCTGGTGCATGCCTATCCGATCTCGATCGAGTGGCCTGCCGAAATGTTGAAGGCCCTGCCTTCGGTCGAGCAATCCCAGCAACACATCCGCGAGCGGTTCGGCATTCCGGCCGATGCCAAGCTCTGCGTCGGCGTCGAGCGCCTCGACTACACCAAAGGCATCCTCGACCGATTCCACGCGCTGGAGGAGCTGTTCATCCGCCATCCCGAAACGATCGGCAAGGTGGTGTTCCTGCAGATCGCGGCGCCCAGCCGGGGCACGCTGCCGGCCTACAAGCAACTGCATGAAGAATGCCTGCGCTTTGCCGAGGAGCTCAACGAGCGCTACGGCAACGAGACCTACCGCCCCGTCGTGCTGGTGGCTCAGCACCACTCGCAGAAGGACGTCTACGAGATCTACCGGGCGGCGGACATCTGCCTGGTCACAAGCCTGCATGACGGCATGAACCTCGTCGCCAAGGAATTTGTTGCCTCTCGCGACGACGAGCAGGGCGTGCTCCTGCTCAGCACCTTCGCCGGCGCCTCGCGCGAGCTGTTGGAGGCGTTGATCGTAAATCCTTACGATGCGGCGATGATGAGCGAGACCATGCTGCAGGCACTCACCATGGGGCCGGAAGAGCAGCGCGGGCGCATGCGGCGCATGCGCGATATCGTCCGCGACAACAATGTCTATCGCTGGGCCGGCAGCATGCTGCTCGACGCGGCGCGGCTAAGGAAGCGCGACGAGCTCGACCGGGTCACGGCGTTATCCGACCGCTCGGTGAATGGCGACAATGTCGTCTCCATGTTCGAACGCAAACAGGCGGTCGGTTTCCGATGAACCTACAAGCAGATCTGACGCCGCGCCTTCCCGACGGCCGGTGGGCGCTCTTCCTCGACATTGACGGCACCTTGCTGGAGCATGCCGCCCACCCGGACAGTGTTTCGGTCAGCGAGGAGCTGCGCCTCCTCGTGGAGACGATCGAACACCGGCTGGATGGAGCGCTCGCCTTCATCACCGGCCGCTCGATCGCCGCCGTCGATCACCTGTTTGACCCCTTGAAGCCGCGGATCGCCGGCCTCTACGGGTTGGAGCACAGGCTGACGCCGGACGGGCAGATCGAGGCAGCCGATGAGCCAGCGGACATGGCGGCACTTGCCGACGAAATCGAGCTGGAGCTGGCAAGCAAGGCCGTCTATGTCGAGCGCAAGGGCCCGGTGCTGGCCATTCATACAAGGGCGGCGCCGCATTTGCTGGTCCGTGCGAGGGAACTGGTCGAGGCAGCGCTTGCCCGGCTGCCGAAAGGCTACCGCGTGATTGCCGGCAACGCAGGCGTCGAGCTGATGCCGCTGGAGGCGGCCAAGGGCGCCGCGATCCGTCGCTTCATGCAACTCGATCCGTTCACCGGCCGGCGTCCGGTATTCCTCGGCGACGACACGTCCGACGAAAGCGGTTTTGAGACCGTCAATGCCGCGGGCGGGATTTCGATCCGCGTGAAGCCGCAGGGCGAGACCGCGGCACGCTTCGCCATTGCCGACGTCGCCAGCGCGATCGCCTGGCTCGAGGCGAATTTCAGCGACGCTGAACAGGCGGACCGCGGCGATCTCGTCACTTAGATCGATTCGGAAAGTGCGTGGCGGTCTTCGTGCCTGATTTGCATATAAACGGCCCCGCCAACGAGGCCGTTTAATGTCTAGAGCGGTTCACCGTTTCACGGAATGCCGAACCGCTCTATCTCTTTGTTTTTTCGCAATTCCAGCGGAAAACCATTACACACTTTTCCTGGAATTGCTCTGGCTGCGCCGATGGTTACTTGCTGCCGCCGTTTTCCTTGACGCTACTGCAGAACTCCGGATGGGAGTTGGCTGCATTGGCGTTCTTGGCCTCGTCGGCGCATGCGGTCATCATCGCCGTTTGATCCTCCGGCGACATGGCCTTCCAAGCCTTCACGAAGGCGTCCTTACTGACCATCGTCTTCATGCTGGAGTCGGTGTAGAAAGGCTGCATCTTGGCCGGGTCGTCGAGCGCCGACGTGCCGGTCTGCCCGGCGGCGAGAGCCGAGCCGGTGACCATCGAAAGCGCCATGGCGCCGAAGCAGATCATCTTGATGTTCACGGTATCATCCTCCTGTTGCTTGGATCGTAAAAGCAACGATCGAAAGGCAAACGACAGGTCGGGATGAAGGTTCCGGATTTGGGGTCATCAGGGCAAAATATTGCCGGCAAAGACCGGAAGATTGGGCATATTTTCCAGCAACCGCAGTGTTACTGGCTGAATTGTCGGGATTCGCTGCCAGAGCCCCAAATCTCTCAATTCCTGTCGACCGGCTTCGAGCGCATCCGGGAAACGGTCTCGCGCTCGGCGCGTTTGGAGCGCATCGGCGGCAGTCCGCGATCGATGAGGTCCATGTCCTCCAGCACCATGTCGCCCATGCGTTTGAAGGCGACGTCGAGCGCGCCGGCGCGGTGGGCCGAGCGCAGGAAGCCGGGCAGGGAACGGACGGGATGATCCTTGGCCAGCGGTTCTTCCGGGAAGACGTCGCTGGCGGCAACGATATGGCCGCTCTTCACCGCCGCCATCAAGGCCGCAAAATCGACGACGCCGGCGCGGCTGAGCAGGATGAAAGCAGCGCCTTTTCGCATTTTGGCAAAGGCGTCCGCACCGAGAAAACCCTGGTTCTCGCTGGTCACCGAAGCGACGACGAAAACGAAATCGCTTTCCGACAGCACCTTGTCGAGCGCAGCCGGCTCGACGCCGTGCTCGATGAGCACGGAAGGCGGCAGCCAGGGATCGAACACCCTGGTGCGGGTGCGGAAGCCCGTCAGCAGGCGATTGAGCGCGCGGCCGAGATCGCCGAAGCCGATGATGCCGATATCGGCGCCTGAGAGTAGTCGTGCGGCCTGGTTGCCGTCGCCGCCCCAAAGCTCCTTTCCCTGCCGGAAGGCGAGGTCGGCATCGACGATGTTGCGTGCCAGATTGAGCGCCATGGCAAGGCCAAGCTCGGCGACCGGTTCGGCAAAGACCAGGCCGGTGGTGACGACGTGGATGCCGCGGGCAAACAGCGTCTCATACGGCATGTTGTTGATGAGGTTGGTCTCGACATTGAAGACGCAGCGCAGCGCCTTCAATTTCTCCAGTGTTTCCGGCGCGATCGGCGGCTGGCCGACGATGTAGCGCGCCTCGGACAGCACATCCGGTGGCAACTTCGCCACGCCTTCGGGCGTTGTCTCGACGATGCGATATTTCCTGCGAAACATCGCCAGTTGCGACGGCGTGAAAATCAGGTCGAGCGTGCGCGGCTCGGGTGCGCTGATCACCAGCGGCGAGGCTTTGTTGGGCATGATGTTCCTCCCGACGCGATTGGATCGCGTCAATCACATATGCGTTTTTTACTCCCGATGAAACGATTTACAACAGCGAAAAATCGATTTATCGGTTACATTGGTGAGAGAGCAGGCGGCCACCTGCCCGTGGGAGAAGATTAATGGCGCAGCAGGAATCCCACCAGCGGCGACCGTCGATCCACGACGTGGCAAGCCACGCCGGCGTGTCCGCGGCCACCGTCTCCAAGGTACTGTCCGGCGTCACCACGGTGAAGCCGGAAAACGCGCAGCGCGTCCTCGACGCCGTCGAGCTTCTGGGCTACCGTGTCGACCCGCTCGCCTCCGACATGCGCAGGGCCAAGCGCCGCATCATCGGCGCCATCATGCCTGAGTTTGAAAGCGAGTTCTTCGGCCAGATGGTCAGCGAGCTCGAAGGGCTGGCCGAGCAGCGCGGCTATACGCTGGTCGCCGCCTCCAGCCGTGAATCGGAAGCGCGCGAGAAGGAGATCCTTGCCCGCATGCACGACTGGCGCGTCGCCGGCGTGGTGCTGGCGCCGGTGCGCAACGAGCACGGGCCGGCGGCCGGTTTCATGAAGGCGAACGGCATGACCGGCGTGCTGATCGACCGGGTGCTTGCCGACGATGCCTTCGACACGGTTTCGGCCGACAGCGCGGCCGCAAGTGCTGAAGTGGCGCGCGCGCTGGTCGGCGAGGGCCATCGCCACATCCTCGTCGTCGGCCTCGGCCAGCAGGCGGCGACGGTACGCGCCCGCCTCGAAGGGTTTCGCAACACCGCGCTAGAACTTGCGCCCGACATGCGCATCGACGTCGTGCTTTGCGAAAGCGACGTCGAGCCTTTGCGGACGCTGCTTCGCGACTATTTCAGCAAGCGGGAAGCTGGGAACGACCGGCCGACGGCGGTCTATTCGCTATTCCTCAAGGGCACGCTGGTGGCGCTGTCGGAATTCCGGCGGCGTGGCTGGCATTGTCCGAATGACATCTCGCTGGTCGGCTTCGACGACGCCGAATGGATGCAGGTGACCTGGCCGGCGATCGCCGCCGTGGTGCAGCCGGTGCGCGAGATCGCAAGCAATGCGATGGAGGTTCTGTTTCGACGGATCGAAGGCGAGGGCGGCCCGCCAACGGCGCGGCTCGAACCTTGCAAGGTGCTGATGCGGGAATCCGTTGGCTCGCCAGGCAGCGTCCCGCATTCCGGGGGAGGAGACCGACAATAGCCCCCATTGTCGACAACGGGAAGAAAAGCGCCGGCCCTGGCCGAGGCATCCGGCGCATAAGATCAATGGAGGAAGCAATGACATCGTTTTTCACCAGAATAAATCGATTTACGCTGGCGTTGGGCGTGGCGCTGGCATTTTCAGCCATTGGCGTCGCCAAGGCCGAGGACGGCGAATATGGCGTGCTGATGAAGACGCTGGCCAATCCGTTCTGGGGCGCTATGGCCCAAGGCGTGGCGGACGGCGCCAAGGAAGCCGGGGTGAAATATTTCCAGCAGGCGGCCGAAAGCGACCAGGCGGCCGAGCCGCAGCTCAACCTCTGCAACACGATGCTGGAACGCAAGCCCGTGGCGATGATCACCGCCGCGATCAACTCGACCAATCTGCTACCCTGCCTGAAGTCGGCGCAGGCCGCCGGCATGAAGATCGTCGACCTCGACAACAATCTCGACCAGGCGGTCCTCGACAAGGAAGGCGTGAAGGTCACCTTCCACATTGGTTCCGACAATGTCGCGGCGGGCGCGCAGGGTGCCGAATACCTTGTCTCCAAGCTCGGCAAGGACGCCAAGGGTCCGGTGCTGGTGATAGAGGGTCTCTCCGGCAACATCACCGGCGAAAAGCGCGCCAAGGGCTTTGCCGACAAGCTGAAGGAATTGGCGCCTGGGCTGCAGATCGTCGCTTCGCTGCCGGGCGACTGGGATCGCGGCAAGGCGGCCTCGATCGCCACCGACACTCTGACCGCGCATCCCGATCTCGTCGCCATCTTCTGCGCCAATGACGGCATGGCGCTGGGCGCCGTGGAAGCGGTCTACGCGGCTGGCAAGGGTGAGCAGGTGACGATGATCGGCGTCGACGGCAATGTCGATGCGGTGAAGTCGATCAAGGAAGGCCGCCTCAACGCTTCCGTCGCGCAACTGCCTTATCTGGTCGGCAAGCAGGCGGTCGAGAATGTCAAGAAGGCGCTGGCCGGCGAGAAGGTCGAGGAAAGCATCGCCGTGCCCACCCTGGTGCTGACCAAGGACGTGCTCGACGCCGGCAAGGAGCCGATGCTGCAATATGTGAAGTAGGAAAGGGAAGGCAGTAGGGCAGTAGGGCAGTAGGGGGGAGCAACCGGTTTGCGCTTCTCAGACCGGTTGCTCCCCCGCTCTCACTTCCCTACTGCCTTACTCCCTACTCCCTACCCGAAGGGTGAAGAAAATGGCTTCCAAAACGGCGCAGCCCGGTTTCTGGGCTCGGGTGCAGCGCGCATCCGTCGAGCGGCTCCACATCAGGCTGGAGTCGCTGCTGGTGCTGGTCTTGTTGAGCGCGGCAATGGCGATGCTGTCGCCCTTCTTCCTGTCGCTCAGCAACTTCCTCAACATCCTGCTCGCGACATCCACGATCGGCGTGCTGGCGATCGCCGCCACCTTCGTCATCGGCTCGGGTGGGCTCGACCTTTCGCTGGGCTCCGTCATGGGCCTTGCCGGCGTGGCGGGCGCCTTTGTCGCCGTCAATCTCGGTTGGCCGTCGGTCCTCGCGGTGATTGCCTGCATCCTCGCCGGCGCCATTGCCGGCTACATCAACGGACAACTCGTCACCCGTGCCTTCGTGCCGGCGTTCATCGTCACGCTCGGCATGCTGGGCCTGGCGCGCGGCCTGGCGCTCGTCATCTCGCAGGGCAGGGCGATCTATGGCCTGCCGCCCGAGATCGTTTATATCGGGCAAGGGAGGCCGCTTGGCATTCCGATGCCGGTCATCATCTTCGTGCTCACCGCGATCGTCGCGCATTGCGTGCTTGCCTACACGCGCTTCGGCCGCCACACGCTGGCGCTCGGCGACAGCGAGGGTGCTGCGCGCGCCGCCGGCATCCGCGTCGAGCATCACCGCCGCATCATCTACACGCTCTCCGGCGCGCTCGCCGGCCTCGCAGGTCTGCTCTTCACCGCCCGCGTCAACGCCGGCGATCCGACCGCCGGCATCAACTACGAGCTCACCGCCATCACAGCGGCGATCATCGGCGGCACCAATCTGTTCGGCGGCCGCGCCTCGATCCTCGGCACGATGATCGGCGCGCTGATCATGGGCGTGCTGCAGAACGGGCTGACGCTGCTTGCGGTGCAATCCTACTACCAGCAGATGGCGATCGGCGCGGTGCTGATCCTGGCGGTCTTCATCGACCAGTACCAGGTGCGGAAGGAGTCGCGGGTATGACACTGCTCTCGCTCCATGGCATCCGAAAAAGCTTCGGCGCGGTCGACGTGCTGCACGGTGTCGACCTGTCGGTGGCGGCCGGCGAGGTGGTCGGGCTGGTCGGTGACAACGGCGCCGGCAAGTCGACGCTGATGAAGACCATCACCGGCATCTACCGGGCCGACACCGGCTCGATCGAATTCGACGGCAAGGACATCCTGGCGCTCGACCCCGGCCAGCGGCGCCGCCTCGGCATCGAGATGATCTACCAGGATCTTTCTTTAGCCAAGCAACAGGACGTGGCGTCGAACATCTTCCTTGGCCGTGAGCCGACGAAAAGGTTGCTCGGCCTGTTCCCCGGCTTCGTCGACAAGGCTGAAATGGATCGCCAGGCGGCGCGGATGATCGACCGGCTCGGCGCGCACCTGCCGTCGATCAGCCGCTCCGTCGGCTCCTTCTCCGGCGGCCAGCAGCAGACGGTGGCGATCGCGCGTGCGCTCACCTTCAATCCGAAGCTCGTCATCATGGATGAGCCGACGGCAGCACTTGCCGTGCGCGAGGTGCAGAGCGTGCTCGACCTGATCCGGCGGCTGAAGTCGGAAGGCATTGCCGTGATCCTGATCTCGCACCGGCTGAACGACGTGCTGTCGGTCACCGACCGCATCGTCGTGCTGAGGCATGGCAGGGCGGATGCCGATCTCGTCACGGTCAAAACCAATATGAACGAAGTCGTCAGCCGCATCGTCGGCGGCGGCGATACGGCCGCCGCGGCGGCGCATGAACAACGAGGCTGAGCTTATGAATACCTTTGGACTGCACACTTTCGCCATCGCCCCGGGCTGGGACCTTGCCCGCATCGAACCGCAGATGGACCGGCTGAAGGAACTCGGCATCGGCCTGATGGAGATCCCGCTGCTGCGCCCCGAGGAGATCGACACCAAGCGCACGCGCGGCTTTGCCAACCATTACGGCGTGCAGCTCATCCCGTCCCTCGGCCTGCCGCGCGCGCTCGATGTCGTCGAGCGGCCGGAGGAAGCGCTCGACTTCCTGCAGGCGGCCTTCAAGGTCTGCAACGAAGTGGGTGCCGAGGCGCTCGGCGGCGTCACCTACGGCACGATCGGCAAGACCACCGGGCGGGCGCCGACGCAAAGGGAGATCGACGGCATGTGCCGTTTCCTCGAGCGTGCAGCGAAATCCGCCAAGTCGCGCAGCCTCAAGCTCGGCATCGAGCCTTGCAATCGCTACGAGACGCATCTCATCAACCGCGGCGTCGACGCGGCGCGGATCATCGAGCGCGTCGGCGCCGACAACATCTTCATCCACCTCGACACCTACCATATGCATATCGAGGAAGAGAGCTTTGCTTCCGGTTTCGAGGCTGCGGCCCCCTTCCTCGGCTATGTGCATGTGTCGGAGGCCAATCGCGGCGTGCCGGGGCGCGGCATGCTCAATTGGGCGGCCTGCATGAAGGCGATTGCCGACATCGGCTACGAGGGCGCGATCACACTGGAAAGCATGAACCATGTCGATATCGACATCGCCGGCGGGCTCGCCGTGTGGCGTCCGGTGGCGGAAGACCCGCGCGACGTCATAGAGGTGGGCTTGCCCTTCCTGCGCGAGGAAGCGCGCAAGGCTGGGTTGACGCTCGGATAGGTGAGGTCTACTTGCCGGCCTGGCGCGCCAGCCAGCGGCGGCGCGCCTCCTGCTGTTCGGCAAGCTCAGCCTCGTCCCAGTAGCCAATGAGCACGCCTGAGCCGACGATCGGGTCGAAATGCCCAACCTTGTCGTCGATCTCGGTCAACCACTCGTCTGCTACGGTGATGCGGTTGCTGGGCAGCGCCAGCCAGCGCATCAGCACCTTCCGCAGCCTCTCGATGTCGGCGGCGGCCGACGGCTCGCGGCCGAGGTCGCACAACTCGCCGGGATCGTCGCGCAGATCGAAGAGCATCGGCGGCACGCCATCGCCATGGACGAGTTTGAAGCGGCCGTCGGTCACCATGTAGAGCTTGCAGTCCGACACCGGCATGGCGAGCTTCAGCCGCGCCGCATCGCCGCTGTAATCGTATTCGCTGATCGCATAGTTGCGCAGGCTTTGCCGTTCGCCGGAAGTGAGCGGCAGCAGCGAGCGACCTTCGAGGATATGTGGCTTGGCCTTGCCGCCGAAATAATCGAGGAAGGTCGGCGCGAGATCGATCATCTCGACCAACGCGTCCGAGGTCGTTCCGCGCATGGCATCGGCCTCGGAGCGCGGATCGTAGACGATCATCGGCACCTTAACCGCGACGTCGTGGAACAGGTATTTTTCGCCGAGCCAATGGTCGCCGAGATAGTCGCCGTGATCTGAGGTGAACACGACCAGCGTGCTCTCGAACAAGCCGCGCTCTTCCATGAAGTCGAATAGGTGGCCGAGCTGGTCGTCGATCTGCTTGATCAGGCCCATGTAGCATGGGATGACCGTCTCGCGGACTTCGTCGCGCGAGAAGTTCTTCGAGTAGCGCTCCTGCTGGAAAGCCTCGAAAATCGGATTGGGCGAGACGCGCTCGGCCTCGCTGCGGATCGGCGGCTGGATGTCCGCCTTGCCGTATAGATCGTGATAGGGTGCCGGCACGATATAGGGCCAGTGCGGTTTGATGTAGGAGAGATGCGCGCACCAGGCCTCGCCTTCGGCTTCGGCCTCCTCGATGAAGCGCATGGCGCGGCGCGTCATGTAAGGCGTTTCGGAATGCTCCTCGGGGATGCGCGCCGGCTTGTCGGCATGGACGAGCAGCCAGCCGTTGAAGTTCTCGCCGTTGTCGCCTTCGCCGGAATTCGCCCAATGCTCCCATGGGTTGGCCGCGTCGAAGCCATGCTCGCGCAGATAGGTGTCGTAGGCAGGATCAGGATCGTAGCTGGTCGAAGGATGCAGGCCGTCGTCGCGCTCGAACGGCTCGAAGCCGCATTCGGCGACGCGCACGCCGATAATCGAATCCCGGGCGATGCCAAGGCGCTCCATGCCTTCCTCGTCGGCTATCATATGCGTCTTGCCGATGAGCGCGCAGCGCACGCCGACCTCGCGCAAGTGATCGCCCAAGGTCGGCTCGCCGACCCTCAGCGGCACGCCGTTATGGGTCGAGCCGTGCGAGCGGACGTAGCGGCCGGTATAGGCGCTCATGCGCGAGGGACCGCACACCGTCGACTGCACATAGGCGTTGGTGAAGCGCACGCCGCGGCCGGCGAGCCGGTCGATGTTCGGCGTCTGCAGGCTCTTGTGTCCGGCGCAGCTCAGATAATCGAACCGCAACTGGTCGCACATGATGAAAAGGACGTTGCGTTTTGAAGTCATTGCTATCCGTAGATCTCGGACGAACGGTAATGCCAGAACGGCGAAGTGAATGAAACGCGGCCAAACATCATTTTCTTGAACCGCCAACTGGTGCAATGTCACCGTGGAGGATTGCAATCGTGCCATTCGTCAGCATAGGCGGCGTCGCGCTTCACTACCGCACTTTCGAAGCGACGGGCACCGCGCGTCCGATCGTCTTCATCAATTCGCTCGGCACCGACTTCCGGATCTGGGACGACGTTGTCGCGGGGCTTGCCGGCGAAATGCCGATGCTGGTCTACGACAAGCGTGGTCACGGGCTTTCCGACAATGGCGACGGCGTGCGTTCGATCGACGATCATGTCGATGATCTGAGCGCGCTTATCGATCACTTCGGTTTCGACAAGGTGGTGCTCTACGGCCTGTCCGTCGGCGGCATGGTGGCACAGGGGCTCTATGCCCGCCGGCCCGACATTGTCGAGGCGTTGATTCTCGGCGACACCGCGCACAAAATCGGCACCGCCGAAAGCTGGAATAGCCGCATCGCGACTATCGAGCGCGACGGCATCGAGGCGATTGCCGACGGTGTGCTCAAAGTGTGGTTCACGCCGGATTTCCATGCCAATCGTACAGCCGAGCTTGCCGGCTGCCGCAACATGCTGACCAGGCAGGCGCTGCCCGGCTATATCGGCACCTGCATGGCGGTGCGCGACGCCGATTTCACCGACAGCGCGCGCCGCATCGCAGTGCCGACGCTCTGCATCGTCGGCGACCAGGACGGCTCGACGCCGCCCGATCTTGTCCGCGCGCTTGCCGACCTGATCCCCGGCGCACGCTTCGAAGTGATCCGCGGTGCCGGGCACATTCCCTGCATCGAGCAGCCCGACGCGCTCACCACCCTGATCCGCGACTTCGTCGCCTCGTTGCCTGAGGGAAAGCAACTCCATGGATGACGGCTCAAAGAAGGAAAGCCGATACCGGACCGGGCTCGAAATGCGCCGCTCCGTACTCGGCGAAGCGCATGTCGACCGCGCCGAGGATGCGGCGACCGATTTCGACCGCCCGTTCCAGCAGCTGATCACCGAGGCCGCCTGGGGAACGGTGTGGGCGCGCCCCGGCCTGTCGAAGCGCGAGCGCTCGATCATAACGCTGGCGCTGCTGGCGGCGCTCGGCCATGACGAAGAGCTGGCCATGCATGTGCGCGCCACCGCCAACACCGGTGCCTCGCGTGAGGATATCTGCGAAGCCTTCCTGCATGTCGCTATCTATGCCGGCGTGCCGGCGGCCAACCGTGCCTTCAAGATCGCCAAGGAGGTGTTCGCGCAAATGGACGATGCTCATGCCTGAGCCCGGCTCCAACCGGACGCCGGAAACCGGCGCCTTCTTCCAGCGCGACCGCCAATGGCATCCGCCTGCGTTCACGCCGGGCTATAAGAGCTCGGTGCTGCGCTCGCCGCAAAAGGCGCCGATCGCCTTCGACAACACGCTGTCAGAACTCACGGGCCCGGTGTTAGGCAACGCGATGCTGGGCGAGCTCGACAACGACCTGATCCACAATTTCGCCAGGCCTGGCGAGAGCGCGATCGGCGAGCGCATCATCGTCCATGGAAGAGTGCTCGACGAGCGGGGCAAGGGCGTGCCCGGCGTGCTGCTCGAATTCTGGCAGGCCAATGCCGGCGGCCGCTACCGTCACAAGAAGGACGGCTATCTCGCGCCGCTCGACCCGAATTTCGGCGGCTGCGGCCGCGCCATTACCAGCGAGGATGGCGGCTATGCCTTTCGCACTGTCAGGCCCGGCCCTTATCCATGGCCGAACGGCCCGAACGACTGGCGGCCGGCGCATATCCACTTTTCGGTGTTCGGCCACGGCTTCGCGCAGCGGCTGATCACGCAGATGTATTTCGAGGGCGATCCGCTGATATGGCGGTGCCCGATCGTCGGCGGTATTTCCAACAAGACCGCCATCGAAGCGCTGATTGCCGCGCTCGACATGCAGTCGGCGATTCCGATGGATGCGCTCGCCTACAAGTTCGACATCGTGCTGCGCGGGCGGCGCTCGACATTGTTCGAGAACAGGCCGGAGGGCAAATGATGGCACAGTCGCTCGACCGGCTGAAGGAAAGCCCTTCGCAAACCGCCGGGCCCTATGTGCATATCGGACTGACGCCCAATTTCTGCGGCATCGGCGGCGTCTATCAGAGCGATCTCGGCTCGACCATGGTCAACGAGCAGACCAAGGGCGAGCGCATCGAGCTGCGCATCCGTGTGCTCGACGGCACCGGCACGCCGCTCAAGGATGCGCTGGTCGAGATCTGGCAGGCGGATGCCGACGGGCTTTACAGCTCGCCCAGCGAATTGCGCGGTGCGGCCGATCCGAATTTCCAGGGCTGGGGTCGACAGCCGACCGATACGGAAACCGGCATCTGCCTGTTCCGGACGATCAAGCCAGGACGTGTGCCGTTCCGCGACGGCCGGCTGATGGCGCCGCATATCAGCCTGTGGATCGTGGCGCGCGGCATCAATATCGGCCTCAACACGCGGCTCTATTTTGCCGACGAGGACAAGGCGAACTCCGAGGATCCGATCCTGGCCCGCATCGAGCATCGCGTTCGGGTGCCGACGCTGATCGCCGAACGCCAGGGCGACGTTTACGTCTTCGACGTCCGCCTGCAAGGCGAGAAGGAGACGGTCTTCTTTGACAGCTGACCGGGCCGCTACATGACCGTATCGCCCTTCGACCATCCGCTGCTTTCCAGCCTGCTCGGCGACGAAGAGGCGGCGAGACATTTTTCCGTGGAATCGGACATCGCCGCGATGCTCGACTTCGAACGCGCGCTGGTCGAGGCGGAAGCTGAATGCGGCGTGATTTCGCGCGAGGCCGAGGCGGCCATCGTCAAAGCGCTGGTCTCGTTCCGGCCGGACACCGCAAAGCTGCGCGCCGGTGTCGCCAAGGATGGCGTCGTGGTGCCGGAACTGGTCCGCCAACTCACGGCGGCCGTCGGCGAACCGCATGGCGAATTCGTTCATTTCGGCGCGACCAGCCAGGATGTCATCGACACCTCGCTGGTGCTGCGCCAGCGCCAGGCTGTCGAGCATATCGGCTTGCTGCTCAGCGAAGACATCGTGCGTCTTGCCAACCTCGAACAGGAATTCGGGGGCAGGGCGCTGATGGCGATGACGCGCATGCAGCCGGCGATCCCGATCAGGGCAGGGGACCGGATCGCTTCCTGGCGAGCTCCGCTCGAGCACCACCAGCAGCGCCTGAACGAACAGTCCGGCAGGCTGTTCGTGGTGCAGTTCGGCGGCGCAGCCGGCACGCTGGAAAAGCTTGGCGACAAAGCCGCGGTCGTGCGCGCATCGCTTGCTGCCAAGCTTGGCCTCGGCGATGCGCCGCAATGGCAGAGCCAGCGCGCCGCGCTCGCAGAGTTCGCCGGTTGGCTCTCGCTTACTACCGGCAGCCTCGGCAAGTTCGGCCAGGATATCGCGCTGATGGCGCAGGCCGGAACCGACATCAGGCTTTCGGGCGGCGGGGGCTCGTCCGCCATGGCGCACAAGCAAAACCCGGTGAAGGCGGAAGCGCTGGTCGCGCTCGCTCGCTTCAACGCTACGCAACTCGCCGGCATGCACCAGGCGTTGGTGCATGAACAGGAGCGCTCGGGCGCAGCCTGGACGCTGGAGTGGCTGATCCTGCCGCCGATGGTGGTGGCGACGGCGGCAGCGCTCAGGCTTGCGGCCGAGCTTGCGGTGCAGATCGAGAGCCTCGGGCACTGATGCGCACGCAAGTCGTCATCGTAGGCTCGGGACCGTCCGGCCTGCTGCTTGGCCAGTTGCTCGCTGGGATCGGCGTCGAGACCGTCATCCTCGATCGGTCGAGCCGCGAGCATGTGCTTGGCCGGGTGCGCGCCGGCGTGTTGGAGCAGGGCACAGTCGACCTGCTCGGCGAGGCAGGCGCCGCTGACAGGCTTCATGCTGAAGGCCTGCCGCATTCCGGCATTTCGCTCGCCTTCGACGGACGCCTGCACCGCATCGACCTCACGGCGCTGACCGGCGGCAAGCACGTCACCGTCTACGGGCAAACCGAGGTGACGCATGATCTGATGGACAAGCGGGAGGCGGCGGGGCTCATCACCGTTTACGAAGCGGCGAACGTCGCGCCGCATGATTTTGACGGGCGAGCGCCCTTCGTCACCTACGACAAGGACGGCGTCAGCCATCGCATAGACTGCGATTTCATCGCCGGCTGCGACGGCTATCACGGCGTCAGCCGCCGATCGGTGCCGGAAGGCGCGCTGAAGACCTTCGAGCGGCAATATCCGTTTGGCTGGCTGGGCGTGCTGGCGGAGGTGCCGCCGGCCGATCATGAGCTGATCTACGCCAATCACGAGCGCGGATTTGCGCTGTGCTCGATGCGCTCGCCGCGCCGCAGCCGCTACTACGTGCAGGTCCCCGCCGATGAGCGCATCGAGGCATGGTCCGACGACCGCTTCTGGGACGAGTTGCGCCGGCGTCTGCCGGCGCCGACTGCGGACGCTGTCACCAGCGGTCCGTCATTCGAGAAGTCGATCGCGCCGCTACGCTCCTTCGTCGCCGAGCCGATGCGCTTCGGCAGGCTGTTCCTGGTTGGCGACGCCGCCCATATCGTGCCGCCGACCGGCGCCAAGGGCCTCAACCTCGCTGCCAGCGACGTGCGCTATCTCTTTGCCGGGCTTCGCGAATTCTTTTCCGACAAATGCGAAGCCGGGCTCGACGCCTACTCGGCAAAAGCGCTGGCGCGAGTCTGGAAAGCGGTGCGCTTCTCCTGGTGGATGACGACGATCCTGCACCGCTTTCCGGAGACCGGCGAATTCGGCCAGCGCATCCAGGAAGCCGAGCTCGACTATCTCGTGCATTCAAAGGCGGCCTCGACGGCATTGGCCGAAAACTACGTCGGCCTTCCATATTGATTGAGGGAAGCCGTCACACTCGCTCCAGCGCGATGGCAATGCCCTGGCCGACGCCGATGCACATGGTGGCGAGCGCATAGCGCCCGCCGTGTTCGCGCAGCTCGAGCCCCGCCGTGCCGGTGATGCGCGCGCCCGACATGCCGAGCGGATGACCAAGCGCGATCGCACCGCCATTCGGATTGACGTGGGCGGCATCCTCGGCGATGCCGAGCTGGCGCAGCACGGCAATGCCCTGTGAGGCGAAGGCCTCGTTGAGTTCAACCACATCGAACTGATCGGGTGTCAGGCCGAGGCGGGCGCAGAGTTTCTTCGTCGCCGGCGCCGGTCCGATGCCCATGATGCGCGGTGCGACGCCGGCGACAGCACCTCCGAGGATGCGAGCGATCGGCGTCAGGCCGTGCTTCTTCGCCGCTGCTTCCGAAGCGACGATGAGGGCCGCCGCGCCGTCATTGACGCCGGAAGCGTTGCCGGCGGTCACCGTGCCACCCTGGCGGAACGGCGTCGGCAGTTTGGCCAGCGCCTCGATTGTCGTGCCGGCGCGGGGATGCTCGTCCTTCGAGACAATGATTGCATCGCCTTTCTTTTGCGGGATGGTCACCGGCGTGATCTCCTTCGCCAGTCGGCCATTGGCTTGCGCGGCAACCGCCTTATCCTGGCTGCGCACGGCGAAGGCATCCTGGTCGGCGCGTGAGACGGAAAAATCCTCGGCGACGTTCTCGCCGGTCTCCGGCATGGAATCGACGCCATACTGTTTCTTCATCAACGGGTTGACGAAGCGCCAGCCGATGGTGGTGTCGTAGATTTCGGCATTGCGCGAGAAGGCGGTGTCGGCCTTGGGCATGACGAAGGGCGCGCGGCTCATCGATTCCGCGCCGCCGGCAATCATCAGCTCGGCCTCGCCGGCCTTGATGGCGCGCGCGGCGATGGTGACGGCATCCATGCCCGAGCCGCACAGCCGGTTGACGGTCGAGCCCGGAATGTCCTGCGGGAGGCCGGCAAGCAGCAGCGCCATGCGCGCCACGTTGCGGTTGTCCTCGCCGGCCTGGTTGGCACAGCCATAAACGACGTCGTCGACAGCCGCCCAGTCGACGCCCGAGTTGCGCTCGACCAACGCTTTGAGCGGGATGGCAGCAAGATCGTCGGCGCGCACCGAGGACAACGCGCCGCCGAAGCGGCCGATCGGCGTACGGATGTAATCGCAGATGAAGGCCTCAGCCATTTATGCAGCTTTCCCTTTGGCGGTCCCTTGATGCGCGGCCTTGGTGCGGGCCTGCAGGTCGCGCAATGTCTTCAGCTCGAGTTCCGTCGGCGCCGGCGTCTCGTCAAGGGCCTCGGCGAATTTTACGACCCAGCCACAAGTCTCCTGCACCTGCTCGCGCGTGACGCCGGGATGCAGCGACACGACGGTGAATTCCTTGGTGATAGGGTCCGGCTTCCAGATGGCAAGGTCGGTGATCAAAAGCGTCGGGCCGGCGGTGTCGATGCCGAGGCGCTTGCGGTGGTCTCCGCCTTCGCCGTGGCCGAAGGAGGTGAAGAAGTCGATCTTTTCGACCATGCCGCGCTTCGATTGGGCCATGGTGATGTAGACCTGTCTCGACGAGGTGGCGATCTCCGGCGCGCCGCCGCCGCCGGGCAGGCGCGTCTTCGGGTGCGCATAGTCGCCGATGACGGTGGTGTTGATGTTGCCGAACTTGTCGAGCTGGGCGGCACCGAGGAAGCCGATCGAGATGCGGCCGCCCTGCAGCCAGTAGCGGAACATCTCCGGCACCGCGACCGTGGTGACCGCCGTCTCGCACAATTCGCCGTCGCCGATCGACAACGGCAGCACGTCCGGCGCGGTGCCGATGGTGCCGCTCTCGTAGATCAGCGTGATATCGGGCGCATGCGTCAGCCGCGCGACGTTGCAGGCGGCGGACGGCGCGCCGATGCCGACGAAGCAGACGTCCTCGCTTTTCAGCGCGCGGCTGGCGGCAATCGTCATCATCTCGTTGGGGGTGAAGCCCAGGCTTGGCGTGTCGCTCATGCGGCCTTCCTCAGATGCTCGACGCGGGCGGCAAAATCGTCCGCCGTGCTTTCGATGACGTTCTGCTGCATCCAGGCCTGGAACCTGTCGCGGTCTGCGGCGATCTCGTCCCATTCGAGATAGGCGGCGTTGTCGCGCTCGTAGTAGCCGTGCGTGTAGGAGGGATGGGAGCCCCCTGGCACGATCGCGATCGCCGCGATGGTCCAGCCCGGCAGCACGGTGAGGTTGGGGTGGAGATCGTCGAAATTGTCGACCACTTCCTCGACCGTGACCACGGCGCGCTTTGCTGCGAGCACCGCTTCCTTCTGGATGCCGATGATGCCTTCGACCAGCACATTGCCTTTCCGGTCGGCCTTTTGCGCGTGGATGAAGGTGACGTCGGGCCGGATCGCCGGAACGGCGGCCAGCACCTCGCCGGTAAACGGGCAGGTGACGGATTTGATGTTCGGATTGACCGACGCGAGGCCGGCGCCGCGATAACCACGAAACACCGCGCAGGGCAGGCCGGCGGCACCCGCCTCATAGGCGTTGGCCATGCCGGCATGGCTGTGCTCCTCGACCTCGATCGCGCGCGGAAAACCGTTCTCGACGGCGTCGCGAACGCGCCTGAGCAGGCCGACACCCGGATTGCCGACATAGGAGAAGACGATCTTCCTCGCCATGCCCATGCCGACCATCTGATCGTAGATCAGGTCGGGCGTCATGCGGATCAGCGTCAGGTCGCGAAAGCCCTGGCGGATTGCTTCATGCGCGGCAGCGGTCGGGATCAGATGGGTGAAGCCTTCGAAGGCGACCATATCGCCATCGTGCAAATTCTCCGCGACGGCCTCTTTCAGCGGCAGGAACTTGACCATCGTGGCGGCTCCGGAGATTGAAGAAAGCTCGCATTGCGAACGTAGTCTTATCGCCAGTCGTGCCGCGCTGGGCAAGGCCATCGACAAGGCGGGCGGACGTGGCTGCCGCATCGTCGCAGGTTTCGGCGGATCCCGGCAGGCAGGTGACGGGCAGCGCACGCGCCCGAAACAATTCGCCAAGGCATTTTCGGACTCGTCCCCGTTGACGCTTCTTTTCCGGCGCGTTATTGAACAGGATTATACAGGTTCATTGAACAGGTATTGATATGGCTCGTCGCGCGATGCAACTCACTCCCGGCACGGGCAAGCCCGAGCAGATCGCGACGGTTCTGGAGCGTGAAATCCGCTCCGGCATGCTCGGCTTCGGCGATCGTCTGCAAAGCGAGAACGAGCTCGTCCAGCGCTTTTCCGTCAGCCGCAATACGGTCCGCAAAGGGCTCGAAGAACTGTCGAATCGCGGGCTCATCACCACGAAAGTCGGCATCGGCTCCTTCGTCACTTTCGACGGCATGCCGGTCGATGACGCGATCGGCTGGTCGCGTGCGCTTGCCAATGCGGGCGCCAATGCAGAGACCCGCACGTTGAGGCTCGAGATCATCGAGGACGCCGAGCTCGCGGCAAAACTCGGTGTCAAGAACCCGTCCTTCATCGCCGTCGATCGCGCCCGCACCAATGCCCATGATGGCCATGCGATTTCGATCGAGCGCAGCCGCCTGCCGCTGTCGCCCGAGCTCGAAGACGTACCGCTGCGCGGACTGCGCGAGGGCTCGCTGCACCAGACGCTGCGCGGGGCAGGGCTGGTGCCCGACCATGGCGAGGAGTGGGTCGACATCGAGATGCTGAGTGCGGCCGATGCGGCGATCCTCGATTGCGCGCCGGGCACGCCGTTCCTCAGGACGCGGCGCCTGACGCGCGCCGCCGATGGCCGCGCCATCGAATTCGTCACCAGCCTGCTCAATCCGGCGCATTTCGCGCTGCATCTGGAGTTTTGAGCATGGCCGCCGACGCGCTTGACCGGGCGATGGGTGCGCTGATCGGCGGTGCGCTTGGCGACGCGCTGGGCATGCCGACACAGCTTCTGTCGCCCGCCCGCATCGCCGAGCTCTACGGCCATGTCGAGGACTTCGTCGCGCCAGTTGCCGACCATCCGGTCTCGAAAGGCCTGCCGGCCGGCGCCATTACCGACGACACCGAACAGGCGCTGCTGCTCGGCCGCATTCTGATCAGCTCCGGCGAGCGCTTCGACCATGCGCGCTGGGTCAACGCGCTGCTCGGATGGGAGCGGGATGTAAAGGCGCGCGGCAGCTACGACCTGCTTGGGCCGTCAACCAAGCGCGCCATCGACGCGATCAACAGCGGCGTGCCGGCGGAAGAGGCGGGGCGAACCGGCGACACCAATGGCGCGGCGATGCGCATCGCGCCCGTCGGCATCATGATACCGCCCGAGCCGCTCGGCGCACTGGTTGCAAAAGTCGCGGAAACCTGCCGGGCCACGCACAACACGTCGATTGCCATTGCCTCCGCTGCCGCGGTCGCCGCAGCCGTCAGCAGCGGCGTTGGCGGCAGTGACTGGCGAGTAGCTTCCGAGCGCGCGATTGCGGCGGCGCGGTTGGGGGCGATGATCGGACATTGGGTCACCGGCGGCGACATTGCCGCCCGGATCGCCTGGGCGCAGGAACTCGTGCGCGGCAAGTCGGAGAGAGAGGCGATCAGGCTGATCGTCGATCTGATCGGCACCGGCGTCGCCAGCCAGGAATCGGTTCCGGCGGCATTCGCCGTGCTGGAGGTCGCAGAAGGCGATGCGTGGCGGGCGGCCGTCATCAGCGCCAATCTCGGCGGCGACACCGACACGATCGGCGCCATCGCCGCCGGCATGGCGGGCGCCTGGGCCGGCCTGTCGCAGCTGCCGCAAGATCGTATCGCCAGTCTGAAAGGCATCGACCTTGCCGAGGTCCGCGCGCTGGCCGGCGATCTGGTCTCGGCGCGAACCGGCAAGGCAGGCTCAGGCAAGGAGGCGGCCGCATGAGCGGACGGCTGGTCCATGTCGGCAGCGCTGTGGTCGATTACGTCTACCGCATCGATGCCCTGCCTGCGTCCGGCACCGAGAAGACTGCGACAAGCTATGCTCGGGTCGCCGGCGGCGGCTTCAACATGATGGTAGCGGCGAGCCGCACTGGCATGAAGGTCGCGTTCGGCGGTCAGTTGGGCACTGGTGCGGACGGCGACTTCCTGAGGGACGCTTTCGAAGCCGAAGGCATCGAGACGCTGACACCGCCATCGCCTTTGATGGACAGCGGCAATTGCGTCGCCATGATCAGCGGCGACGCCGAGCGCACATTCGTTTCCTGGCCAGGTGCGGAAAGCGTGCTCACGCTCGACATGATGGCTCCCGTGCAAGTCGTTCCGGGTGATTGGGTTTTCTCCTCCGGCTATACGCTGAGTTACCCCGGCAGTCGCGACGCGCTCACCGACTGGATCGAGGCGCTGCCTGCCGACGCTCCTCTCGTCTTCGATCCGACGCCGGTGATTGCGGACATCCCCCGGACGATCCTGGGCAGGGTGCTCGCGCGCACGACCTGGCTGAGCTGCAACACGAATGAGGCCGCCGAGATAGCCGGCGCGGGCGATGCCCAGACCGTCGCGATCCGACTGCTTGCCGAGCATTGTCCCAAGGCTAAAGGCGTCGTCATCCGCGCCGGCGCGCATGGCTGCCTGGTGCGGATGGCCGACGGCGGCACGCGGGCGATCCCCGGTTTCGAGGTCTCAGCCGTCGACACCAACGGGGCCGGCGATGCGCATATCGGCGCCTTCGTCAGCGCATTGTCGCGCGGCCTGTCGCCTTGCGAGGCGGCCCGCTACGCGAACGCCGCGGCAGCCCTTTCCGTCACGCGCCATGGCGGGTCTTCGGCGCCGACAGACACTGACATCCAGGAATTCCTGAGCCATCGCGATCAAGAGACGACCGCGCATGGCCGGGAGGACGCGACTGCAACTTAACAAGCCCGTCAACCGGGCAAAACAATGAGAGGAAAACAACATGCGCATGCCCAGACTGACCGCTTTTCTGACGGCGACCGCCGTCTTTGTTTCAGCATTCACGCTTGCCGCCCAAGCTGCCGAAGAAGTGCATGTGCTCAACTGGAAGGGTTACGGCGCCGACGAGCCGTGGGCTGTCGCCAATTTCGAGAAGGCGACCGGCTTCAAGGTGGTCAATGACTTCTTCAACTCCGAGCAGGAGATGTTGACGAAGCTGAGGACCAACCCGGGCCTCTACGACGTCGTCATGATCAACGCCGCCTTCAACGACCAGGCGATGGCCGGCAAGCTGATCCAGCCGATCGACACATCGAAGCTCTCCAACTATGCCGATATCGCCAAGGACAAGGCCGGCTCGCCGATGCTCAACCATGACGGTAAGGTCTATGGCGTGCCGTGGGTCTGGGGCCTGACCGCTCTTGCCATCAACGAGAGGTCCTTCGACAAGCCGCCGACCAGCATCGCCGAGATGTGGGATCCGGCCCATAAAGGCCGCGTCATCATCCGCGACGACGCCGTCGAGGCGGTGCAATTCGGGGCGATTGCCAGCGGCCAGAACATCAACGATATCAAGGATATGGAAGCGGTCAAGGCCAAGCTCACCTCGCTGATGCCGCAAATCAAGACCTTCTGGAGCTCGGAGAACGACTGGAACCAGATGGTCGCCTCCAACCAGATCGACATCGGCACCTATTGGAGCGGCTCGGCCGACCGCGCCAAGACGCATTTCAAGCTGCCGGTCTCGCTGGTCATTCCGCAGGAAGGCGCCGTCGCCTGGCTCGATGCCTTCTCAATTCCCGCCGGCTCCAAGAACGTCGCCGGCGCCGAGGCCTTCATCAACTACATGATCGACCCGAAGTTCTACGTCGAATGGGTCACCAAGGTCGGCGCGCCGGTCTCGGCCAACACAAAGGCGGTCGCAGCACTTCCCGAGGACGCCTTCAACCGTAAGGTCATGGGCAGCCCCGAAGTCGCCAAGCGCATTCAGTTCCAGGCGCCGGTCACCGATGAGCAGCGTGAGAAGTATCTGGCGCTGTGGCAGGAGCTGAAGGTCAACGTGAAGTAATCGGCGTCTTTCGGGGAGGAGCGGTATGATGGCTGACCAGCTCGCGACCGGTTCGCGCCGCGGACTGCGGCCGGCCCTGCCGCTTCTCCTTCCCGCCTATTTGTGGCTGACGGTGGCGATCTTCCTGCCGCTGTCGGCCATGGTCTTCTTCTCCTTCATGACCGACCTGCCGTTGGCCGGGAAGGAATGGGCTTTCACGCTCGGCAACTACGCGGCCTTCCTCTCGCAGAGCCTCTATTCCACACTGCTGCTCGCTTCGCTGCGGCTCGGGCTCGAGGTGACGCTGTGGTGCGTCGTCATCGGCTATCCTGCGGCCTATGTGCTCGCCAAGGTCCTCAAGGGACGCAGCCGCGAGGCGATCTTCCTGCTCGTCATCCTGCCGTTCTGGTCGAACGGGCTGGTGCGTATCTTCTCCTGGGCGATGGTGCTGCGCGAAGGCGGCATCCTCGACACGGCGCTCAACGCCGTGCTGCCGTTCAAGATCAACATTGATCTCATGTATTCCTATCCGGCCGTCATCATCGGCCTGGTGCACTCCTATGTGCCCTATATGGTGCTTACCTGCTACCTCACGCTGCAGGCCATCGACGACTCGCTGATTGAGGCTGGACGCTCGCTCGGCGCATCGCGGCTGCAGGTGCTCAAGCGGGTGATCATCCCGCTGTCGATGCCCGGTCTGATCGCAGGCGCGGCGCTGATTTTCGTTCCGGTCGTCGGCTCCTTCATGGAGCCGCGCATCCTGGGCGGCCGCACCGGCACTTTCTACGGCACCGTCATCGAGGACCAGTTCGTCGCCGTCTTCAACTGGCCACTGGGCGCGGCGCTCTCCTTCATACTGCTCGCCGTTGTGCTGGTTATCCTGGCGCTGGCGGCACCGGTGCTGCGGAGGGCCGCCTGATGGCGACGACGCGCATCCTCGAATGGCTCGGGCGCTTCTACATCGTCCTGCTGCTCGGCTTCCTCTATCTGCCGATCATCATCATGGCGCTGATGTCGTTCAACGCCTCGCCCTTCTATCAATTGCCGCTTGAATGGACGACGGACTGGTATGCCTCGCTCTGGCAGAACGACCAGCTGATCTCGGCGACCTGGAACAGCATCGAGATCGCCGTCATCACCACAATCATCTCAACGGTACTGGGCTCGATGGCATCGCTGGCGCTCTACCGCTACCAGTTCCGCGGCAAAAAATTCCTGCAGGCGTTGCTCTTCCCGCCGATCGCCATTCCGTGGCTGATCACCGGTACGGCGATGCTGATCTTCTTCTTCGGCATCGGCATCGGCCGCGGGCTAGTCGCAATCCTGCTCGGCCATGTCGCGCTGGCGCTGCCCTACGTCATCGTCGTCGTGTCGGCCCGGCTTCAGACCTTCGCGCCGGAGCTGGAGGAGGCGGCGCGCTCGCTCGGCGCCAATCAGTGGCAGGTAACCAATCGCGTCACCCTGCCCTGGACCATGCCCGGCGTGATTGCCGGCGGACTGTTTGCCTTCGCCGTGTCGTTCGACCAGTTCGTGGTCTCGTACTTCTTGTCGACGCCCGGCCAGACGACGCTGCCGGTCGAAATCTACGCCGCGATCCGCAAGGGCTTCACCCCAGAGATCAACGCGGTATCGACGATCATTATCGTCGTGTCGATGGCCCTCATGCTGCTCACGGCGCGCTTCTTCAAATTCGGCGGAGAAAAATAATGGCAGGCGTCCAGGTGGCGAACGTCTCCCGCAGTTTTGGCGCGCACAAGGCGCTCGACGACGTCTCGATCGATTTTCCGGACGGCGGCTTCTATGCGCTGCTCGGGCCGTCGGGCAGCGGCAAGACCACACTGCTGCGCCAGATCGCCGGCTTCGACTTTCCCGACTCCGGCCGCATCGCCATCGGCGGCGAAAGCGTCGAGCGCGTGCCGGTGGAGAAACGGCGCATCGGCATGGTGTTCCAGAACTATGCGCTGTTTCCCAATATGAGCGTGGCCGACAATATCGCCTTCGGCCTGTCGGTGCGCGGCGAGCCGAAGGCGACGATCACGGCCGAGGTGCAGCGCGCGCTCGACCTCGTGCAGCTCGGCAAGCTGGGCGGCCGCAGGCCGCACCAGCTTTCCGGCGGCCAGCGCCAGCGCGTGGCACTGGCGCGGGCCATCGTCACCAAGCCGCGTGTGCTGTTGCTCGACGAGCCGCTCGGCGCGCTCGACAAGGCGCTTCGCGTCGACATGCAGATCGAGCTGAAGCGCATCCAGCGCGAGATCGGCATCACCACCATCTTCGTCACGCACGACCAGGAAGAGGCGCTGACGATGAGCGACCGCATCGGCATCCTGCGCGACGGCAGGCTGGTGCAGGAGGGCCCGCCGGAGGAGATCTACGACCGGCCGCAAAGCGAATTCGCCGCGACCTTCCTCGGCGACGCCAACATCTTTCGCGGCGATGCGACCGGCAAGGGCATAAAGCTGCCAGATGGCACGGCGATCGCCGCCGCTTCGGGTGCGCCTGTCGCGGCGGGCGCAAAAGCAAGCTGCGCGGTGCGGCCGGAGCGAATCCAGATTTCGACCGGCGCGGAGAGGTCTGACGCAGGCAATGCCAACACGCTCAGGGGCCAGGTGTCGAAACGTATCTTCGCCGGCAACAACAGCACTTATTTCGTCGATTACGATGGCCAGACGCTCAAGGTAATCGTCCAGAACACCGGCGCCGATCGTCTCGCCGAGGGCGAGCCAGTGGTGCTCAGCTGGTCGCCGGAGAGCACGGTGCTGATTGCGGCTTGAGATCGCTCAGATCTCCGGGATGCTCTCTCGGAAAATCACCTGAAGCCGCGGCTGGTGCAGCTCGTAGGGCAATCCCCTGACGGCGTGGGACAGGATGTTGAGCGCCTCGCGCGCTTCGACGCGCGGATTCTGGTCGATCACCGCATCGAGCGTGCCGTCGAGCAGCAGCTCCTTGGTGCCGTCGGTCACCTCGTGGCCGAGGAAGAGGATGTCTTTCGCGCGTCCGCGTTCCTTGAGCGCGCGGGCAATGCCGGTGTTGCCGGCGCCGACATTGTAGATGGCGGCGAGGTCGGGATGGCGCTCGAGCAGGGCCGACGCCTCCGAATAGGCCTTCTCGCGGTCGTCCAGCATTTCGCGCATCTCGACGATTTCGAGGTTAGGGGATTCCTCCGCGAGGATATGGCGAAAACCCATCTCGCGCTCCTCGTGGCCGCGATAGGCAAGCGAGCCCGCGAACAGCGCGACCTTGCCCGGACGCCCCGCGCCCATGAAGCGGTTGAGCAGGTAGCCGGCCAGCCGCCCGGCGGCGCGGTTGTCGATGCCGATATAGGCGACCCTCGGCACATGCAGGATGTCGGAAGCGATGGTGACGACCTTGACGTCGCTCGCCGACAGCGAGCGGATCGCCTCGCGCACCGTCGGATGGTCGAGCGCGATGACGCCGATGCCTTGCGTCTGGCCGTGCAGGTCCTGCAGCAGGCGGGCGAGCCGGTCGGGATTGAAACCTTCGATCGTCGTCACGCGCACGTCGAGATCGGGCCGCGTCTGGGCCTGCGCCTCGATGTGGCGATGCAGCAGCTTGATGAAGGAGTTGGTGCCGGCGGGCAGCGCGAAGTCGAGCCTGATTGTCTGACCCGGCACGGTTCGTTGCGGCGCCCCGTTCGGGGTCTCGGCAATGTAGCCAAGGCGCTGCGCCATCTCGATGACGATCTCGCGCGTGCGCGCCCTGACCCCGGGACGGTTGTTGAGCACACGGTCGACCGTGGCCGGAGAAACGCCGGCTTCCCGGGCTATATCTGTCAGTGTTGACCGCACGTCGAGCACCTCATCGCAAGCATCAAAATCACGCAGCTGCCAATCCGTTCCGGAAAACCGCTCAGCCGCAGCCGCGATTCTGATGTGAAATGATGTAACCGGCCTTGGCCCGCACGCAAGCCGACGCGTTACACAAGACAGCAAAGGCCCGGCAAAGCCGGCCGGATTGGCGCAAGAATTCCTCAAAACCACGCAATGGGTGCGATGTGATTGGCTCGGCGGACTGCATTCTCTCCCTCGTTTGCGATCTTATGACGTGTTTTGAGTATTTATGATGTTGACAGGCTCGATATGGTTCCGTCAATATCCCTCATAAGGGCCATGGAGGAACAGGCCCTTGAGGGAGGAGTTCCAATGACTGATTTGATCCGCGTCTCGCGGCGCCGCCTGCTGGCGTCCGGAGGAAAGGCGGCGGTGCTGGTTGCTGCGACTGGCATTGCCCCGCAATTCATTCGCCCGGGCCGCGCGTTCGCTGCCGACGCGCTGGCGCCCGGCATGATCGGCGGGCCGACCGGCTTCGACGGTGCCGAGCGCTACCAATACGGGCCAGATACGCCGGAAGGGCGCGCCATCGAGGCGATCAAGGCGATGAAGGGCGCCGGCAAGGCGCCGGCCAAGATCGTGCTCGGCCTCTCGGACGGCTCGATCGGCCAACTGACGCAGCCGTTCCCCGCAGGAGCGCCGTCGATCAAGGATCTGTGGGAAAAGGAAACCGGCATTCCGCTCGAAGTCGTCGGCGTGCCGAACGGCCAGGAATTCACCAAGACGATGCAGGACATCTCCACCAAGGGTGGGGCGTATGACATCTATGCGGTGGAATGGAACCGCCTCGGCGACCTCGCCGAGACCGGCGGCATCATCAAGCTCGACGACTTCGTCGCCCAGCACAAGCCGGAATGGGACGATCCGGAGCGCGGTTACGTCAACGGCGCCAAGGGCGTTTCGCTGCTCAACCAGTATCGCGGCTCGACCTATGGCGTGTCGCTCGACGGCGACTTCCAGACCTGGGTCTACCGTACCGACCTGTTCGGCGACGAGGCCGAGAAGAAGGCCTTCAAGGACAAGTACGGCTACGATCTCGCGCCGCCCAGGACCTGGAAGCAGCATGGCGACATCGCCGCCTTCTTCCATCGCCCGGACAAGGGCCTGTTCGGCTCGACCGACCTGCGCAACCAGGGCTGGGGCTACACCAACTGGTACCAGCGCTACGTCTCGATGGCTTCGCCCAACCAATACCTGTTCGACGACGCAGGCAAGCCGCTGATCAATTCCGAGCAGGGCATCGCGGCGACGAAGGAATATGTCGATTCGCTGGCGCATCATTCGCCGGACGCGATCTCGTGGGGCTGGCCGGAGCAGTATGGCAACTTCGCCAAGGGCGGCGCGGCGATGACCTGCGCCTTCTCCAACCTGCCGAAATTCCTCGACAATGCCGGCAACAAGGATTCCGCGGTCACCGGCAAGATCGGCTCGATGCTGCCGCCCGGCCGCGAGATCGACGGCAAGCTGGTCAGCCGCTCGGTGCTGTGGCTCAACCTGTCGGCTTCGGTCTCGGCGCAGTCCGAGAATCCGGAAGCCTGCTATCTCTTCCTGCAGTGGCTTGGATCGAGCCGCATCTATGCCTGGATGACGGCCAACCCGGGCGGCTATTTCGATCCGTTCCGCCTCTCGGACTTCTCCGATCCGCTGGTCCGCCAAACCTATCACGCCTACCACATGGACGTGGTGCGCGAGACGGTGGCGCGCACCGTGCCGACCATCAACTATCCCGGCGCTACGGCTTTCCACAACGCGCTCGACGAGAACCTCGTCGCCGCGCTGACCAAGGCCAAGACGCCCGAGCAGGCCATGGCCGACACCGAGGCCGAGTGGAAGAAGATCGCGCGGCGCACCGGTGAGGATAAGCTCCTCGAAGCCATCAAGACCAATAAGGAGGCCTGGCCGACGGTTCTCGACTCGATCGCCTGATCCGCCTCCCTGGATCAGAAAAGGAGGGGAGGGGGCACTGCTCCTCCCCTTCGAAACAACGCCACCAGCAAAGCAGCCAGATGAAGCGTTCCGTTCCTTTCGAGATATTCCGCTACGCCGCGATCTTCGTGGCGATCGCGGTGACGCTGGTGCCGATCCTGTGGATGGCGTCGATGGCCTTCAAGCCGATCGGCGAATGGTCGGCCACAGGTGCCGACCTGGCCTGGTGGCCGAAGAACCCGACGCTCAGCAATTTCCAGTTCGTATTCGGCGAATCCACCAACAGCCTGATCGTGGCGCTAGACCGCACGGCGCTGAAGCCGATCCTGTCGTCGCTGCTCTCGGCGGTGTTCGGAACCGCGATCGCCATGTCGGCGGGCACCGCGGCCGCTTACGGCCTGTCGCGTTTCGGCTCCGGCCAGAACCTGCCGCTGGCGCTGATCCAGCTCAGGCTGTTTCCGCCCATGGCCGTCATGATTCCCGTGATGATCATGTGGTCGTTTCTCAACTTCACCGACAGTTGGTGGGGGCTGGCACTGATCTACGGCATCGTCACGCTGCCCTTCGCCTTCTGGCTGATGAAGACCTTCTTCGACGACATGCCGCGCGAGATCGAGGAGGCAGCGCTCGTCGAGGGCTGCTCGCGGCTGCGCGTCTTCACCCGCATCACGCTGCCGATGATGCGCGCGCCGCTGGCAAGTGCTGCGCTCTTCGTCTTCATCCTCAACTGGTCGGACTATCTGATCGCGCTGCTGCTCACGACGCGCGAATGGGTGACGATCCCTGTCTATATGGCGTCGCTGTCGTCTTCGATGACCGGACAGCTCTACGGCGCCAAGGCGGCGCTCGGCCTGATCGCGGCGGTGCCGCCGGTCATCTTGGGCATCGCTATCCAGCGCCATCTGGTGCGCGGACTGACCTTCGGAGCGCTCAAGCAATGAGCGCGGTGACCGCCACGATTCCGGAGGACGAGATGGGCACCGCGTGCGGCAAGCCGGCCTTGCGGGACGAGGGCGCGCGGCTTGGCTTCCGGCTTACCCTGCCGGCGCAGATCCTGGTGCTGTTCATTTCGGCCTTCCCGCTCCTGATGCAGCTCTACATCAGCGTCACCGACTGGTCGCCGCTTTCCGGCATCGGCTGGTGGAACGCCTGGGAGATGTGGAACAGCTTTGCCAACTATACCGATCTTATGGCCGACGCGCGCTTCTGGAGCGCTTTGCAGCGCACGGCGATCGTCATGGTCGTCTGCGTGCCAGCGGAGTTCCTGCTGGGCTTGGCCCTTGCAACGCTGTTCGCCGACGACTTTCCCGGCAAGCGCATCTTCTATTCGATCCTGCTGATGCCGATGATGGTGGTGCCGGCGGTCGCCGGCTACATGTTCTTCATGCTGTTCCAATCGGGCGGACCGGTGAACGACATCCTGTCGAATATCGTCGGAACGCCCGTCACCATCGCCTGGCTTTCCGATCCGACGCTGGCGCTGATCGCCGTGATGATCGCCGACATCTGGCAGTGGACGCCGCTGATGTTCCTCATCCTGCTTGCCGGCCTTGTCGGCGTGCCGGAGGACCAAATGAAGGCGGCGACGCTGCTCGGCGCCAACGCGTGGCAGCGCTTCACCACCATCGTGCTGCCGAAGATGAAGACGATCATCTTCATCGCGCTGGCGATCCGGGTGATCGAGAACTTCAAGATCTTCGACACGCTCTACATCATGACCGGCGGCGGCCCCGGCGTCGCCACCGAGACGATCTCCGTCTACATCTACAAGGTCACCACCCAGGACCTGATCTGGGGCTATGTGGCGGCCATCGCTCTAGCCATGCTGATCGTGCTCTCGATCGTCGCGGTCTACGCCATGAAGCGCATGGCGAAGGCCCGGGAGTTGGCGGCATGAGCGCGATCCACCTCAAGAACCTGGTCAAAAAATTCGGCGACTTCACCGCGCTAAAGACGATGGACCTCGCGATCGCCGACGGCGAGTTCATGGCGCTGCTCGGGCCTTCCGGCTGCGGCAAGTCGACGACGATGAACATGATCGCCGGCATGGAAGAGCCGACCAGCGGAAAAATCCTGTTCGGCGAGCGCGACATGGCCGGTGTGCCGATGGGGCGGCGCGGCGTCGGCTTCGTCTTCCAGAACTACGCGATTTTCACCCATATGACGGTGCGGCAGAACCTCACCTACGGGCCGAAGATGCGCGGCGCCGCCAAGGTCGAGATCGACCGCCGCGTCGGCGCCATCGCCGAGATGCTGCAGCTTTCACCGCTGCTCGACCGCAAGGCGGACCGGCTCTCGGTCAACATCCTGCAGCGCGTCGCGATCGGCCGCTCGGCGATCATGGAGCCGGCGATCTTCCTGCTCGACGAGCCGCTGTCCAATGTCGACGCGGCCTTCCGCGCGGTGATGCGCACCGAACTCAAGCAGCTGCAGCGCCAGTTCAAGCAGACCATGGTCTATGTCACGCACGACCAGCTCGAAGCGATGACCATGGCCGACCGTATCGCGGTGATGGATCATGGCGGGCTGCAGCAGGTCGGCACGCCGCTCGAGGTCTACAACAATCCGGCCAACGTCTTCGTCGCCCGCTTCATCGGCGCGCCGGGCATGAACTTGCTCAAGGGGAGGCCCGCCGAAAGCGATCGCGGGCTGGTGATCGATCTCGGGCCGCTCGGCGTCACGCCACCCTTGCCCGACGAGCTCGCTCCGGCCGTGCGCGCGGCGCGCGGAGAGGTGCTCTACGGCTTCCGGCCGGAGCAGGTGACGCTTGCCGAGCGCGGGCTGTCGATGCCGGTGACATTCGTCGAGCGGATCGGCGCGCGCACCATCGTTCATCTGGGCGAAGATGACAGTGCGGTGAAGGCGGTTTTCGAGAACGATGTCGGGCTGTCGATCGGGCAGCTGGCGATCGTGGCGCCGCCGGCTTCGTCGGTGCGTGTCTTCGACGCCGCCACCGGCCTCGCAGTGAGGGCGGGCTGAGACATGGCCGACATCGTTTTCCGCAATGTCACGAAGCGCTACGGCAAAACACTTGCCGTCGACGACGCCTCGTTCACCGTCAACGACAACGAGTTCTTCTGCTTCTTCGGCCCGCCGCTCTCGGGCAAGTCGACGATCCTGCGCCTTGTGCTCGGATTGGAGGTGCCGGACGAGGGCGAGATCCAGATCGGCGGCAAGCCGGTCAACAGTGTCTCGCCGGCCGAGCGCAATGTCGCCATGGTGTTCCAGAACCTGGCGCTGTTCCCGCATATGAGCGCGCGCGACAATGTCCGCTTCCCGCTGGTCGAGCGGAAGGTCGCGGAAGCCGAGATCGAAAAGCGCCTCGCCGATGTCGCGGCCAAGCTCCATATCGGCCATATCCTGCACAAGCCGCCGGCGCAGCTCTCCGGCGGCGAGCGGCAGCGCGTGGCGATCGCGCGCGCCTTGGTGCGCGATCCGGCCGCCTATCTGATGGACGATCCGATCTCGGCGCTCGATGCGCGGCTGCGCGAGGAGACGCGCGTCGAGCTGAAGCGCATCCAGCGCGATTTGGGCAAGACGCTGATCTACGTTACCCACGACCAGGAGGAGGCGATGTCGGTCGCCGACCGTATCGCCATCCTGGAGAACGGCCGCATCAGGCAGATCGGCGCGCCGGCCGAGATCTACGATCGTCCGGCAAGCGCCTATGTGGCGCGCATGCTCGGCTCGCCGATGATGAACATCCTGCCCTCGGTGCGCGGCGCCGGCGGGGTCGAGGCGGCCGAAGGTGCAATCCGCATTGCCGACGCCGAGGCGCCGGCCGAGGCGATCGAGATCGGGCTCAGGCCCGAAGACATCAAGGTGCGTCCCTGGGCAGACAATGAGATGGCGGACGGGGGCAAGGGCCGCCCGGCGCGAGTGTTCGAGGTCGAGCCGCTCGGCGGCTACACCGTGGTGACACTTGCCGCCGGGCAGGCGCGGGTGAGGGCACTGCTGCGCGGCCAGCCCGACATCAGGCCGGACGCGCTGGTGGCGATATCCTGCGAGCCGGCCAGAGTGCATTATTTCGGCCAGGACGGAGCCGCGTTGTGACGGCGGCCGCAAGCACAGAATTTCGGGAGGAAGAGATGGCAAGCAAAGGCTTCGAGCCGGACGTCAAGGTTCGCACCAAGGACTACAAAATCGGCTGCGTCGGCGCCGGCATGATCATGGCCGAGTGCCATCTGGCGGCTTACAAGGAAGCAGGCTTTCCGGTGGTGGCGATCGCCTCGCGCACCAAGGCGAATGCTGAGAAGGTTGCCACCCGCTGGGGTATTCCGACCGTGCACGACACGCCGGAGCAACTGATCGAGGACGAACGAGTCGAGATCATCGATCTCGCCTTCCCGCCAGACCAGCAGCCGGCGCTCATCCGCCATGCGCTGAAGCAGACGCACATCAAGGCGATCCTGGCGCAGAAGCCGCTGGCGCTGACGGTGGAAGAGGCGGTCAAGCTGCGCGACGAGGCAGCCAGGGCCGGCAAGATCCTCTCGGTCAACCAGAACATGCGCTACGACCAGTCGATGCGCGTCCTGAAGCAGATCATCGACAACGGCGAGCTCGGCGACATCGTCTTCGCGCAGATCGACATGCACGCGATCCCGCACTGGCAGACCTTCCTCGAGGACTATGACCGGCTGACGCTCGCCAACATGAGCGTGCACCATCTCGACGTGCTGCGTTTCCTGTTTGGCGATCCCGACGAGATCACCACGCTGACGCGCAAGGACCCGCGCACCCGCTTCGATCATTCCGACGGCATCACGGTGTCGACGCTGCGCTTCCCGTCCGGCGTGCTTGCCGTTTCGCTGGAGGATGTGTGGTCCGGTCCGCGCCAGGAAGGTTACAAGGACGACCAGCACATCAACTGGCGCGTCGACGGCACCAAGGGCGTCGCCAAGGGCACGATCGGCTGGCCGACGGGCTCTGCCTCGACGCTGACCTACGCTTCGGCCGAGACGACCGGCGGCGAATGGGTCAGCCCAAGCTGGGAGACGATGTGGTTCCCGCATGCCTTCATCGGCGTGATGGAACAGCTGCAGCACGCGGTGAAGACCGGCACGCCGCCGGCGCTCTCCGTCGCCGACAACGTCAAGACCATGGCGCTGGTGGAGGCGGGCTACCGCTCGATCGCGTCGGGCCGCACCGTCAAGCTCTCCGAAATCTCCACAAACTGAATCAACTGAATCGCTTACAGGGAGGAATTCACACCATGATGCAGGCAGGCATTTTCACGGGGTATTTCCCATACGGCCTCGAAGAGACGGCGCAAAAGATCCGCGGCCTCGGTTTCAACACGGTGCAGCTCGACCTGCATTTCAAGGACATCGACCTCTCGGCCGGCCAGATCACCAAAGACAAGGCGAAGAAGGTGCGCGACACCTTCCGCGATCATAATCTGCCAGTCTGCTGCGTGTCGGGCTATACCAACATCATCCATCCGGACAAGGCGGAGCGCGAGAAGCGCGTCGGCTATCTCAAGGAGATCATCCGCAACGCCCGCCATTTCGGCTCGCCTTTCGTGATCTCGGAGACCGGTACCTACAACACCGAGTCCGACTGGGTACATCACCCGAAGAACAAGACCGAAGAAGGGTTCGAGGAATGCCGCAAGGTGATCGCGGACCTTGCCCAGACGGCCTACGACCACGGCGCGGTCTTTCTGCTCGAGACCTATGTCAACAACGTCGTCGGTTCGGTCGAAGAGACGGTGAAGATGTTCGCGCAGGTCGACCATCCCGGCCTCGGCCTGCTGATGGACCCGACCAACTATTTCGAGACCCACAACATCGACCGGATGGACCAGATCCTGAACCAGGTCTTCGACACGCTGACCGACAAGATCAGAATAGCCCACGCCAAGGACGTCAAGCGCTCGGGCAGCGACAAGTCGGAAAAGCATGCCGATATCGGCGACGCCGATGCGATGGAAAGCCACACCTTCCGCGGCGTCGGCGAGATCGAGCTGCCGGCGCCAGGCCTCGGCTCGCTGAACTACGATCTCTACCTCAAGCGGCTCGCCGAGAAGCACCCGAACATCCCGGTCATCATCGAGCATCTGTCGGAGGACGACGTGCCGCGCGCCAAGAAGTTCCTCGACGGGAGGTTCCGCGAGAACGGCCTGTGAGGCTGCACGGCCCCGCCTTTCTGGGCGGCGCCGGTATCCTTTGCCAGACATGAGAGTGGAGGAAACGAGATGTTGAAGTTTGGATTGAAGCTGGCGGCCGCAGCGACTGTGCTGGCCAGTGTTGCCTTCGGGTCAGCCGGGCAGGCGCAGGATGGCCAGAAGACATTTTTCCTTTTGTCGCATGGCGGTCCGTCGGACGCGTTCTGGATCGACTGGAACGCCGGCGCCACCAAGGCCTGCGACCAGCTCAAGGTGGCCTGCAAGATCTCCTTCAGCGGCGGCGACATGGCGGCGCAGAAGGAAGCCTTCAATTCGGCGCTTGCCGCCAAGCCCGACGGCATTGCCACCACCTCGGCGCAGCCCGGCCTGTGGACCGAGGAAGTGAAGGCTGCGAAGGCGGCCGGCATCCCGATCGTGTTCTTCAACACGGACGATCCGGCGACCGGACGCCAGGCCTATGTCGGCGCTGACCTCAAGGAAGCCGGCGCCATCTGGGCGAAGTATCTCGTCGACCACAAGATGGTGAAGCAGGGCGACAAGGTCTTCCTGCCGGTCGAGGTTCCGGGTGCCAGCTATCAGCAGCTCGAGACCGAGGGCATCGCCGGCGTCTTCGATCCGCTCGGCATCAAATATGACGTGGTCGACTGCGGCACCGATCCGGCCGGCATCATCGCCAAGATGACCGACTATATGGTCGCCAACAATCCGCCCGCCATCATCGCGCTGGGCGACTCCGTGGCCGCCAGCGTCAAGCGGGTGTTCGACGGCGCCGGTATTCCGGCCGGCAAGATCCCGGTGGTGGGCTGGGGCAATTCGAAGGAGACGGCCGAGGCGGTCAAGGACGGGTTCGTCAACGCCGCCGCCTGGCAGTATCCGTCGGCGCAAGGCTTCATGCCAGTCGCGCTGCTCGGTCTCGCGGCGTCCGGCGAGCCGATCGGCTACGACATCCACACCTTCGGCCTCTACGACGCCTCCAGCGTCGAGCCGATCCTGAAGCTCTACGACAAGAAGTAAGGAAATCGGCGTCCACCGCGCGCGCGGCGGGCGCCACGCAGCAAGCATGGTTCAGCAAGTCATGGCAATCACCGCGGAAGACGGCGTAAGGAGCGGGAAAGGCAGGTCGAGCCTTATGCGCTCGCCGCAATTCTCCTCCTTCGTCATTCTCGTCGTCCTGCTCGCGGTGTTCGCGGTCGCCGACGGCAATTTCCTGTCGCCGCTCAATATCTCCAACATGATGGCGTTCTTGCCGGAGCTCGGCATCATTGCGCTCGGCATGACGCTGCTCTTGACCGCCGGCGAATTCGACCTGTCGGTGGGCGCGGTGTTCGCGCTGGCGCCGGTCGTGGTGATGCTTCTGGTGCAGAATGGCGGTGTCGATATCGGCGTGGCGCTGCTTGCCGGGCTTTTGCTCTGCATCGCGATCGGCGCGATCAACGGCGTGATCGTCACCAAGATTGGCATCTCGTCCTTTCTGGTGACGCTGTCGATGCTGCTGATCGTGCGGGGTGCGGCGCTCTACATCACGCAGGGTTTTCCGCTGAAATCCTGGAATGAGCCGGGGTTCTTCGTGACGCTGCTCGCTGGCAGCTTCAACGTCGGTTCATTCCGTTTCTACACCTCGCTCTGGTGGTTCATCGGCCTGTCGCTGCTTGCGGTCTATGTGCTGCGCTACGCCAAGCTCGGCAACTGGATCAGCGCCATCGGCTCCAACCGCAACGCCGCGGTGGCACGCGGCGTGCCGGCCGACGCCGTCAAGATCTGGCTGTTCATCCTCACCTCGGTGCTTGCCGGGCTTGCCGGCATGATCAGCGCCTTCCGCATCTCGGCGGCTTCGCCGGTGGCGGGCACGGGATACGAGCTCGAAGTGATCGCCATGGTGGTGGTTGGCGGCACGGCGCTGACTGGCGGCCGAGGCACGATCCTCGGCACCATCGTCGGCGCGCTGATGCTGCGCACGATCCGCAACGGCATCGTGCTCGTCGGCGTGCCGGGGCTGGCCTACAACATCTTCGTCGGGGTCATCATCCTCGCCATGCTCATCCTGCACGCTCTGCTGCAGAAAAACGCCGCAAGGAGCTGACCATGATGCAGGAAGTGCTCCGGCTGCAGAATCTGCAAAAATCCTTCGGCAGCGTGCGCGCGCTGAAGAGCGCCTCGCTGACGCTGAGGGAAGGCGAGGTGGTGGCCCTGCTCGGCGACAACGGCGCCGGCAAGTCGACGCTGATCAAGGCGATCTCCGGCGTCTTCCCGGTCGATCGCGGCGACATCTATGTGCGCGGCCAGAAGGTCTCGATCCGCACGACGCGCGACGCGATGGATCTCGGCATCGAAACCATCCACCAGGACACCTCGCTGGCGCCCGACCTCAGCATCGCGCGCAACCTGTTCCTAGGTCGCGAGCCGGTCAATCTGAAATGGCTCGGTGTCTTCGCGCCGCTCGACCTTGCCAAGCTGCGCGATGCGGCGTCGGCGCTGCTGAAGCGCGTCGGCATCTCCAAGAAGCTCGACGCCGATGCGCTGGTCAGCACGCTGTCCGGCGGCGAGCGCCAGTCGATCGCGATCTCTCGCGCCATGCAGTTCGCCGCCAAAGTGATCATCCTCGACGAGCCGACCAACAATCTCGGCGTCGAGGAGACGCATGGCGTGCTGCGCTTCGTCAAGGAGATGCGCGAGGCCGGCCATTCGGTGCTTTTGATCACCCACAACATCCACCACGTGTTCGAGGCCGCCGACCGCATCGTCGTCATGCGGCGCGGCGAGATCGTCGCCGAGCAGACGGTCGCCGACACCGATCTTCTGACCGTGGAAAGCCTGATAACCGGCGCCGACATGTCGGCGCTGATGAAAAGGGCGCAGTGACGGCATGGTGAAGCTTTACGGACAGACGCTCTCGCGCCGGCAGGTCGCCGAACGCTCCGGCATGCTGTCGCAGTTCGCCGGAGTGCGGCTGATGACGCTTGACGACGGCGTCGAGCGCGGCATTCGCATGCTCGAGTTCCGCACCGGCTCGGGCCTGCGCTTCACCGCGCTGGTCGACCGCGCGCTCGACATCGCCGATTGCGAGTACAAGGGCCAGGCGATCAGCTGGCATTCGCCGAGCGGCTTCCGCCATCCCGCCTTGCACGACTATGAAGGCGAGGACGGCTTTGCCTGGGGGCGGTCGTTCTCCGGCCTGCTCGTCACCTGCGGCCTCGACCACATACTCGGCCGCAACGAGGTGCCGGCCGAGAATTACAACTATCCGGGCCGCAAGAGGGTGACCCATTCGCTGCATGGGCGCATCGGCACCATTCCGGCGCGGCTCACCGGATATGGCGAGCGCTGGGACGGCGATCGCTGTGTGCTCTGGGCGGAGGGCATCGTCCAGCAGGCAACCGTGTTCGGCGAGGACCTGCATCTGATCCGCCGGATCGAGGCCGATGTCGGCGGCAACGAGATCCGGCTTTCGGACCGCGTCGTCAATCACGGCTTCCACCGCACGCCGCATATGTATTTCTATCACGTCAATGTCGGCCATCCGCTGCTCGACGAAGGCTCGCGCTACCTGGCGCCGATCCGCGATGTCGTGTGGGCGGCGCATGCCGGCGAGCGCTACGAGGCGCAGGAGGTCGGCTATCGCAGCGTCCCGGCGCCGCAGACCGGCTTCAGCGAGCAGGTCTGGCAGCACGAGCTCGGCGCCGACGCCAAGGGCGGGGTGCCGGTGGCCGTCGTCAACGACCGCATCGGCCTCGGCTTCGAGGTAGTCACCCGCAAGGACCAGTTGCCCTGCTGCTATCAGTGGCAGAATTTCCAGGCTGGGCAGTACGCGCTCGGCATCGAGCCGTCGACGCATCACGTGCTGGGCAACCTTGCCGCGCGCGAGCGCGGCGAGATGATCTGGCTGGAGCATGGCGAGACCCGTACCTATGACGCGGTGTTCCGCGTCCTCGACGGCAAGGAGGCGATCGCCGACGCCGAAGGCAGGATCACGGCCATCGCGCGTCAGCCCGAGCAGGACTATCCTCAGCCCTCCGGCAATTTCCTAAAATTGGCAGGCAGGGCATGAGCGCGACAATTGTCCATAGCAAGCCCTCCGGCCGGCGGACCGGATCGCCAGCGGTGCGAGAAGGTTGGAGGTCGATGTGACGACGATGGCAAAGAAGCGCGACTACAGCCTTGTCGGCGAAAGTACTCGGCTTGCGATCGAGACCGGGCTCGCCTCGGCCGAGTGGTACCACACTGACGTGTCGCGCAAGACGATGAAGGAGCTGATGCAGCGCTCGGACGGGCCGGCGATCCGCGATACCGTCATCTGGATCGCCGCGATCCTGGGCTCGGCCGCCGGAATCATCTGGTTCTGGGGCACGTGGTGGGTCGTGCCGTTCCTGTTCGTCTACGGCGTGCTCTATGGTTCGTCGAGCGACTCGCGCTGGCACGAATGCGGCCACGGCACCGCTTTCCGCACGCGCTGGATGAATGACGTCGTCTACCACATCGCCTCCTTCATGCTGGTGCGCAATCCCGTGCAGTGGCGCTGGAGCCATGCCCGCCACCATACCGACACCATCATCGTCGGCCGCGATGCCGAGATCGCCGTCATGCGGCCGCCGGACCTCATCAAGGCGGCGCTCGCCTTTACCGGCATCCTCGACTTCCGCTATTCGCTGCCGACGCTGGTGCGCCAGGCCTTCGGCAAATTGTCGGACGACGAGAAGAGCTACATCCCGGAGATGGAGCAGTATAAGGCGGTGATCGCCGCGCGCTGGCACATTGCGGTATACGTTGCGACGATCGCTGCCGCGATCGCGCTTAAATCATGGATACCGCTGGTGCTGATCGGCCTGCCGCGTCTCTACGGCACCTGGCACATGGTGATGACCGGCTTGCTCCAGCATATCGGCCTAGCCGACAACGTCACCGATCACCGGCTCAACACGCGCACCGTCTACATGAACCCGATCAGCCGGTTCATCTACTGGAACATGAACTACCATGTGGAGCACCACATGTTCCCGATGGCGCCCTATCACGCGCTGCCGAAGCTGCACGAGCTGATCAAGCACGACCTGCCGGAGCCGAATCCCTCGATGTGGCACGCGTATCGCGAGGTCTGGCCGGTGCTGCTCAGGCAGCTGAAATATGAGGACTACTACCTCAAGCGCGAACTGCCGCCGACGGCCAAGCCTTATCGCAGCGAGTTCCACGAGTTGGATATAACGGCGGCCGCGGCCGAATAGGCGGCACGTATCAATCCGGAGAGAGACGATGGCGGACTGGGTCGAAGCTTGCGCTGTGGATGACGTGGACGAGGAGGACGTGATCCGCTTCGACCATGGCGGCCGCAGCTTTGCGATCTACCGCTCGCCGGACGACGAGTTCTTCGCTACAGACGGCTTCTGCACGCACGAGAAGACGCATCTCGCCGACGGGCTGGTGATGGACGACATCATCGAATGCCCGAAGCACAACGGCCGCTTCAACTACAAGACCGGCAAGG
The DNA here is from genome assembly GCF_033977165.1 of Mesorhizobium captivum. Taxonomy (NCBI): domain Bacteria; kingdom Pseudomonadati; phylum Pseudomonadota; class Alphaproteobacteria; order Hyphomicrobiales; family Phyllobacteriaceae; genus Mesorhizobium; species Mesorhizobium captivum. Next base: position 104,340 of record NZ_JAVIJB010000026.1, read on the forward strand.
CCAAGGGCGCGCCGGTCTGCGTCAACCTCAAGACCTATCCGGTCAAGGTCGAGGCCGGTAAAGTCTTGATCGAAATCGACTGATCGGCCGCACCAGCCAAGCTACGAAGGAACAGAAATCGATGAGCCGAAAGAGACCGACCGTTGCCGATCTGCGCGCCATGAAGGGCAAACGGCAGTTGACCATGCTGCGTGTGCTGACATTGGAAGAAGCGGAGGCCGCCGAGCGCGCCGGTGTCGACATCGTCTCGGTGCCGCCGGAACTGGTGCTCAATCCGCAGTACCGCGACGCGGCGCCCAGCCTCTTCACCATGCCGGGCGACAATTTCTACGAGATCGGCACCGCTGATGATTTTGTGCGTTGGTCGTTCAGGCTCTACAAGGCCGGCGCCGATGCCGTCTATTGCAGCGCCGGCTACGCGACCATCAAGCGCATGGCCGACGACGCTATTCCCGTCATCGGCCATGTTGGCCTCATTCCTTCCCGCGCGACCTGGACCGGCGGCTTCAAGGCCGTTGGCAAGACCGCCGACACCGCGATGCAGGTGTTCGAGGCGGTGAAGCAGTTGGAAGCCGCCGGCGCGATCGGCGCCGAGATCGAGGTGGTGCCGGTCGAAGTGGCGAAGGCGATCTCCGAGCGCACCTCGCTGATCATGCTGTCGATGGGAGCGGGCACGGGCTGCGACGCGCAATACCTATTTGCCGAAGATATTCTCGGCACCAATCGCGGTCACATGCCGCGCCACTCGAAGGTCTATCGCAACTTCGCCGCCGAGTACGACCGGCTGCAGGCGGAGCGCATTGCAGCGTTTTCCGAGTACGTCGCCGACGTCAACAGCGGCGCCTATCCGGAAGACAGGCATATCGTGCATATGGACCCGAACGAATTCAGCCTCTTCATAAAGAAGGTGGACGAGAAAGCCTAAAGCAGGTCGCGTGAAAAAGGATTCACGCGACCTGCTTTAGGTTCTTGATTTTAAGCATGTC